>DATBRS010000196.1:0-7529 GCA_036560185.1 Myxococcota bacterium
GGGCTAGCGTGCGCGGCGAGCCCTGGGAGGAGCATGCGATGCGGATGAATCGAACTTCGGCGCTGGCCCTAATCACCCTCGCCTTCGCGGCGTGTGGCGGCGACGAGAGCGGGAACTACGCCACCCGCGAAGAGTCGGAGCCGGTCGAGTCGGAGGAGGCAGCGGCGCCGGCGGCCGCAGCCGCGCCCGCGGCGCACGCGGTCGTCGAGCCGCTCGGCTTCAAGGTGCTGCTGCCCTACTTGCCTCCCGCGGCCGCGGGCTGGACCGCGGGCGAGCCGAACGGGCAGACGACGTCGATGCCCGAGTACAAGGTGACGATCGTGTCGAACCAATACCGCGGCCCCGCGCCGAGCGACGGCACGGCGGAGCCGACGATGAACGTCGAGATCACGGACGGCGGCTTCGCCGAGATGGTCTCGGCGCCGTTCACGATGATGTCTCAGTTCTCGAACGAGACGACCAGCGGCTACCAGAAGGGCGTCACGATCGAGGGCCACCCGGGCTACGAGACCTGGGACACGAGCTCGCGTCGCAGCGATCTCACGCTGCTGGTGGGACAGCGCTTCCTCGTGCACCTGGCGGGTTATCAGGTCGAGCCCGAGGCGCTGCACGAATGGCTCGGCAGCATGAACCTCGCGCAGCTCGCCGACGAGGGCTGAAGCGCGGAGCGGCGGCGAGCGGCGCGGGAGCGACGTAGGCGCCGCGGAACAGCTCGTCGCGTGCGCTCGCGATCTCCGCGGCCGGGAGCGCGCGCGCGAGCGCGAGCGCGCGGAGCGCCGCCGTCCAGCGCGCCACGCTCGTGCGCGACGCGCGCCCGCTCAGCAGCGCGGAATGGCGCGCGATCGGATCCGGCAGGATCGCGAACAGCGCGACGCACTCGGCCAGGCGCAGCTCGCGAGCCGCGTGGCCGAAGTAGTGCTGCGCGGCCGCCTCGAGGCCGTAGACCCGTGGCCCGAACTCGGCGGCGTTCAGGTACCACGTGACCTGATCCCGCTTGCTCACGATTCGGTCGAGCAGCAGAGCGCCGAGCAGCTCGCGTGCCTTCCGGAGATAGGACTTCTCGCGATCGAGGAAGGCGTTCTTGGCGAGTTGCTGCGTGATCGTGCTGCCGCCCCACACGATGCGCCGACTCGCGAGGTTGCGCTGCAGAGCGGACGCGAGGGCGAGGCGATCGACGCCGAGATGCCGATGGAATCGAAAGTCCTCCGCGGCGACGAGCGCTGCGCGGCAAGCGGGATTGATGTCCGCCCCGGCGAGCCACGCCTCGCCGCCCTCGCGGCTCGCGAGCGGGCCCACCACGCGCACGAAGCGGTCGCGCCCATTCGGCTCGTAGGCGAGCGTGCGCACGGCGCCGGAGCGCAGCCGGAACACCGGCGGTGTGAGCGCTCCGATCGCGAGCGCCGCGAGCAGGACGCCCCCGAGCCGCGCCCCTCGCGGGCGGGCTCGCGATCGCTGACCTGTGCGCATTCGTCGCCTCGAGGAGCTCGCGCGGCGGAGCCTAGTGCGGCGCGCCGCCGAGAAGCGAGGATCGCGCTGCTCTCGCTCGCGATCGCCGCACTCGCCTGCTTCACGCTGAGCTGCCGCAAAGCGACGCAGCCGCCCCGCCCCTGCAGCGCACGGCTGTCGCAGGAGCTGTGCGAGCAGATCGGCCAGATGCTGCTGGTCGGCTTCGGGGGAAGCCGCCAATCGCGCAGCGGAGACGTGATCTGGCGGGATCCTCACGGCGCCGCCTTCGACGCCGGCTCGGAGATCGCGCGCGACATCGCCGAGCGACGCGTCGGCGGCGTCATCTTGTTTTCGCGGCCGGCGCGCGACGCCGCGGATGCCGCTCGGCCGGGCCGCAACATCGAGAGCCCCATGCAGCTCGCCACGCTGGTCGCGGCGTTGCGGAAGTTCAGCGCGGAGCGCCGAGCGCGCGCTGGGCTCGAACCCATTCCGCTGCTCGTGGCAATCGATCAAGAGGGCGGGCGAGTCGATCGCCTGCCGACGGCACTCGGCTTCTCGCAGCGCACGGTCAGCGCGCGAGCGCTCGGGGGCTACCGGGAGCTCGCTGCGCGCGACCCCGAGGCCGACGCGCGCGCGCGCGAGCTCACCCACGCCTACGCGTCGGCGATGGCGGCGCAGCTGCGCTCGCTCGGCGTCGACCTCGACCTCGCTCCCTGCGTCGACGTGAACGCGAATCCGTCGAGCCCGGCGATCGGCCGCTTCGGCCGCAGCTTCTCGTCCGACCCCGAGCTCGTCGCGCAGCTGGCGTGGGAGTTCAGCGAGGCGTTTCACGAGCAGGGCGTGCTCGCGACGCTGAAGCACTTCCCCGGGCACGGCAGCGCCGCGGGCGACAGCCATCGCGGCTTCGTCGATGCCACGCCGACTTATCAGGCGGCGGCGGAGCTGCAGCCCTACCGCGCGCTGATCGCGCGCGGCTATCGCGACGTGATCCTGGTGGGCCATCTCGTGAACGGCGCGCTCGACCGGACACAATGCCGCCCGGGCTCGGCCGACGACCCGCGCAGCTGGTGCCCCGCGTCGATGTCGCGCGCCACCGTCACCGGCCTGCTGCGCGGCGAGCTGGGGTTTCAGGGCGTCGTCGCCGCCGACGAGATGGCGATGGGCGCGATCGCGCGGGACTACCCGCTCGAAGTGGCGCTCGAGCGGGCGATCGACGCGGGCGTCGAGCTGTTCATCGTCGGCAACCACACGCGCCCCGGGACGAACGTGTTCGCCGATACGATCGCGCAGCTGGTCGAGAGCGGGCGCGTCGACCCGGAACGGATCCGCCGCGCGAGCGAGAGCGTGCGCGCGCTGAAGCGGCGGCTCTAGCTACAGATGCTCGAGCTTGATGCCGCCGCGCGTGTAGCGCGCGAACGGGATCGGCACGCGGCTCGGGTCGGGCGCGGCGACGCGCTTCTCGACTTCCGCGATCACCATCAACGTCGCCTCGGGCAGCGCGAGCTCGCGCGTGCGGCTGAGCGCGACCCAGCGCAGATCGAGCAGCTCGCCGCTCCCGAGCAACTCGTCGGGTGCGTGGGCGTGGCTCGCGTCGGCGAGGAAGAAGCGCGTGTCGAAGCGGCGCGGGTTGCCGGGCGGCGTGATGGCGCGCGCGATGTAGTCGAGGCCGTGCAGCGCGGGCACGACGCCGTTGGCGAGGAACTTGCTCCAGGACTCGGACTTGCTGCGCAGACGCCGCTCGCTGCGCTGCCCGACGAGCAGCCCGGCTTCCTCGAAGGTCTCGCGGACGGCGGCCAGCGCGAGCGCGCGGGCGCGGGCGGGCGTCGCGCCGCGCGTCAGCTTCACGAGCACGTCGGCGCGGAGATCGGTCGCGCGCGCGGCGCGCGCGTCGGCGGGATCGACGCGCCCGCCAGGAAAGACGTAGAGGTTGGGCATGAACTTGAGCGCGCCCGCGCGGCGGCCGAGCAGGATCTGCGGCTCGCCCAAGTCACGCCGGCACAGCACGAGCGCGGCGGCATCGCGCGGTACGACGCGAGCGGGATCCGCGGCAGCTGCGGGCGGCGAGGACGGCATCAGGCCGCGCAGGGTATGCGCCGCGCGCGCGGATCGCGAAGGCGCGCCGGCGCCCTGCGCTGGCGGTGGCCGCGAAGGCGCCACTTCCCTAGCTTGCGCGGCCACTTCCCATCCATCCGCATAGACGGATGCAGCCCCCAGGAGGCCTCGATGCCGACCACCATCCCGCCGTTCAAGGTGAACGACCTCGCCCTCCACGAGCTCGGCCGCAAGGAGATTCGGCTCGCCGAGCACGAGATGCCGGGGTTGATGGAGCTGCGCCGGCGCCACAGCGGGAGCAAGCCGCTGCGCGGCGTGAAGGTGATGGGCTCGCTGCACATGACGGTGCAGACCGCGGTGCTGATCGAGACGCTGACCGCGCTCGGTGCCGACGTGCGCTGGGTCTCGTGCAACATCTTCTCGACGCAGGATTCGGCGGCCGCGGCCGTGGCGGTCGGGCCGGAGGGCACGCCGCAGCAGCCGCGCGGCGTCGCGGTCTACGCGTGGAAAGGCGAGACGCTCGAAGAGTATTGGTGGTGCACCGCGGCCGCTTTGTTATGGCCGGACGGCTCGGGGCCCGATTTGCTCGTCGACGACGGCGGCGACGCCACGCTGATCCTGCACAAGGGCCTCGAGTGGGAGCGCGCCGGCGCGGTGCCCGCCTTCGACCCGAAGCGCGACCCCGAGGAGTGGGGCGTGATCCTCCGCCTCGCGCGCGACATGCAGCGCACGCACCCGGGCGTGTGGGGTCGCATCTCGCCCAGAGTGCGCGGCGTGTCGGAGGAGACGACCACGGGCGTGCATCGCCTCTACCAGATGGAGCGCGCGGGCACCCTGCTCTTCCCCGCGATCAACGTGAACGACTCCGTCACCAAGTCGAAGTTCGACAACATCTACGGCTGCCGGCACTCGCTGCCCGACGGCCTGATGCGCGCCACCGACGTGATGCTCGGCGGCAAGGTCGCCGTCGTCGCCGGCTTCGGCGAAGTCGGCAAGGGCTGCGCGCAGGCCCTGCGCGGCCAAGGCTGCCGCGTCGTGATCACCGAGATCGATCCGATCTGCGCGCTGCAAGCTGCGATGGAGGGTTATCAGGTCACGACGCTCGACGAAGTGCTCGAGACCGCGGACATCTTCATCACCGCGACCGGCAACTCCCACGTGATCGCGGCGGAAGACATGTCGCGCATGAAGGACAAGGCGATCGTCGGCAACATCGGCCACTTCGACAACGAGATCGACATGGCCGGCCTCAAGGCCGTGCCGGGCATCCAGCGCATCAACATCAAGCCGCAGTACGACGAGTTCGTGTTCCCGAACGGAAAGAGCATCCTCGTGCTCGCCGAGGGGCGGCTGCTGAACCTCGGCTGCGCCACCGGCCACCCGAGCTTCGTGATGTCGGCGAGCTTCACCAATCAGGTGCTGGCGCAGCTCGACCTGCACGCGAACGCCGCGAAGTACGAGAAGCGCGTGTACGTGCTGCCCAAGCAGCTCGATGAGGAGGTCGCGCGGCTGCACCTCGAGCACCTCGGCGTCAAGCTGACGCAGCTCACGCCCGCGCAGGCGAGCTACCTCGACGTGCCGATCGAGGGGCCCTTCAAGCCCGATCACTACCGGTACTGAGCTCGGCGCTCAGCGATTTCGGTTCGTGCGCTCGCGTCTGGCGACTCGCCAGGCGTCCAGGGGAATCCACGCGTCGCGCCGCTGCTTCTTCTGCCGTCCGCGCAGCTTCACGCGCACGCCGTCCCGCTTCAGCTCGAGCACGCCGTAGTTGCCGAGCTTCCAGCGCATGAGCTTGCCGATGCGCGCGACGGCGGAGGAAACGACCTCGATCACGCCGTCGGCCTCGCCGAGCTCGTTGTCGTGCACGTCGCCCGCGAGAAATAGCGTGCCGGGCCGGTCCCGTAACAACTCGAGCATGCGCGCGCGCGCCGCGGGCCAGGCGAGCCAGCCCTCGCTGCGGTAGTCGTGCAGCGGCGAGCCGTTGCAGACGAGCGTGTACGGGGAGCTCTCCGAAGCGAGCTGCGCCTCGAGCCAGCGCCACTGCGTGGCGCCGAGCATGCCGTCGCGGTCGCGCTGCGCGTTCTTCGCGGTACGGAACGAGCGCGCGTCGAGCATCAGGATCGTCGCGTCGCCGACGTCGGCCCGGCAATAGATCTCCGGCGACGAGCGCGTGACGGGAGCGCGGCGCAGAAACACCGCCCGCGCGGCGGCGACGAGGGCGGGGTCTAGATCCGCACCGTAGCGATCGTCGCCGAACGAGTCGTGATCGTCCCAGGTCGCGAGCACGGCCGCGCCGCGCTCCTTCAGCGTCACGAGCAGCGCCGCGAAGTGCGGCTCCGCGAGCTGGCGCCGCCAGTGCCGCTCGAGGTCGTCCGCGAGCGCCGCCGGATCGTCGTGGTCCTCGCGCTTCATGTAGACGCTGTCGCCGAGCAGCAGCAGCGCGTCGGGCTCGCGCGCAGCGATCTCGCCCCAGACCTTCTGCTTCGCGACCGCCTGGATTTTCGCGCACGAGGTGAAGACGATCGTCGTCATCGCCGGAGATTGGGGCAGGGGGCACGCCGAGCGCGATAGCGTCGCCGGCATGGCGAACACGAAGGTCCTCGTCGCGGGCGCGCTCGGCGTGATCGGGCGCGCCGTGGTGGAGCGGCTCGCGGCGCGCGAGGGGGTGCGAGTCGTCGGCCTCGCGCGGCGCGCACCCGACGCGGGCCTCGTCGAGTCGCTGCGCGGCGCGAAGCAGCCCGTGCAGTGGCTGCGCTGCGACCTGACGGACGCCGCCGCCACGCGCGCTGCGCTGGCTGAGCACCGCGACGCGACGCACCTCGTCTACGCCGCGCTCTACGAGAAGCCCGAGCTGATCCGTGGTTGGCTCGCAGCGGATCACGTCGACGTGAACGGCGCCATGCTGGCCAACGTGCTGGCGGCGCTCGACGGCGCGCCGCTCGCGCACGTCACGCTGCTGCAGGGCACGAAGGCGTACGGCGTGCACGCTGGCCGCCCGATGCGCGTGCCCGCGCGCGAGCGCGACGCCAAGCGCGACCACGCGAACTTCTATTTCGTGCAGCAGGACGCGCTCGAGGCGCGCGCGGCACGCGACGGCTTCGCCTTCACGATTCTGCGCCCGCAGGTGGTGCTCGGCGTCGCGGTGGGGAGCGCGATGAATCCCGTCGCCGCGCTCGGCGCGTACGCCGCGATCGCGCGCGAGCTCGGCGAGCCGCTGCGCTATCCGGGGCATCCCCACGTGCTGACCGAGTGCATCGACGCGCGCATCATCGCCGCCGCGGTCGAGTGGAGCTGGCGCGAGCCGCGCGCGAATCGCGAGGCGATCAACCTCACGAACGGCGACGTGATCGTATGGCGCACATTCTTCGATCGGCTCGCGAGCGAGCTCGGGACGACGGTCGTGGATTCACCCCTGCGCGTGAGCGAGGAGATGCCGAAGCACGCCGCGCTCTGGCGGCGCATCGCCGAACGCGAGCGGCTGCGGATCGCAGAGCTGGATGCGCTGATCGGCCTCTCCTGGCAGTACGCCGACATCCTCTGGGGCGCAGCCGCGCCGTCGCCAGTGCCGACGCTCGTCTCGACGATCAAGGCGCGCGAGCTCGGGTTCGGCGAGTGCATCGACAGCGAGGAGTGCATCCTGCAGCACCTCGCTGCGATGCGCGCATGCGGCTACCTGCCCGCGCGCTGAACTCGACCGGCTAGGCCTTTGACGTGCTTCGCTGAAGGATTGCGCGGTCGACGAGGGACTGGACAGTCGGATGGACGCCTCGAAGTTCGAATCGGCTCATGAACGCGAGCGCGCCCTTCGCCACGAAGAGTTTCCCGAAGACTTCGTCCGCGAAGCTGCTCGAACAGAACGCAACCTCTCGCATGTCGATGATGATCCGGCTCTCCGGGTTCATCTTGATCAGATTCTCGAGCTTCGTACGGACGCGAGTGCCGGACACGCGGGATCCGAATGACGCGGCCTCGGCGTGCATCGCGAAGACGATCCCCGTACCCGCATCCGCGAAATGAGTATCGACGTAGTC
>DATBRS010000197.1:0-8228 GCA_036560185.1 Myxococcota bacterium
GCTCGCTCTGCAGCTCGGGCTGCACTTCCCGCTGCTGTGTGATCCGGGGCGCGAAGTCGTCGAGGCCTGGGAGCTCTTCAATCGCGCGGAGAAGGGAGGCATCGCCTATCCGGCCACGTTCGTGCTCGACCGCGAGCGCAGCGTGCGCTTCCGCTCGCTCGATCGCACGGCGGCGCGCGTCGATCTCGATGCGCTCTTCGCCTTCTTGCGCGGCGGCCTGCAGGCGGCGGCACCCGCGCGCACGCCGCCGCGCCGGATCGCGGTGGGGCTCGGCGACTTCGTGCGGGCGCTGGGGAACATGATCCGAGGTGGGATCAGGTCGCCGAGGGAGTGAGCGAGGCGGGTCGTCGGGCTCAGCTTTGCCCTAGCGATCGTTCGTCTCGTCCAGATAGCGCCAAGCTGCTCCCTTGGTGTGGACGCGAAACACGATGATCTTCGCGCCCTCCTTCCCGGCGGTCGCCTGGTGGCGCTGTCTGAACGCGACATGCCCGGCCGTGCCGGGCTTGCCGATGATGGGTGGGGCATCGCCCAGCTCGATCACGGGGTCGCCCTCGAGGTAGTAATGGAACTCCTCTCCGGGGTGCCAGTGCCAGTCGAGCTTCTGATTGGGAGGAATCTCGACGAGGTCGATGAGAACCTCGCGTTCGGGCGTGAACTCCGTAGCGAGGGCTGCGGTGAGCAGATTGGTGACCTTCGAGCTGGCCGAATCGCCACGGATCGGCACGGCAGCTCCGACGAGCGCGCCAGCCGCGAATACGGAGAACACCGTTGCAATGCGGCGACGATCCATCACGCACCTCCGTTGTTCCTCACACCATTGCCACACGACCACTACTCACTTCGTGTCGGGCGCCCCGTTCTTCGCAGCGCCCAAGAACGCTGGCGCCTCGCCGCCGCCATGCGTGAGCACGCTCGTACCGCTCACGTAGCGCGCGAGCGGCGACGCCAGGAACAGGCAAGCGTCGGCGACGTCTTCGGGATCGCCCATGCGCCCGAGCGGGATCGTGCGTCCCACGGCGGCGACACCCGCCTCGTCGCCGTAGTGCAGGTGCGCCTGCTCGGTGCGGATCAGGCCTGCGGTCACCGCGACGACGCGCACGCGCGGCGCCCACTCGACGGCGAGGCTCGCGGTGAGCGAGAGCAGGCCGGCCTTCGCGGCGCCGTAGGCGGCGGTTCCCGGCGACGGGCGGATCGCGGAGACGCTCGCGATGAACTGGATCACGCCGCCCTCCGGCTGCTGCTGCATGACGGCGTTGGCGCGCTGCGCGCAGTGCAGCGGCGCGATCAGGTTGAGCTGGATGATGCGCTCGTGGAAGCGCGGCGAGGCGGTCGCGGCGTCGGCGGCGGGCGCGCCGCCCGCGTTCGCGACGAGCGTGTCGAGGCGCCCGAAGCGCTGCGCGACTTCGTCGGTCATGCGCGCGACCTGCTCGGCGTCGCGCACGTCGCACGCGAAGAACGCGGCGCTGCGCCCGCCGAAGCTCGGCGCGTGCTCGGGAGCACTGCGCCCGCAGATCGCGACCTCGGCGCCGGCTTCGAGGAAGCGCTCGGCGATGCCGCGGCCGATGCCGCGCGCGCCGCCCGTAATCAGTGCGACCTTGCCGCGGAAGTCGAGCGCGCCGGCGAGCCGCGGGGCCGGCATCACAGGCCGATTGCGCGCGCGACGAGCTCGCGCTGCCAGCTCGCGTCGCCGAGCAGCGTGGCCGAGGAGCGCGCGCGCTTGAAGTAGAGGTGCACGTCGTACTCCCAGGTGAAGCCCACGCCGCCGAACACCTGCAGCGCGCTCGCCGTCGCGAACGAAAATGCCTCGGTCGCGGCAGCCTTCGCCATCGCCGCTGCGGCCGGCAGAGCGCCGCCGCCGCTCGCTGCGACGCAGCCGGCGTAGTAGACCGCCGAGCGCGCGGCTTCCACTTTCACCATCACGTCCGCGAGCCCGTGCTTGAGCGCCTGGAAGCTGCCGATCACGCGCCCGAACTGGACGCGCTCCTTCGCGTAGGCGACGGCGAGGTCGAGCGCGCGCTGAGCGCCGCCGAGCTGCTCGGCCGCGAGCGCGACGGCCGCGCGCTGGAGCGCCGTCTCGAGCGCGGGCCAGGCGGCGCCCTCCGCGCCGAGGCGCGCGGCGGCGGGCACGCGCACGCCGTCGAGGCGCAGCGTGGCGAGCCTGCGCGTCTGATCGAGCGTGGGCACCGCTCCGCGAACGAGGCCGGGCGTGCTCGCCGGCAGCGCGAACAGTGAGACGCCGTTCGCACCTCGCGAGCCCGGCGCGCGCGTGGCGAGCACGATCAGCTCCGCGCTCGCGCCGTCCACGACGAAACGCTTCTCGCCGCGCAGCACGTAGGCGTCGCCGTCGCGCGCGCAGGTCGCGGCGATCGCGTCCGCGTCCCAGCGCCCGCTCGCCTCGCTGAACGCGAGCGCTCCGCGCGTGCGGCCCTCGGCGATTCCGGGCAGCAGCGCCGCCTGCTGCGCGTCGTCGCCAGCGGCGAGGATCGCATTTGCGGCGAGGCACACGCTCGCGAAGAACGGCGAGGGCGCGAGCGTCTCGCCGATCACTTCCTGCAGCGCGACCAGCTCGACCCAGGAGAGCCCGAGCCCGCCGCAGCGCTCGGGGATCACGATCGCGGTCCAGCCGAGCTCGCCGCCGATCTTCGCCCACAGCTTCTCGTCGTAGCCGTGCGCGCTCTCCATCGCGGCGCGCACATGTTCGGGCGGGCACGCGGCCGCGAGGAACGCGCGCGCCGTCGCGCGCAGCTCCTGCTGCTCTTCGGTGAAGGAGAAATTCATCTCGGCGCGAGCGTCGGTGGCGCGAAGGCGCTCGGGCGCGGAGATCGCGGACGCGCAGGCCGGGAGCCATGGCGGGTTCTCCGAGCGTGCCCTGCGGATGCAGCCGGCGGCGCTGCGCGCCGCGGCTGATCCGCTTTGCGTGGCGTTCGTCGCTGGGGTGCGCGGTGCACGTTCTGTCTCCGGTTCGAGTGGGCTCAGGAGCCGTACACCTTCTGCGCGGGCGTCGCCTTCCGTAACAAATCGTGCACGGCGGCGCCGATCTCGTCGGCCGCCCAGCGCGCGCCCTTGTCGAGCCTCGGGCCTGCGCGCCAGCCGTCCGCGACCGAGAGCTCGCCGCCCGCGATCTCGAACACCCGGCCCGTCACGTCCCTCGACTCTGCGCTGCAAAGCCACGCGACGAGCGGCGCGATGTTGCCGGGGTGCATGACGTCGAAGCCCGCTTCCGGCGCCTTCATGCGCTCCGCGAACGGGCCCTCGGTCATGCGCGTGCGCGCGGAGGGGGCGAGCGCGTTGCTGGTGACGCCGTAGCGCGCGAGCTCGACCGCCTGCACGAGCGTGAGCGTCGCGATGCCGCCCTTCGCCGCCGAGTACGCGCTCTGCCCGACGCTGCCCTGCAGGCCCGCGCCGGAGCTGGTGTTGACGATGCGCGCGTTCGGCTGGCGGCCCGCCTTCGACTCGTTGCGCCAGTACTCGCAGGCATGGTGCGCGAGGCAGAAGTGCCCCTTCAGGTGCACGCGCAGTACGGCGTCCCATTCGTCTTCGGTGCACGAGACGAACATCCGGTCGCGCACGAAGCCCGCGTTGTTCACGACCGCGTCGAGGCGCCCGAAGCGCTCGAGCGCCTGCGCGACGAGCGCCTGCGTCTGCGCCCAGTCCGCGACGTCGGCGCCGTTCGCGAACGCCTCGCCGCCGAGCGCCTGGATCTCCGCGACGACCTGCTCGCCGGGCGACTCGCCCGTGCTCTTCCCGTCGAGCGCGACGCCGAGATCATTGACGACGACGCGCGCGCCCTGCCGCGCCAGCTCGAGCGCATGCTCGCGCCCGATCCCCCGCCCCGCGCCCGTCACGATGACGACGCGGCCCTCGCACACTCGACTCATGTCATCTCCAGTCCGGGACGTTCGTTCACGAAGTTCACGAAAGCCCGGGGACGTTCATTCACCATCGGACGCCGAATCCGTTCGTGAACCAACGTCCCCGGCCCTTCGTGAACATTCCCCGCTCCTCAGCAGCGCTCCAGAATCGTCACGTTCGCTTGCCCACCGCCTTCGCACATCGTCTGCAGGCCATAGCGGCCGCCCGTGCGCTCGAGCTCGTTCAGCAGCGTCGTCATCAGGCGCGTGCCTGTGGCGCCGATCGGGTGGCCGAGCGCGATCGCGCCGCCGTTCGGGTTCACCGTCGCGGGATCGAACGGCAGCTCCTTCTGCCACGCGAGCACCACCGACGCAAACGCTTCGTTGATCTCGACCGCAGCGATCTCGCTCGGCTTCATGCCGGCTCTCGCGAGCGCGCGCTTCGTCGCCGGGATCGGAGCCGAGAGCATCATGATCGGATCGTCCGCGAGCACTGAGATGTGGTGCACGCGCGCGCGGGGCGTGAGGCCGTGCTCCTTCAGCGCGCGCTCCGAGGCGACCAGGACGGCGCTCGCGCCGTCGCTGATCTGACTCGCGAGCGCGGCGGTGAGGCGCCCGCCCGGCAGCAGCACGGGCAGCTTCGCCATCTTCTCGAGCGTCGTGTCGGGGCGCGGCCCCTCGTCGCGCTCTACGCCCGCGAGCGGCGCGATCTCGTTCGCGAAGCGCTTCTCCGCCGTCGCGCGCCCGGCGCGCTGGTGGCTCTGCAGCGCGAAGCGCTCCATGTCTTCGCGCGAGATGCCCCACTTCTCGGCGATCATCTCGGCGCCGCGGAACTGCGACACCTCCTGCGTGCCGAAGCGCTCCACCCAGCCCGTCGAGCCCGAGAACGGATCGTTGAAGCCGAGCGGCTGCGCGAGCGTCATCGCCGACGAGATCGGGATCGCGCTCATGTTCTGCACGCCGCCGGCGACCACGAGGTCGCTCGTGCCGCTCATCACGGCCTGCGCCGCGAAGTGCACGCTCTGCTGCGACGAGCCGCACTGGCGATCGATCGTCACGCCGGGCACGTGTTGCGGCAGCCCGGCCGCGAGCCAGCAGGTGCGCGCGACGTCGCCGGCCTGTGAGCCGATCGTGTCACAGCAACCGAAGATCACGTCCTCGACGGCACCGGGGTCGACGCCGGTGCGCGCCATCAGCGCTCTCAGCACGTGCGCGCCGAGATCGGCGGAGTGCACGCGCGCGAGGCCGCCTCCGCGCCTCCCGACCGGGGTGCGAACTGCGTCGACGATGAATGCCTGATGCATGGGTGAGCCGTTCCTTCGAGGCTCAGCTGCGGCGCGAAACGCCGGCAGCTGCAGCCGTGGCAAGGCCGCACGGGGCGACCGGGTTTTCGTGAACGATCGAGAGCCGCTGCTCACACACGGGAGCCGTTAGGCGCCTCCGAGGAAGGTTTGACCGGGGCCGATCGGCAGCACGCCGCTCAGCACGGCGTCGCGAACGCGCGCGAGATGGAACGGGGCGCGGCCCCACGCTTGATCGAGCGACCACGCGCGCCGCATCCAGATGTGCAGATCCTGCTCCCACGTGTATCCGATCGCGCCGTGGCACTGGAGCGCCTGGCGCCCGGCGAAGCGGGCTGCCTCGGTCGCGGCGAGCTTCGCCATCGAGACGTGCGCTGCGCGCTGCGGCGACGCGTGAGCCACCGAGTACGCCGCGCGCATCACCACCGGCCGCGCGTACTCGAGCTTCACCTTCGCGCTCGCGAGCATGTGCTTCACGGCCTGGAACGAGCCGATCGGCTTACCGAACTGCTTGCGCTCGCTGGTGTAGGCGACCGAGAGCTCGAGCATGCGCTCGCACGCTCCGAGTGCCTGTGCGGCGCAGGCGAGCGCGCCGCGGTCGAACGCGGCGCCGAGCAGCGCCTTGGCGCGCTCGCCGCGGGCTACGAGCTGCACGCGCCGCTCCTCGAACGCGACGCTCGCGAGCCGCCGCGACGGGTCGTTCGCGGGCTGCGCGGTGAGGCGAGCGGCATCGCGCGGCACCGCGAACAGCTGGTCGTCTCCTCGCGCGAGCAGCAGCAAGTCGGCGACGTGGGCGTCCTCGACGAGCGGCGTTGCCGGATGCCCGGTCGCGACGATCGCCTCGCCCGCGGCGATGCGCGGCAGCCAGGTCGCGGCGAGCTCGCCGCCGGCTTCGCGCAGCAGCGGTGCGCCGACGGCCATCGTGCCGATCAACGGCTCCGCGAGCGCCGCGCGTCCGGCCTCCTCGTGAATCAGCACGCCCTCGACTTCGCCGAGCCCCATGCCGCCGTGCTCTTCGGGCACGAGCAGGCCCGGCACGCCGATCTCGGCGAGCTGCTTCCAGAGCGCGCGCGAGCGCGCCGTCTCCGTCTCCCACAGCTTGCGCAGCGTCTCGGGCGGATGCTCCTTGGCGAGGAAATCGCGCACCGTGCTCTGCAATAACAGCTGGTCGTCGGTGAAGCGGAAGTCCATCGCTACCTCGGCATCCCGAGAATGCGCTCGGAGATGATGTTGCGCTGGATCTCGTTGGTGCCGGCGTAGATCGGGCCGGAGAGCGAGAACAGATACGAGTCGAGCCAGTTGCCGACCCCCTCGGCGCCGGGCGCCTCGGGCAGGAGATCCCAGCGATCGCCGAGGATCTCGAGCGCGAGCTCGTGCATGCGGATGTCGAGCTCGCTCCAGAAGATCTTGTTGAGGCTCGACTCCGCGCCGATCTTGCCGCCGGCGAGGAGGCGCGAGACGGTGCGGTAGGTCTCGAGCGTGTACGCCTCCGCCGCGATCCAGCAGCGCACGACCTCGTCGCGCACTGTGTCCTCTACGTTCAGCGCGTTGTCGCGCAGCAGCTGCACGAGGCGCGCTGCGGTTTCCTGGAAGCGCGCGGGGCTGCGCAGCATCAGGCCGCGCTCGAAGCCGGCGGTCGACATCGCGACGGTCCAGCCCTGGCCTTCCTTGCCGAGCATGTTCGCCACCGGCACGCGCGCGTCGTCGAAGAACACCTCGGCGAAGCCGGTCTCGCCGTCGAGCTGCGCGATCGGGCGCACCGTCACGCCGGGGGTGTTCAGCGGTACGAGGATGAAGGTGAGGCCGTTGTGGCGCTCGCTGCTCGGGTCGGTCCGGAACATGCCGAACAGCCAGTCGGCGAACGCGCCGCGCGAGGCCCAGGTCTTCTGACCCTTGATCACGTAGTGGTCGCCGTCCCGCCGCGCGGTGGTTGTTATGGCGGCCATGTCCGAGCCCGCGTTCGGCTCGCTCCAGCCTTGCGCCCAGACTTCCTCGCTCGAGGCGATCTTGGGCAGGAAGCGCGCGCGCTGCTCGGGCGTGCCGTACTCCATGATGGTCGGGCCGAGCAGGAACACGCCGTTCTGGTTGATGCGCTTCGGCGCGCGCGCGCGGTAGTACTCCTCCTCGAACACGAGCCACTCGAGCAGGTTCGCGCCGCGCCCGCCGTACTCTCTCGGCCACGGCACCATCGCCCAGCCCGCGGCGTCGAGCCGCTTCTCCCACGCGCGGTGCTGGCGCGCACCATCGGCGGTGTCGAAGGAAGCGAGCGGCGCGCTCGGCACGTTTGCCTCGAGCCACGCGCGAGCCTCGGCGCGGAAGGCGTTCTCGCGTTCGGTGTAGGTGAGGTTCATCGGGATTCTTCGCGGAGTTGTTGGGGAGTGAGCGGCGCGCCGCGCAGCGAAATTCCTAGAACTTCGCGCCGCGTTTATCGACGAAGGCGTCCCGCGCCTCCTGCGAATCGCGCGAGGTGTAGAGCTCGAGCGTGAAGCCCTGCTCGAAGCGGTAGCTCGACTTCGGCTCGAGCAGCTCGATGCCGTTGAGCGATGCCTTCGCGGCGCGCACGGCGCGCGGGCTCTTGCTCGCGATTTTCGCGGCGAGCGCGAGCGCCTCGTTGCGCAGTCTCGCGCGCGGCACGATCGCTAGCAGGCCGCCGAGGCGATGCGCTTCCGCCGCGCCGATCGGCTCGCCGGTGAGCAGCATGCGCCGCGCCTCCTGCATGCCGAACATGCGCATCGCGTGGGTCGCCGCGCCCATCGCGCCGCGGTCGATCTCGGGCAGCCCGAAGGTCGCGTCGTCGGAGGCGAGCACGAGGTCCGAGCTGCCGGCGATGCCGATGCCGCCGCCGAGGCAGAAGCCGTGCACGGCGCTGATCACCGGCACCGGGCAATCGTAGATCGCGGCGAACACTTCGTAACAACCGCGGTTCACGTCCACGATGATCGAGCCGTCCTTGGCCAGCTCCTTCACGTCTACGCCGCACTGGAAACCCTTGCCCGCTGCGTCGATCACGACGACGCGCACGCGCGCGTCGCGGCCGAGCTCCTCGAGCTTGCGCGCGAGCGCGAACCAGGCGTCG
>DATBRS010000198.1:0-8302 GCA_036560185.1 Myxococcota bacterium
AAGATCACGAGCGGCAGAATGCGCGGTTTCGTCAGCGCCACGTAGTGAGCGAGCGTTCTCCCGAGCGACGAGCGCACGGGTCCGGGCAACGAAGCTGCGCTCATGGGGGGAGAATCTCCGCGAAGCGCGGAGAATTACCCGCCCGCGCCGCCTCCGCGAGTGCTTCCGCGCTTTCGCGGCGCACTCATACCGCCAACACATGGGCCCCGGCCGCACCGACTCCCAACGAACAGCCTCACGCAATTCGCAGAACACGAGGGCATGCTGGATGACGGATCCCCGCGCCGAGGCGCGCGGGAAGCAAGCGAAGCGCGCAGCGAGGCGGAGTCCTCGACGCCGAGCGAAGTAAACAAGGAAGAAGCGAGCGATTGTCCCGAAGGGGCAACCAGCCACGCGCCGAGGCCATCCCGCCTGACTCCCACTGAATTCGCACTAGTACTCGCGAGCGCGCTGCTGCACGCGGTCTGGAGCGTTGCGATCAAGGGCGCGCGCAGCCCGCTCGCATTCGGCACGGCGCAGCAGCTCGCCGAGGTGCCGCTCGCGCTCTGCGCCCTGTTCTTCTTCCGCCTCGCGGATCTGACGCCCGCGCTGCTGGTGCTGGTCGCCGCGACCGGGCTCGCGCACGGCGTCTACGGCTTCTGGATGACGCTCGCCTACGCGCGGGCCGAGCTGACGCGCGTCTACCCGATCATCCGCTCGACGCCGGCACTGCTGCCGCTGATCGCGATCCCGCTCGGCGAATCCGTCACGCCGCTCGGCGCGCTCGGCATCGCGGTCGTGGTCGCCGGCGTGTGGCTCGTGTATGGCGACGCGCTCTCGCTGCGCCGGCTGTTCGCGCCGGAGCTCGTGTATGCCTGGCTCGCCCTCGGCGCGGGCGTCGCCTATTCGCTCGCGGACAAGTTCGCGATGGCCGAGCTGCACGCGGGTGCGTGGCGCGGCCCGCTGCCGCGGCCCCTCGCGTGGTACGCGCTGCTCACGCTCGCGGCCGTCGCCGTGCGCGTGCCGCTCGCGCTCGCCCGGATCGGTGCCGCCGAAGTCGTGGCGGCGGCGCGCAGCGACGTTCGTCGCGTGCTCGTCTCCACCCTCGCCGGTTTGGTCGGCTACGGGTTGATCCTGCACGTGCTGCAGACCGCGCCGGCGAGCTACGTCGTCGCCGTGCGCCAGCTCTCCGTGATCCTCGCCGCGCTGATCGCCATGCGCTTCCTGGGTGAGCAGCCCACGCGCACGCGCCTCGCCGGCGCGGCGCTCACCGTGGTCGGCGTCGCGACGATCGCGGTGGCCGGATGAGCGCGCTGCGCTCGCTGCTCGGCGCGCTCGCGGCGCTCTGCCTGCGCGCGCTCGGCGCCAGCTGGCGCCTCGAATCCTCGGGGCCGCTGCCGACGGGCGCGCCGATCGTGCTGGTCACTTGGCATCAGGGCCTGCTGGTCGCGGCCTACGCGCTGCGCGATCGCGGGCTCTGGGTTCCGCTCAGTCTCAGCCGCGACGGCGATCTCGCGGAGGCAGCGCTGCGGCAGCTGGGCTTCGCGCGCTCGCCGCGCGGCTCGAGCTCGCGCGGCGGCAGCCGTCTCCTGCGCGAGATGATTCGCCGCGTTCGCGCCGGCGAGAGCGGCGGCGTGCTGCCCGACGGACCGCGCGGGCCGGCGTTCGCGGCCAAGCCCGGCGTGCTCGCGCTCGCCGCGGCAACCGGTGTGAAGCTCGTTCCGGTCGGCATCGCCGCAGCGCCCGCGCGCAGGCTCGGCAGCTGGGATCGCGCGCGGCTGCCGCTGCCCTTCGCGCGCGTGCGTCTGGCCTACGGAAGCGCGCTCGAAATACCGAGAAGTGCCGACGCTGCGGCGCTCGAGGCAGCGCGCGCGCGGCTCAGCGAGGAGCTGCACCGCTTGGATCGCGAAGCCGAGAGGCAGCTGAAGTAGGCATGGCGGGACCGACCACAAAGCCAGGCGGCGCGATCCGGCTCCTCAGCGCGAACTTGTACAACGACCGCGCGGCGCCCGAGGCGTTCGCGGAGCTGCTCGCCGCGCTCGCGATCGACGTCGTCTGCGTGCAGGAGCTGGGCGCTCGCCAAGCCGCGGCGATCTCGCGCGTGCTGGCCCACGGCAAGCTCGAGCCCGGAGCGTCGCGACGGGATCACGACGGCATGGGCATCGCCGCACGCCGGCCGCTCGCGGTGAGCCGCTTCGCGCTGCCGCGCCGCGACGCGCGCCTCGCGAGCCTGCGCGGCGGCGATTGGCCCGAGCTCGGCGGAACGCTCGAGCTGCTGAACGTGCACATCCAGGCGCCGCATCTGTTCCCGCAGTGGCGCTCGCTCGCGCTGCGCCGCGCGCAGCTGGCCGCGCTGCTGCCGCATCTCGACGCCACGCCGGATGCGCGGCGCGTCGTGTGCGGCGACCTCAACGCGACGCCGCTCTGGCCCGTCTATCGCGCGCTCGTCGCGCGCCTCCCCGATCTCGCGCTCGAGCACGCCGCGCAGCGCAGCGAGAGCCCGGCCCCCACCTGGGGCCCGTGGCCCGGCGCGCCGCGCTTGTTACGGATCGACCACGCGCTCGGCAGCGGCGTGCTGGCGGCGAACGCGAGCGTGATCGCGCTCCCGGGCGGCGACCATTCGGCGCTGCTCGTCGACCTCGTGAGCGAGCGCTGAGGCGCTTCGCTTCGCGCTCGAGCTAGGCGCGTGCGCCGTTGCCGTTGCCCTGCACCGCGCTGCGCAGGAACTCGCCGAGGTCGGGGTGATCGAGCAGGCCGCAGCTCTCGAGCCGCGCGGCGGCGATCGCGCGCACCTCGGACGCGGAGGCGCAGTCGAGCGCGCGCCGGGCGTCGCTCGCCGCCGCTGCGCTGTCGAGCGCGCGCACGATCTCCTTCACGAGCGGGACGGCGCTCGCGACGCCCGACAGCTCGCCGAGGCCGAGGCCCACGAGGATCGGCACCGCGAGCGGATTGCTCGCCATCTCGCCGCACAGCGAGATGGCGATGCCCGCTTTGCGCGCGGCGCGCACGCTGCGATCGATCAGCGAGAGCACCGCGGGGTGCAGGGGGTCATAGAGGTAGGCGACCCGCTCGTTGCCGCGATCGACGGCGAGCGTGTACTGCGTGAGATCGTTGGTGCCGATCGAGAAGAAGTCGCACTCGCGCGCGAGCACATCGGCGATCACCGCCGCCGACGGCACCTCGATCATGATGCCGACGGGAATGTTCGCGTCGAAGGGCACGTCGGCGATGGCGAGCTCGCGCTTCGTCTCTTCCACCAGCTGGCGCACGCGCCGGATCTCTTCGACCGCAGAGACCATCGGGATCAGCATGCGCACGTTGCCGTGCGCGCTCGCGCGCAGGATCGCCCGCAGCTGCGCGCGGAACGCGTCGAGGTGCGAGAGCGAGAGCCGGATCGAGCGCCAGCCGAGCTGCGGGTTCGCCTCGAGCTCGGTCTCGAGCTGCGGGATCGCCTTGTCGCCGCCGAGATCGAGAGTGCGAATCGTCACCTGCCGCGGCTTGATCGCCGCGGCCACCTGCTCGTACAGCTTTTCCTGTTCTTCCTCGGTAGGAAAGCCACGGTGCACGAGCGCGAGCAGCTCGGTGCGGAACAGCCCGATGCCCTCCGCGCCGTGGCGCTCGACCAGCCGCAGGTCGGAGAGCAAACCCGCGTTCGCGGTGAGCCGCACGCGGTGGCCGTCGCGCGTCTCCGCCGGCCGCTCCGCGAGCGCGTCGAGATGTGCGACCGCGACCAGCGCGCGCTGCTGCGCCCGCGAGTACGCGCTCTTCATCTCGTCGTCGGGCGAGAGGATCAGGCGCCCGGCGTCGCCGTCGACGATCGCGAGCTCGCCCGCGCGCGCGGTCTGGAACACGCCCGCGACCCCGGTCACCGCGGGAATCTCGAGCGCGCGCGCGAAGATCGCTCCGTGCGAGGTCGGCCCGCCGTGCTCGGAGACCACCGCCGCGACCTTCTCGACGTCGAGCGTCGCGAAGTGCGCCGGCAGCAGCGCCGACGCCACCACGATCGCGCCCTCGGTGAGCTGCTGGTCGTGGTGCCGTACCCCTAACAATCGCGCCGCGACGCGCTGGCCGACGTCCTGGATGTCCACGCCGCGATCGCGGAAGTAGGCGTCGTCGAGCGCGCCGAACATGCGCGCGTATTCCGCCAGCACGCGCTTCAGGGATTCGAGCGCGTTGCCCGTGCGCGCGAGCTCGTTCTGCAGCTTCTGGACGAAGCCCTTGTCCTCGAGGATCTGGATGTGCGTGTGGAAGACGGCCGCGAAGTCCGGCCCGAAGCGCTGCGTCACGTCCTCGCGCAGGTCCTGCAGCTCGCGCCGCGACTCGGCGAGCGCGTTGTCGAGGTCGCGCTTCTCTTGCGCCGCGTCCTTGTTGGGCACGTAGTCGACGCGCTCGAGGTCGACGGCGTCGCCGAGGAAGTAGAGCGGCCCGATCGCGATGCCGCGCGAGGTCGGGATGCCCTTCAGCACCGCGTTGCGCTCCGCGCGCCCCGCCTGCACGGGCGCCGCCGCGCCGCCGAGCTCCTCGATCAGGCGCGAGCGGCGCTCCTCGCCGCCCGCCACCAGCGAGAGCAGCTGCGAGTTCATCACCACCGGCGCGATCAGCTGCGCGCAGGTCTCGAGCAGCTCGACCTCGAGCTCGCCGAACGAGCGCGCGTCGCGCGTCTGCACGACCAGCACCCCGATCGTGAAGCCCTCGCCGCTCAGGCCGCGCACCTTCAGCGGCGCGGCGGCCAGCGAGGCGAACTGCTCTTCGCGCGTCTCGGGGAAGTAGCGGTAGGACGGGTGCTTCTGCGCTTCCGCGAACGCCTCCGCCTCTCCGCGCGCCGCGACGTGGCCGACGAGGCCCTCTCCGACGCCGAGCCGCACGCGGCCGACGGAGGCCTTGTCGAGCCCCATCGTGGCGGAGAGCGTGAGCGCCGTGCGGTCGGCGCTCGTCAGGTAGACCGAGCAGACATCGGCGTCGAGCCGCTTCGCGACCAGATCCGTGACGTTGTCGAGCGTCTCTTTGAGATCGTGCGAGCGCGTGACGATGCCGGCGATGTCGGCGATTAGGGCTCCGCGCTCTTCGCTGCGCTCGGGAATGATGGCGTCCTCGGCTCGTCAGCGAGGCATGGTAACCGCATCGCGAGCACCGGAGTGCGACTCAGCGGAATGCTCTGCCGCAGCGCTCTCGAACGGCGCAGACACGAAAGGCCGGGACGAATCCCGGCCTTCCGTGGGAGATCTTCGGCGCCCGCGCGGGCCACGCACGCCTCGCTGCGTTCGTTCAGTGCGAGAAGCCGCCGTTCCCGCTCTCGGGCGGCATCGGCGGAAGATTCTCGAGCCCGCGGCGATGGAGCGACGGGAACACGAACTCCTTGTCTTCGAAGCGCATGCCGAGCGCGATCAGGATCTTGCGCTTCGTGTCCATGCGGCAGTTCATGCCCTTCTCGACACTGTGGATCGTGCGCAACGCCACCTTTGCCTTCCGCGCGAGCTGCGCCTGAGTCATCAGGCGGTTCTCGCGGATCTCGCGCACGCGATTCGGCTGGTAGTCGTTCTCGTTCTCGCTTTGAACTTCTGCTTCCACCGTGTCTCTCCCGCCGTTGCGAGTTTCGCTGCGCGCGAGGCCCCCTTGGGCGCACACGTCGCTCGCTCTCACCCACCTCACGGGGCGGGCCCTTGGCTGAGCACTCGTTTCGGAAGCGACTAGGAATTTCTTGAGCAGGAATCGGAGCTTGGCGGATTCTTGCGGCAGGCCGGGAGCCGAATTCCGGCTCCGCTGCGGGGCCTTCCGGCCTCTCTGCGCGCGCTGCCGAACCCACATTCACGTCCCGCCCGGGCCTGCGCTTGGGCCGCTCGAATGTGGCTCGCGCCACGCCCGTCCCGTGGGATCGGGCGGCTAGAGTGGGCGAGCCTCCCGGGGGGCTATTTGCGTCGCGCCGTCTTGGTCTTCTTGCTCGGAGTGTGCGTCTTCGGCGCTGCCGCTCTCGGCGGCTTCTATGCGGCGTCGCGCATGGCGCCGGAGCGCTTGCGCGCGGAGGCCGAGGCGCGGCTCTCGGCGCTGCTGAAGGCGCCCGTCCGCTTGGCCGAGGTGCGCATCAACCTCACGCGGGATCTGCCCTGGCTCCTGCTCGAGGCGCGCGGGCTCCGCATCGATCCGCTGCCCGGCGGCGCAGCGCTCGCGGTCGAGCAAGTCAGCGCGCGCATCGACCCGATCCTGCTGATCCTCGGCCGCCTCGAGCTGCGCGGGATTCGCCTCAGCGGGATCGACGCATCGCTGCCCGAGCCGCGCGGCGAAGTCGCCGAGATGGAGGCGGCCGATCCGGTGAGCCGCGCGGTCGCGGCGCTCACGCGAGGCGCCGATCGGCTGCGCGCGAAGCCGTGCCCGATCCCGCCGATCGACGCCGATCGCTTGGCGCTCACGCTGACGAGCGCCGCCGCGCCGCCTCGGCGCGTGCTCGAGCTGGGCGCTCTCTCGTTCCGCTGCTCGCGGCTCACGGGCGACGGGAGCTGGAGCACTTACGGCCGCGCCTTGCTCGCGGAGGGTACGAGCGCGCCCTTCGAGCTCGCGCTCGACGTCGCCGACGACGAGGTCTCCGCCAAGCTGAGCGTCACCTCGGCGCCGCTCGGGCCGCTGCTCGAGACGCTGCGCCAGCCGCGCGAGCTCTCGGGCGAAGCCCGCGTCGTCCTGAGCTGGCGCTCGGCGCCGAATGCGCCCCATGCCCTGCGCCTCGTGCTCACGGGGCGCGACGTGAAGGGCGAGCTCGGCGCGGCGCGCGATCCGGCGCGCGCGCTGCGCCTCGACCTGCGCGAGCCCAAGCTCACGCTCGCGCTCGAGGCCGGCGCAGGGGAGCTGCGCACCAGCGAGCTCGCGCTCGAGGACGGCAAGCTCGCGCTCGCCGGCGCGCTCACGCTCGGTCTGCCGATCTCGGACGCGAGCAAGCTGCGCGCCGAGGCGCGCGTCGGCGCGATCGGGCGCCAGGAGCTCGCCCGCATCGCGGCGCAGCTGCCGAAGGGCCTGCGGCCGGACGCCGAGCAGGCACTCGAGCGCATCGTGCACGGCACGATCCGCGAGCTGACGGTGCGCGCGAACAGCACGCTCGGCGGCGTGCGCGAGATCGCCGCCGGCGGCGTGCTCGCGCGCACCGGCGACCTCGCGCTGCGCGTACGCCTCGAGGACGCCGAGCTCCGCATCGGCGACGCGGACCGCCTCTCCGACGTCTCGGGCACGCTCGACTTCTCGGGCGACGTGCTCGAACTGCACACCGCGGGCGCGCAGTTTCGCGAGCGCCGCCTGCCCCGACTCGCGCTGAAGCTGCGCGGAGTCACGCGGCTGCACTCCCTCGAAGCGCTGAAATGCGACCGCCCCGCGCCGGTGCCGCGCATCGCGGCGATCGACGACCTGCGCGCCTGGATCGAGTCGCGGCGGCGCCCGCCCTACACGCCGAGCTGGCGAGCGCTCGATCTCGACATCGATCGCCTCTCGCACCCGCTGTTGTTCTGCACGCTCGAAGACGTCACCGCGGAGGTGTTACGGCTCGACAACGGGTACGACTACAACGTCGAGCAGGGGAGCTGGGCCGGCTTCGCGATCGCCGGCAGCGCCACCTGGGTGAAGGCGCGCGGGCAGGATGGCGAGCCGCTGCGCGACGGCGGCTCCGTTTCGGTGGACGTGACGCTCGGCGAGCCGCGTCCGGCGGCGGCGCCAGCGCGCGATCCCGCCGTCTGGGCGGAGGGCCGCTTCGCGTACGACGTCAGCTCGCTCGGGCGCTTCCTCACGAAGGGCTACGAGGGCTCGTTCCGCGCGATCGGCGCGACCGCCGAGCTCTACGACACGAGGCTCCGCCTCGCGCCGAGCGGCGAGCTCGAGGGCCGCGTGACCGTCGATCTCGGCGCCGACGGACCCGTCCCCTTCACTGCCGAGGCGCAGGCGCGCGGGCTCGACCTGCTCACGGTGTGGACGACTTCTCAGGCGCCGAAGACGTTCATGTCGGGCACGCTGACGGGCGGCGCGGTCTTGTCTGGCGACCTCCGGCTCGGTGAGAGCCCGCTCGCCGATGTGCGCGGCTACGCGAGCCTCCACGCGCGCAAGGGCGAGATCTACCGCGGCGTGCCGTTCCTGCTCGCGCTGGCGATGACCGACGAGAAGATCAATCCGTTCGGCAAGCGCGACCGCTTCCCGTACAAGGCGATCGACCTCGAGGGTCCGATCGAGGGCGGCTGGATCACGTCGCGCACGCTCACCCTCGAGGGCAAGTCCGAGCGCATGGCGGCCTCGGGCAAGACGCACCTCGACGAGCCCTTCGAGCTCGAGGCCGCGATCGGCATGTATCCGATCCCGA
>DATBRS010000199.1:0-14375 GCA_036560185.1 Myxococcota bacterium
TTGTTCGCTTCGCTCATCTCTTCGACTCCGCGAGAGGGAGCGGCCCACGATACAGTCGCGCGGCTCTGCGCCACCGAGGAGAGGCTCATGTCCGCGCGCGCAATCGACCTGTGGGTGAACGTGACGATGGGAGAGCAGGCGCCGCCCGAGTTCCTCGTGCGCGTGAAGGAGGACTACTTCAAGGGCGGCGACGAGTTCTTCCAGAACGTCGAGCCCGATCAGCTGATCGCCGACATGGATGCGGCGGGCGTCGACAAGGCGGTCGTCACGCTCGACGCGTCGAATCCGTCGAAGCACGCGCTGCGCTTCGCCGCGAAACACCCGGGCCGCGTGTTCTACTCGGCGGGGCTGCGGCCGACGGGGCGGATGCAGGAGGTCTGGGACCTGCAGGCGCTCGCTGCGAATGAGCCGGTGGTGATGGCGCGCGTCGTGCCCTTCACGACCGACGTCGCGCCGAATCACCCCAATTACTTTCCGCTCTACGTGAAGTGCATCGAGCTCGACCTGCCGGTCTCAATCAACACCGGGCTGCCGGGGCCGCCGGTTCCCGGCGAGTGCCAGAACCCGCTCCACCTCGATCGCGTGTGCGTTCAGCTGCCCGAGCTGAAGATCTGCATGGCGCACGGGGCGGACCCGTGGTGGAGCGTCGCGATCCGCCTGATGATCAAATACAAGAACCTCCACCTGATGACTTCCGCCTACGCGCCGAAGTACCTGCCGCCGGAGCTGATCCACTTCATGAACACGCGCGGCCAGGACAAGATCCTGTTCGCGTCGGATCATCCGGTGCTCTCGTTCAAGCGCTGCGTCGCAGAGGCGCAGCAGCTCGCGCTGCGGCCCGGCGTGCTCGACAAGTACCTGCGGGCGAACGCCGAGCGGCTGTTCTTCTCGCCGCGGAAGCCGCGCTGATGGCGGCGAGGAGAGCCGCGAACGCCAAGCCCGCGGCGAAGCCGCGCAAGGCAGCGAACGCCAGGAAGCGGCTCACACCGCGCGGCACGGCGATGGGGCCGGAGCCGAGCGCGATGCCGCTCGATCCGCATGGCCCCGAGCTCGCGGCGCTGACGGCTGCGGTCGAGGCCGCGGGCGGCGCCGCGCTCGGCGCGTATCGCGACCCGCAGGGCGACGCGCCGGTGCTGATCGCCGCGCTGCCGCGCGAGAAGGTGGAGCCGACGCCATTTCAGCGCGATCTCTCGCCCACGCACGCGAAGCGTCTAGCCCAGAAGATTGCCGAGACCGGCGCCTTCCTCGATCCGATCATCGCGGTGCGAGCGGAGGGCGGAGGCTTCTGGACGCCGAACGGACGCCATCGCCTCGCCGCCAGCAAGCTGCTCGGCCAGCGATCCATTACGGCGCTCGTCTCGCCGGATCCCGAGCTGGCGTTCCGCATCCTCGCGCTCAACACGGAGAAGTCGCACAACCTGCGGGATCGCGCGCTCGAGGCGATCCGCATGGCGCGCGCGCTCGCCGCGCGCGACGCGCGGGCGAAGGAGTCCGCGTACGCCGCGCAGCTCGAGGCGCCAGAGCTGCTGACGCTCGGCATCGTCTACGAGCGCGAGGGCCGCTTCCCCGGCGGCGCCTACGGCTCGCTGCTGCGCAAGGTCGACCGCTTCGTGGACGACCCGCTCGCGAAGAGCCTCTCGCAGCGCGCTGGGCTCGCGGCACGCCTGCTGGAGATCGACGCGGAGGTGAAGCGCGTGGTGAAAGCGCTCGAGGCGCGCGGCATGAAGTCGCCGTATCTGCGGAACTACGTGGTCGCGCGCATCAACCCCGTGCGCTTCGAGCGCGTGAAGCCGGGCGAGCGCTCGAAGACGCCGATCGCGGCGGCGCTCACCAAGATGCTCGCATCGGCGAAGAAGTTCGACCTCGGCAGCGTGCGCGACCGCGACGTCGCGCTGGTGGCCGCGGCGTCGGGCGAATGAGCGCCGTGCGCGCGCGCAGGAGAGCCGAATGATCGACGAGCGAGCGCGCACGCTGCTGTTGGCGGCGGCGCTGCTGGGGGCCAGCGGCGTCGCGCTCGGCGCATTCGGAGCGCACGGGTTGCGCGCGCGCCTCGACGCCCGCGCGCTCGAGATCTGGGAGACGGCGGTGCGATACCACCTGCTGCACGCGGCGGCGCTGCTCGCGCTGGCACTCTCGCCTCACGCCGTCCAGCTCCGAGGCGCAGGCTGGCTCTTCGTCGCCGGCATCGCCCTGTTCTCGGGCTCGCTCTACGCGCTCGCCCTCGGCGGCCCGCGCCTGTTAGGGCCCGTGACGCCACTCGGCGGGCTCGCTCTGCTCGCCGGTTGGCTGTGGGTCGCGAAGCTGGCGCTCGCGCGGGGCTGAGGGCGTAGGATGGCCGCACCATGTCGACGCTCCGCTACGGCGCCAAGTACAAGCTGCTGCTCGTCACCGGGGGGCACCCGTTCGCGCGCGACGCGTTCCACGCGATCTTCGACGGCTTCGCCGACTGCGCGGTCACGGCGGTCGAGCACCCCGCCGCGGAGCTGTTCTTCAGCCCCGCTCTGGCGAGCCCCTACGACGCGCTCGTGCTCTACGACATGCCCGGCATCGACTTCGCGCAGCGCAGCCCGCTGCGCCTCGTCGCGCCGCCCGAGGCGCTGAAGCGCGGCTGGCGCGCGCTGCTCGCCTCCGGCAAGGGCATCGTGTTCTTGCACCACGCGATCGCAGGCTGGCCTGCCTGGCCCGAGTACGGCGACTTCACCGGCGCGCGCTTCCTGTACACGCCCGGCGAAGCGCGCGGACGCAGCTACCCCGACTCCGGCTACCGGCACGACGTGAAGCACCTCGTCACGCCGGTGGACCCGAAGCACCCGGTGTTTGCGGGCATCGAGCGCGGCTACGAGATCAGCGACGAGCTCTACCTCTGCCCCGTCTTCGAGGAGCTCGTGACGCCGCTCGCGCGCAGCTCTCACGCGTTCGTGCCCGAGAGCTTCTACTCCTCCGCGCTCGCGATCGCGGGCACGATGTTCAGCAACACCGGCTGGACGCACCCGCGCGGCAGCAAGCTCGCCGCCTGGTCGCAGCGCATCGCGCGCAGCCAGACCGCGACGATTCTCGGCGGCGACGGGCCGAGCGCGTACGAGAACCCGGCGTTCCGGCGCCTGCTCGAGAACACCGTGCACTGGGTGGCCGACGAGACGCGAATGCTGGCGAGCGCCTCGGCCTAACGACTCCGCCGCTCGCTCCCGTAGCGATGTCCGGCGATCTCCGTGCCCTCTGCCGCCAGCCGTTCGAGTGCGCGCTCGCGCAGCGCCGCGAGCGCGACCTTCTGCGAGCCCGTGTAGGCGACCTCTCTCGCAGCGAAGGCGAGCAGCGCCCGCGGCAGCTTGTAGCCGGCGAGCTGCGGGCGCAGGAACTCGCGCACCGCGTCGAGCGAGATCGCGCCGCGCGGGCTCTCTGCGCTGAGCACGACGCACAGCACGAGCGCCTCGCCGAGCGCGGGATGCGGAACGCCGAGCGCGTGTGCGGATTTCACACCGGGGAATGCCGCGAGGGCGGCCTCGACCTCGAGCGGCGACACGTTGGCGCCGCCCGTCTTGATCATGCCGCTCGCGCGGCCCCGCCAGTGAAGTCTCCCGCGCGCATCGAGCCAGCCGGTATCCCCGCTGTGCCAGAAGCCCTCGGTATCGAACGCGGCAGCGCGCGGCTGCTTCCAGTAACCGATCATCAGGGTCGGGCCGCGCAGCGCGATCTCGCCTTCGCAGCCTGCGCCCAATTGCGCGCCGGTTTCCGGGTGAAGGATGCGCAGCTCGTTGCCGGGCAGCGGCGCGCCGTGGCTGGCGCGGCGCTGCGCGGCGGGCGCGCGCGCTGGGAGCGCGCTGGCGAGCGTGAAGCTCTCGGTCGCTCCGAAGGATGCGTAGATGCCCCACTCGTCGCGCTCCAGACGGGCGTGCGCCGCCAGCGCGCTCGTGAACTCGAGCTTGCGCAGCGAGGCGAGATCGCGCCGCACGGCCTCGGGGTGCGCCGCCATCGCCTGCTCTTGGTGCGGCCAGGCGTGCAGCGTGGTCGCGCGCTCACGCTCGATCAGCGCGAGCGCGGCGCCCGGCTCGAAGCTCTCTTGCAGCAGCAGCGTCGCACCCGCTGCGAGCGTCGCACCGAGCGACATCGCGATGCCCGCGGTCCAGAAGAGCGGCTGCGCGCTCAGCACGCGGTCGTCGGGCGTGAGATCCATCAGCTCCGCGAAGCGCCAGCTCTGGATCACGGGCGCGCGCTGCGGATGCAAGACGCCCTTCGGCTCGGCCGTGGTGCCGGAGGTGTAGAGGAGGAGGCCGGGATCGCTGGGTGCCACCGACGCCGCGCGCGCCTCGAGCTCGGCCTCGAGCGCCACGTTCGCGCCCGCAGCGCGCGGGAACGCCTGCTCTCCCCAACAAGCGAGCAGCCGCAGGCGCGCTGGCCGCGGCGCCGCGCGCAGCTCCGCCGCGAAATCGCGCGCGAGCAGGGCGCGCTGATACAGCAGCGCCACCGCGTCGCTGTGCGCCAGCAGGAACGCGCGCTCCGCCGGCGTCGCGAACGTGCTGAGCGGCACGACCACCGCGCCGGCGAGCGCGGCGCCGAGAGCGCAGATCGCCCACTCGGGGCGATTCGCGAACAGCACGGCGACATGCTCTCCGCGCGCGATGCCCGCGGCCACGAGCCCGCGCGCGACCGCGCGCGCCTCGGCGCGCAGCTGCGCGTAGGAGAGATCACATCCCTCGAAGCGCAGCGCGACGCGCTCGCCGTGCCGCGCCGCGATGTCGTCGAGGAAACGCGGCAGCGTGAGCCGCGACGCGTCGGGCTGGAGCGCCAGCGCGAGCGCGCCCAGCTCCCGGGCGCGCTCAGGCATCGAGGCCGCCGGCCGGCGCCCCCAATAGCCCGCCGTCGCACGGAATCGCGACGCCGGTGATGAAGCCGGCGGCGTCCGAGGCGAGGAAGGCGACGAGCGCACCGATGTCTGCGGGCGTGCCGAGCCGCGCGATCGGCGTCTGCGCGACCGCGCGCACGCGCATCGCCTCCGGCATCGAGAGCACGAGCGGCGTCGCGATCAGGCCCGGCATCACGGCGTTGGCGGTGACGCCGCCGCGGCCGAACTCTTGGGCGACGGACTGCGTGAACGCGATCACGCCCGCCTTCGAGGCGGCGTAAGCCGGCTGCCCGAGGATCGGCAGGCGCGCCGCCACCGACGCGATGTTGATCACGCGCCCCCAGCCGCGCCCCGCCATCGCGGGGACGAACGCGCGCACCGTGTGGAACGCACCCGTCAGGTTGACGCGCAGCTCGCGCTCCCACGCCTCCGGCTGCATCTGCGCGATGCGCGCGATGTTGTTCACGATGCCGGCGTTGTTGACGAGCACGTCCACCGGCCCGAGCGCGCGCGCCAGCTCGGCGGCAGCGCGCGTCACGGCCTCCGCATCCGCGACGTCGAGCGCGACGACGTGCGCGCGCCGGCCGAGCGCGCGCACCGCGTCCGCTGTGGAGATCTCCTCTTCCGCGCCGGAGACGCGCTCGCGCAGCCGGTAGTAGCGCTCGCCGCGAAACGGCTCCGGGTGCGCGTCCGCGATCGCGACGTCGGCGCCCGCCTCGGCCAGCGCGAGCGCGATGCCGCGCCCGATGCCGCGCGCGCCGCCCGTGACCAGCGCGATCTTGCCGGCGAGCGCGCCGCCCATCAGGCGCTCGGCAGCCGGATCTCGGCGTCGCCGCTCGCCATCACCTCGTCGCGCTGATTCGTCATCACCACGCGCACGCTCGCGATGCGCTCGCCCGTGCGCCGCTGCTCCGTGAGCTCGCGGACCTCGCCGTTCAGGAACGTCACGTCGCCGGTCAACGCCGGCGAGCGGTAGGACATCTTGCTGTGCAGCACGTCTCCCCACTCGCCCGCCCAATTCGCGAGGTAGTCGAGGATCCATGCGCCCATCGAGGCGCCGTAGCCGTAGCTGCGCGGCATGCCGATCACGCGCGCGAAGCGATCCTGCACGTGGCCGCGCGAGGGGCCGTAGTAGAGCCCGTCGGCGTAGCTCGGATCGATCTTCGCGCCTTCGAGGTCGCGGCTCATCTCCGGCAGCCAGCCGGCGCGCCAGAGCGAGGTCGGCCCGCCAGAGTCGCCGAACGCGCCCCACACGCTCATCAGGAAGCCGCGCCACTCGGTGGCGAAGCTGGTCAGCGTGTGCGGCCCGATCGGCCGCGTCGGCAGCGCCTCGCCCTTCGTCACGTACGCGCGCGGCTCGTGCCCGAGCTCGAGGAACGAGCGGTAGTACTCGAACTTCTGCTGCTCGATCTCGGCGAGCTCCGCGTCGCTCCACGCGCGCTCGGCGTTGGCGCCGAACTGCGCACGCTCGCGCGCGTCGTCCGGCCGGTAGCGGATCGAGGTCGAGCGCTGCTTGCAGACGATCTCGCCGCGGCCGTTCACGTAGCTGGTGTCGCCGCGCGAGAACATGGTCGGCCCGGCGAACTTCGTCTGCGTCAGCTTGTAGTCGAACAGCATGCGCTCGTGCCGGAACGTGTCGCCGGGAAAGATGCGCGGCCCGAAGAACCACCACTCGTCGCCGCCGAAGAGCATGTGCGTGCCGGGGATGTGCCCCTGGATCGCGGGCGCCGCGCCGTGGGAGTCGTCCGTGCAGACGGCGAACGAGAGCGGCGCGGCCAGCCGGCCGTGCCGGCTCTGCGCGGCGAAGGCCTCGTCGTAGTACAACGGGTTCGGGTTCTGCATCGCCTGGGTCCAGCGCCGCACGTCGTTCGCGCTGACGGGATCCTTCAGCTCGCCGCCGCCGAGCGGCACGCCGATCCAGCGGTCTACGTCCGTCGTGTCGAAATCCGGAGTGCTCATCGCCCGCGCTCCTGCAGCTCGAAGCGCGGCCACCGTATCACGAGCGGCGGCGCGGCTTGGAGCGCCCACACCGGCTGGGTGAGAATGCGCGCTCACGGAGGCGACAGTGCCGAGCACGGCGGGCAGCGCGAGCTCCGAGGCGCAAACCGCGGGCGCCTTCGCGCGCGAGCGTGCGGCGCGCTGCGGCGACGCGCCGCTACTCGTGCACGGCGGGCGCACGCTCAGCTACCGCGAGGCCGATGCGCGTTCGCGCCGGCTCGCGCGCGGGCTGCTCGCGAGCGGCGTCGGCAAGGGCGCGCGCGTCGGCGTGCTGCTCCCGAACGGACCCGACTGGGTGCTGGCATGGCTCGCGGCCGCGCGCATCGGCGCGTGGGTGGTGCCGATCAACACGTTCTATCAGGCGCGCGAGCTCGCGTTCGCGCTGCGACACGCAGATGTGTCGCTGCTGCTCACGCGCGCCGAGTTCTTGGGGCACGACTATCTCGAGCGACTCGAGCGCGCCGCCCCCGAGCTGGCAGGGCAGCGCGGCGCGCCGCTGCGCGTGGCGTCGCTGCCCTATCTGCGGGAGGTGCGTGTCTGGGAGAGCGACGGGCGGGAGCGCGCCTGGAGCTCGGGCGGCGCAGCGGCGCTCGAAGCGCGCGCCGGCGAGATCGACGACGCGCTGCTCGAAGCCGCGGAGCGGGAGGTGGCGCCTGGGGATCCGATGGTCGTGATCTACTCGTCGGGCAGCAGCGGCGACCCCAAGGGCGCGATTCACGCGCATGGCCGCTTGCTGCGCCACGCCGCGCGCTTGAACGCTCAGCGCGATCTCGTCGCGAGCGATCGCGTGTATTCGCCGATGCCGTTCTTCTGGGTGGGCGGTTTCGTGTTCTCGCTGCTCGGCGCGATGCACGCCGGCGCTTGCTTGCTGACCGAGGACGCCTTCGAGCCCGGCGCCACGCTCGCGCTGCTCGAGCGCGAGCGCGCGACCGTGGTGCTCGGCTGGCCCCACTACGGAACGGCGCTCGCGCAGCATCCCGACTTCGCGAAGCGCGATCTCTCGGCGCTGCGCGGGGGCAACCTCTACGCAGTGCTGCCCGAGCGCCAGCGCCCGCGCGATCTCGGGCTGCGCGCGACGGGACTCGGCATGACCGAGACCGCCGGGCCCCACACCTTCGGCGCGATCGACGAGGAGCTGCCCGAGCGCCTGCGCGGATCGTTCGGGCGCGCGCTGCCCGGCATCGAGCACAAGGTGATCGACCCGGCGACGGGCGAGCGGCTCGGGCCGGGGCACGTCGGCGAGATCTGCGTGCGCGGCGACTCCTTGATGCTCGGCCTGTTGAAGCGCGCACCCGAGGAGACCTTCGATCGCGAGGGCTTCTACGCCACCGGCGACAGCGGCGCCTTCGACGCCGAGGGCAACTTGTTCTTTCACGGCCGGCTCGGCGAGATGATCAAGACGGGCGGCGCGAACGTGACGCCCCGCGAGGTCGAGGCGGTGCTCGAGACGCTGCCCGAAGTGGCGACGGCGCACGTGGTCGGCGTCGCACACGCCGAGCGCGGCGAGGAGGTCGCGGCGGCGCTGGTGCTGCGCGCGGCCGCGGTTGTTACGGCGGCGGCGCTGCGCGAGCGGCTGCGCGGCGAGCTCGCCGCCTACAAGCTGCCGCGCCACGTGTTCGTGCTGCGCGCGGACGAGCTGCCCATGACCGACAGCGGCAAGCTCGACCGCCGCCGCCTGCGCGCGGAGCTCGAGCGCCGCTGCGCTTCGGGACGCGGCGGCGCGGCGTGAGCGAAGCCAGCCCGCGCGGCGCGCACGCCGCGTTCCCGTGGTACGCGAGCGGCGCCGGCGCGTGGTTCACCTCGTGGGGCGTGGTGCAGGTCGTGGTGACGTGGCTGCTCGCGGGCGTGATGGGCGCGGGCGGCGCCGCCATGGGCAACGCGCAGTCCGCGCTGCAGCTGCCGTCGCTGTTCTTCCTGCTCGTGGGCGGCGTCGTCGCCGACCGCTTCGATGCGCGCCGTGTGCTCGCGCTCGTGAACGGGCTCGCGCTCGTGCCGATCGCCGCGCTCGCGCTCGGCCTCGCCCAGGGACGCGTCGGCCAGGGCGCGCTGATCGCGTTCTGCCTCGCGCTCGGCACCTGCTCTGCGTTCGGCGCACCCGCGCGCGACGGCATGTTGAGCGCGCTCGCCGGCGTCGACCTGATGCGCGCGGTCACCGCGCTCACGATCTTTCAGTTCGGCGGACAATTCCTCGGCACGCTGGCGGGCGGTTCGCTCTCCGAGCGGAGTGTGCTCGCCGCGCTCGCGCTGCCCGCCGCGCTGCTCGCGTTCGGAGCGTACGCGCCGAGCCGCCTGCCGCCGCCCGTGCGCGCTGCGCACCACGGCAGCGCGTTCGCGGCGCTGCTCGCCGGTCTCGCCACCGTCGCGCGCACGCCCGCGCTGCGCATTCCCGTCGGCTTGGTCACCGCGATCGGCGTCTTCTTCATGGGCTCGTTCGCGGTCGCATTCCCGCTCGTCGTGCGCGACGTCTATCACGGCGGCGCGTTCGAGTTCGGGCTGGTGCAGGCGATCTTCCCGGCCGGCACGATCGTCGGATCGCTCGCGATCCGCGCGCGCGGCGGCATCGCGCGCAAGGGCCGCGCCATGCTGCTCGCGATGACGAATGGCGCGGCGATGCTCGCACTGCTGTCGCTCGCCCCGTCCTTCGAGCTGTTCATGTTGGGTGCGCTGGCGTGGGGCATCGGCGGCGCGGTCTTCATCAATTCCAGCCGTGCGCTGGTGCAGGAGACCGCGCCGGCGGATCAGCGCGGGCGCATTCTGTCCGTGTATCAGCTCGGCTTCGTGGGCAGCTTCCCGCTCGGCGCCCAGCTCGCGGGGCGAATCTCGGAGCTCCACGGCCCGCTCGCTGCGATGCGCGTCTCCGCGCTGGGCATGGCGCTCGTGCTCGCCGCGGTGACGCTGTTCTCCCGCGCGCGCCGGCTGTAGCGCCGCGTCAGCTCGCGAGCCGGCGCGCCAGCGCGACGACGGCCTCGCACACCGCGAGCGCCTTGGGCGCATCCACGGCATACGGCCAACGATCGTCGGGTGAATGGAAGCGCGGGTTCGTGCCGAGCACTGAGAGATAGGGACGATCGGCGATCTCGCGCGCTTCGCCGAGCGGCGGAGTGCCGGGCGGCACGATCACGTCGAGCGGCCGGCCCGCGCTGCGGAACGCCTCCCGGGCGAGATCTGCCAGCTCGGGGCTCGAGGGCTGCACGACGAGCTGGCCGTCCAGCGCCGCGACGTTCGCGCCGAGATGGAGCCAGGCGTGTGCGCTCGCCGCGAGCGCGCCGTGCCCGCTGAGCCAAGCGCGCAGCCCGAGATGGCCGAGCTCGTGGCCGCTGCTCACGACGAGCACGACGTCGCGCGCCGGCGGCGCGTCGTATAGAGCGCGCGCGATCTCGAACAGCGCGACCAGGCCGCCGCCGCGCTCCGACGCGCAGGCGAACCAGCCGCTGCGCGGCGTCATCACGACCAGCGGCGGGAGCTCCGGCTGCGTGCCGCGCACGCGCGCCGTCACGTTGAGGCCGTTCGCGGCGATGCGCTCGGCCTCGACCACGACGCGCGCCGCAGTGCCCGCGGCGGCGCCCGCTTCCAGCGGCCAAGCGTGGGTGCCGGCCAACTGCACGAGCGGCGTCGAATCGGGCGTCGCCGCGCGCTCGGCGTTGAGCAGCGCGAGATCGCCGTGTTCGGCGCCGCGCTCGGGCAGCACCACGATCGCGCGATGCGTGCCGGCGACGCGCGCGCGCTCGAGGGCCGCGAGGGCGGCGGGCTTCGGGCTCGGCGCGACGAACGCGACGCCGATCTCCGCCGCCGAGCCGAGCCGGCCGAGGCGCCCGCTCACACCCTCCGGTCCGGTGATGCCGCCGTCGAACGCGGCCAGGCCGTGACGCCGCTCGTTCCCGCTCAGCACGTCGGCGCGGCGCTGCACGAAGCGCTCGAAATCGAAGCGCTCGAGGCGCGCGGAGAGGCCGGCGCCCGCGAGCTCGCGCACGATCCAGCGCGCGTTCACCTCGTCGACTGGCGTGCCCGTGCGGTGCTCGCCCTGCGCGTCGTACTCGGCGATGCCGTCGGCGATGCGCTGGATCCTCTCGGCGCGCGGGTTCGACTCCTGCGCGCGCGCGGCCGCGGCCCAGCCGCAGCAGGTCGCGGCCAGGGCGCTCCGTAACAACGCGCGGCGCGACAGCGAGCCCGCATACACTGCGCGCGCCGCCTCCTCGCGCGGCGAGGAGAGCGCATGGCCACGCCTGCCGATTCGAGCAGCGATCGCATCGAGCTTCGTCACTTCGCGTTCCTCGGACTGCTCACGATGCTCAACGTGGTCAACTTCGTCGACCGCCAAGCGCTGCCGAGCTTCGCGAACTTCATCGTTCCCGAGCTCGGCCTCAGCGCCACCCAGTTCTCGTACCTCACCGGAATCTTCTTCACGTTCTTCTACGCGACGATGGGCCTCTTCACCGGTGTGCTCGCCGACCTCTTCCATCGCCCGCGCCTGATCGCGGCGGGCCTCGGCGTGTGGAGCGTGCTCACCGCCGCGACCGGCGCGGCGACGAGCTTCGCCACGATCGCGGCGCCGCGCATGCTGATCGGCATCGGCGAGTCGGTGTGCACGCCCACCGCCATGTCGATGCTCTCGGATCGCTTCCCGGCATCGCGGCTCGGCCTCGCCTCGGGCATCTACTACATGGGCGTGCCGATCGGCGTGAGCGTGAGCGCGCTGGTGGCCGGCTACCTCGGGCCGGCGCTCGGTTGGCGCCACTGCTTCTACCTGCTCGGCGCGATCGGCGTGGTGTTCGCCGTCGGAATGTGGTTCGTGCCCGAGACGCCGCGCCGGCACGCCGACGCGCGCTCCAGCGCGACGGCACAGCGGCAGAGCCTCGGCGAGATCGTGCGCACGCTCGGGCGAGCGCTCGGCTCCTCGCCCGCGCTCGTCTGCACGATGGCGGGCGGCGTCGCCTTCCACTTCATCCTCGGCGCCGCCGCCTTCGACCAGATCTGGCTGGTCGAGGAGCGCGGCTTCGAGCGGGCGGAAATCCTGCGCATCTCGGGCTGGCTCTCGCTCGCGGGCGGCATCGCCGGAAATCTGCTCGGCGGGCTCGGCAGCGATTGGTTTCTGCGCCGCACGGGCATGGGCCGGCCGATGTTCCTCGCGCTGCTGCTCGCGCTGTTCGCGCCGCTCAGCTTCGCCTATCGCCTCGCCGAGCCGAGCAGCCTCTGGTTCTGGATCGCGATGACGATGGGCAGCGTGCAGCTCGGGATGTTTTACGGCCCGACCTTCGCGAGCGTGCAGGAGCTCGTGCCGCCGAACATCCGCGCCACCGTCGTCGGCTTCTACATCATGCTGCTCAACGTCGTCGGGCTCGGCGTCGGCAACACCGGCGCGGGCGTGCTCGTGGATCGCGTGAAGGCCGCGGGCGGCAGCGACGGCTACTCGCAGGCGCTCGTGCTCTTCACCGCCGCGTCGATGCTCGCGCTGCCGCTGTTCGTGTACGCCGGGCGACGCTTCGCGCGCGATCGCGATGCGCTGTATGCGCAGCTCGGTGCGAGCGGCGCCGCCTGAGCGCGGGCTAGGCTGCGGCGCACGTCAATTTCTGCAGGAGCACCCCCGTGGCCGGCATCGTGAAGTACGGCAGCTACGTCCCGTTCAATCGCCTCACGCGCAAGTCGATCGGCGCCGGCAAAGGGGAGCGCGCGGTCGCGAGCTTCGACGAGGATTCCGTCTCGATGGCGGTCGAGGCCGCGCGCGAGGCGATGCACGCCGGGCCCGCGGTGGACGCGCTGCTGTTCGCGACCACGAGCCCGCCCTACGCCGAGAAGCTGAACGGCGCGACGGTGCACGCCGCGCTGCAGCTGCCCGGCAAAGTGCGCTCGCTCGATCTCGGCACCTGCTCGCGCATGGGACTCGGCGCGCTGATGGCGGGCCTCGACGTCGCGGCCGCGGGCAAGCGCGCGCTGGTGTGCGCGGGCGACGTGATGATCGGCGCGCCCGGTGGCGGCCGCGAGAGCGCGAGCGGAGATGGCGCTGCGGCGTTCGTCACCGGGCCGGATTCCGAGAGCGCGGCGGTGCTGATCGGCAGTGCCTCCGCCACCGCGGAGATCCTCGACGTCTGGCGCCTTCCCGAGGACCGCTTCGCGAAGAGCTGGGAGGAGCGCTTCGGCGCGGACACGCTCGCGCCGCTGGTCGCCGACACCTGCGCGCGCGCGCTGGCGGACGCGAAGGTGCAGCCGAGCGAGCTGAGCGTGGTGATCGCTGACGCCGCGAACGCGCGCGCCGTCGCGGGCCTGCCGAAAGGGCTGAAGCTGCGCCCCGAGCAGATGGCGGATCCGCTCGCCGACGGCGTCGGCCGCACCGGCGTGGCGCACGCGCTGCTCACGCTCGCGCGCGCGCTCGACAGCGCGAAAACGGGCGACCGCATCCTCGTGCTCTCGCTCGCCGACGGCTGCGACGCCGCCGTGTTCGAGGTGACGAATCGCATCGCGGCCGCGCGCCCGAAGCACTCGGTCGACGCCTGGATCGCCTCGAAGCGCAGCGACGTCGCGTACAACACCTATCTCAAGTGGCGCGGCATCCTGCCCTTCGAGCCGCCGCGCCGGCCCGATCCGGAGCGCCCGGCCGCGCCGCCCAGCGCGCGCCACTCGAGCTGGAAGCTCGGCTTCGTGGGCTCGCGCTGCGTCGCCTGCGGCACCGGCCACCTGCCGCCGCAGCGCGTCTGCATCCAGTGCAGCGCCGTCGACCAGATGCGCGACGAGGACTTCGCCGACAAGCGCTGCAAGATCGCGACCTACACGCTCGACCACTTGGCGTACTCGCTGAACCCTCCGACGGTGGCTGGCGTGATCGACTTCGAGGGCGGCGGGCGCGTGACCTGCGAGGTCACCGACGTCGACCCCGCCCGCGTGAAGATCGGCGACGAGCTGGAGATGAGCTTCCGCCGGCTCTACACCGGTCAAGGCGTCCATAACTATTTTTGGAAGGCGCGGCCGACCCGTTGAGCTTCGCTCGGCTTCGCCTCGCTGCGCGCGACGCTGCGCGTCGCTTGCGGCGGTGACCGGCACCACAAGGAGAACGAAATGGCATCCCGAGGCATCTGCGATCGCGTCGCAATCGTAGGAATGGGCTGCACGTCCTTCGGCGAGCATTGGGACAAGGGCGCCGACGACATGCTGGTCGAGTCGACGCAGGAAGCGTTCAAGAGCGCGAACGTCGCCAAGGAACAGGTCGACGCGTACTGGCTCGGCACGATGGGCAGCGGCGTCTCCGGGCTCGTGCTCTCCGAGGCGATCAAGATCGACTACAAGCCGGTCACGCGCCTCGAGAACATGTGCGCGACGGGAAGCGAAGCGATCCGCAATGCCGCCTACGCCGTGGCGAGCGGCGCCTACGACCTCGTGATGGCGGTGGGCGTCGAGAAGCTGAAGGACTCGGGCTTCTCCGGGCTCGTGACGGGCAGCGTGCCCGACGACGGCACCAAGGCGAGCCTCACCGCGCCCGCGATGTTCTCGCTGCTCGCGCCGGCCTACGCCAAGAAGTACGGCGTCGACGAGGACACGCTCAAGGACG
>DATBRS010000200.1:0-19877 GCA_036560185.1 Myxococcota bacterium
CGCACCGCGCGGCCTGCTGCTGTTAGGCGTACAGGGCTGCGGCAAGTCGCTGTGCGCGAAGGCGGTGGCGCGCGAATGGCGCTTTCCGCTCTTGCGCCTCGACTTGGCGGCCGCATTCGGCGACCCCGCGAAGCCGCCCGAGCTGACGATGCGCGAGGCCATGGCGGTCGCGGAGTCGCTCGCGCCGGCCGTGCTCTGGATCGACGAGATCGAGAAGGGCTTCGCCGCGACCGGCAGCGACCCGCGCGCGAGCCGCGTGCTCGGCGCCTTCCTCACCTGGCTCGCGGAGAAGCAGGCGCCGGTGTTCGTGGTGGCGACCGCCAACGACGTGACGGCGCTGCCGCCCGAGCTGTTACGGCGCGGCCGCTTCGACGAGCTGTTCTTCGTGGATCTGCCGAGCGAGGACGAGCGCGCGGAGATCCTCTCGATCCACCTGCGCAAGCACGGCCGCGACCCGCTCCAGTATCCGTTGCCGTTACTGAGCGCGGCGGCGAGCCGGCTCTCCGGCGCCGAGCTCGAGCAGGTGGTGGCGGCTGCGCTGAACACCGCCTTCACCGAACGCCGCGAGCTCAGCGAGAACGATCTCGCCAACGCGATCCAAGAGACCGTGCCGCTCTACGAGACCTACGAGGAGCGCATCAAGGAGCTGCGCGACTGGGCGCGCACGCGCGCCCGGCCCGCGACGCTCGACGGACGCATCGCCGGCCTGTTCCGGACGCGCTGATGCCGGCGGCGAAGCGCGCGAACGACCCGCTTCCGCTCTTGCGCGCGCACGTCTCGCTCGCCCTGATGGGCGTCGCGGTGGTCGGCGTGCTCGCCTCGGCGATCCTCGATTCCGGCGCGATCGCGCGCCGCGACGCCGTGTTCGAGCGCGCCGAGCTCTACTACCGCGAGCATCCGTATCTGAATGCGCCGATGGAGATCGTGCTCGCGGTCGCCGCCGACGACGCGCCGACCTTCGCCGCGAGCAGCCTCGATGCCGAGAGCGTGGCGCGCGAGCAGGCGGAGCTCGACACGATCGTCGCCGAGGCCGAGACCGCGGCGCACGGTACGGCCATTTATCAGGTCGGCGTGACCGGCGGCAGCGCGTCGCCGCTGCGCTTCGCGGTCCACGCGCTCGTTCACGCCGGCTGGCTGCACCTGCTGTGGAATCTCGCGCTGCTCGGGAGCGTGGGCGCACGGCTCGAGCTGCGCCTCGGGCGCGCGCGCTACGCGGGCGTGCTGTTCGGCGGCGGCCTTGCGGGCGCGGTCGTGCACGCCGCCGCGAGCGCGCCCGAAGCCGCGCCGCTGGTCGGGCTCTCCGCGGCGACCGCGGCGCTGTTCGGCGCGCTCGCGATCAGCCCCGGCGACATCGCCACCGACCCGCTCGCACTCGGGCCCACGCAGCGCAAGCGCTCGTCGCTGCGCTCCGCGGCGATCGCCGGCGCGCTCGCCTGCGCAGCCGCAGCGGGCGTGGGGGTGAGCGCGCCCTCGTTCGCGCCGGCCGCTCAGCTCGGAGGCTTCGCGCTCGGCGCGCTCGCGATGTTCGGCTTTGCGCGCGCGGGCTTCGTCGTCGACCCCGCAGAAGCCAAGCTCGCGCCGCCGCTGGAGCGAGCGCTCGCGTTGTTACGGGCGGGCGACGCCACCGGGGCGCTAGCCGCATTGCGGGCGCACCTCGAGGGCGGCGCCGACGACGCGCTCGCCGTGCGCGCCCTCGGCCTGGCAGTGCGTGGGCGCGGGGACGCGCCCGAAGCGCTCGCGCGCGCGCTGCTCGGCGCGATCTCGCGCAAGCAGCGCGGCGTCGCCATCGCGGCGTGGCGCGAGCTGGCGGCGATCGGCGCGCGGCCGCGCGACGCGAGCGCGGCGCTCCGCACGCTCTCGGCCTGGCTGCGCGCTGCGGGCGCGGTCGGCGAAGCCCGCGCCGCCGCGATCGCGTCGCTCGAAGGCGCCGACCCCGCGCTGGTGATTCAGCAAGCCAAGGAGGCGCGCCGCGGCGACCCCGTGTTCGCGCTGCGCGCTGCCGAGTGCGCGCTGGCGGCTCCGACGCTCAGCGCGCTCGAGCGCAAGGCGATGCAGGAGCTGCTCGCGCAGGCGCAGAGGGATGCCCAGGGCGCCGGCGTGATCGTGCTCGATGCCGCGCGCGAAGCGGAGGCTGCCGCCACACGCCGCGCCGCCGCCCCGCCGCCGGCCGAGCGCCCGCCGCGGCATGCGCCGTCGCAGGCGCTGGAGCCGAGCGACGACGGCGCGATGCGCGCCGACGACGGCGCGCTCGACCTCGACGCGCTCGTCGGCGCAGACCCGGAGCCGCCGGCGACGCCCGAGCTGACCGAGCCCGAGCCGCAGCTCGCCTCGGCTGATTCCGAGGCCGAGCCGCCCGACCCGCAGGCGCAGAACGAGGCGTTCTTCGAGCGCGGCGCCGTCGACCTGACGGATCCCGGACTCGAAGCATCCGCGCTGCCCGATCCAGCCGTCGCGGGCGAGGGCGCACTGCTCGACGCGCTGCACGAGGCGCTCGCCAGCGATGGCGCGGAGCTCGGCGCCGAGCTGGTCGCCGATGAGCCGCTCGGAATGGAGACCCTCGCCGCCGAGGAAGCGCCCGATCTCCACGACGATGGCGAAGCGCCGGTCGAGCTCGCGCCGCCGCGCGTTCCACTTGCGGAGCCCGCGCCGCCGCCGGCCCCGCGCGCAGCGGCGCCCGCGAAGCTCCCCCTGGCGCCAGCGGCTGCACCGGCACCGAGCGCGGACGACTTCGCGTTCGGTGAGGCGGCCGACGCGCTGTACGCCGACGAGAAGCCCGAGCCCGCGCCGCCGCCGCTGCGCGCGCTGCACGTCAGCGCCGCGGTCCCGGAGCGCTTCGGCTCGGAGGCGCTCGTGCTCGCGATCGAAGGCCGCGGCCGCGCGAAGCTCGCCTACGGGAAGATCGACGCCGTGGCCGCGGCCGGTGTGCGCGGCCTCTCGCAGAACGGCAAGGCGGTGCTGCTGATCGACCTCGTGATCGGCTTCACCGCGAACGGCGGCGAGCTGCGCGTCGTGCGCCTGCGCGCCGACGCGTTCGACCCGCGCAGCCTCACCCCGGGCCACACCTCGCCGCTCGCCGCGCTGCGCGCCGTCGTGGCGGAGCTGCGCGCGCGCACGCGCGCCGTTGCGCTCCCGCCCGAGAGCGCGCCGAACGCGCCGTTCCGCATCTACGCCGACCTCGCGAGCTACGAGCGCGAGGCGCTCGGGGCGGAGCGCAGCTAGCGATCGATCGCGTGCGCGCGCGCGGCGGCCGTCAGCGCGCCGTAAACGCGCAGCGCGTGCTCGGCGTCCATGTCTTCCGGATGCCACTGCACGCCGAGCGCGAACGCGGCGCCCGGCGGCGACTCGATCGCCTCGATCACGCCGTCGTCGGCATGCGCGCTCGCGATCAGCGCCGCGCCCGGCGCGGCCACGCCCTGGTGGTGGCGGCTGTTCACCGCGATCTCCCGCGCGCCTCCGAAGATCGCCTCGAGCCGCGAGCCGGCCGCGAGCGCGAGCGAGTGGCGCTCCGACGCGCCGAGCCGGTGTTGCGCCGCGGAGGGCAGCTCCTGCGGGATGTCGTAGACCAGGCCGCCGCCGCCCGCGAGCGCGAGCAGCTGCATGCCATAACAGATCCCGAGCACGGGCACGCCGCGCGCCAGCGCGCTGCGCACGAGCGCGAGATCGCCCGCGATCTGCTCGGGCGCCGCGGGCCGGAACGCGACACCCGGCGGCACTGGTGCGGGCGGCAGGAAATCGTCGCCGCCGGGGATCACGAGCGCGTCGACCTGTGCGAGCGCCACGTCGGGTGCGACGCCGGCCGCGAGATGCAGCGCGCAGCCGCCTGCTGCCTCGACGGCGGCGGCGTAGGCCGCATCCGCGAACCAGGTGCGTCGGCCCGCGCGCAGCTGCGCGTCGAGCGTGAGCGTGATGCCGATGCGAGGTCGCACGGCCGCGCAACGTAGCCGCGCGCGCCGCGGTCGAAGGCCGAGCGGGAGGCTCTCGCCAGCGCTCCAAATGCCTCACTCGCACACGCGATGGGGCTATGCTGCGCCCCCTTTCCCACTCAGGAGGCTTCATGGCGATCAAGGTCGGAGACAAGGTCCCCTCGGCGAAGGTGAAGGTCGTGACGGCGGACGGCGCGAAGGACGCCGACATCGCGGAGCTGCTGGCCGGCAAGAAGGCCGTGGTGTTCGCGGTTCCCGGGGCGTTCACGCCGCTCTGCTCGGCGCAGCACCTGCCCGGCTTCGTGAACAACGCCGCCGCGTTCAAGGCCAAGGGCGCCCAGGTGTTCTGCGTCTCGGTGAACGACGGCTGGGTGATGACCGCCTGGGGCAAGGACAAGAACGTCGGCGACGCGGTGACGATGCTCGCCGACGGCAGCGCCAACTTCACCAAGGCGATGGGCCTCGAGATGGACGCGACCGGCTTCGGTCTCGGCATCCGCTCGCAGCGCTACGCGTTCGTCTCCGACAACGGCGTGATCAAGCACCTCGCGGTCGAGGCGCCGATGAAGTTCGAGGTCTCCAGCGCCGAGGCGGTGCTGAAGGCGCTCTGATCCCGCACGCAGCATGAGCCCGCACGCATATCCGGAAGCCTCTGCCGCGCGCGAGTCGAACGGCCGCTCCCCCGCGACGCAGGCAGCGTCGCCGGGGGAGCGCTGGCTCTACCCCGCGAGCGCGACGCTGCGCGAAGGCCGCGCGCTCTACTTCCAGCGCGCGGGCTTCGACGCGTCGACCTACACGGATCGCTGGGTCGTGCTGCGCGTCGGCAAGCGCTTCAGCTTCCGGATTCCCAACACCTCGGGCCGCGTCCGTGCGATCCGCCTGCACGATCTCCACCACGTGCTGACCGGCTTCCCGACGACCTGGGCGGGGGAGGGCGAGATCGGCGCGTTCGAGCTCGCCTCCGGCTGCCGCGATCACTGGGCCGCCTGGTACCTCAACTTCTCGGCGGCGGTGATCGGAATGTTCGTCGCCCCGCGCCGCGTGCTGCTCGCCTTCCGGCGCGGCCGCCGCCAGCGCAACCTGTATGGCGAGGAGTTCTCTGATGCGCTGCTGGACGAGACGATCGGCGCGGCACGCGCACGGCTCGCGATCGATGCCGCGACGAGCTGACGTGCGCCGCTGCGGCGTCCACGCGGCCGGCGCGCTCGCCGCGTCTTTTTCGCTCGCGTGCGGCGGCGGGCAACCCGCGATCACCGAGTGCGCGCCGGCGGGTCCGCTCACGCCGCTCTGCCAGTTCCAGAATCCCGAGGATCTCGCGGTCGTCGGCGACTGGCTCCTCGTCAGCCAATTTCCCGCCGGCGAGAAGCCCGGCAGCCTGGTCGCGTTCCGCCCGACGGACGCGGCGATCCGGCCGCTCTATCCGCACGGCGGCGAGATGCCCGCCCAGGGCGCGTGCGCCGACGGCCTCGCGCCTCCCGCCAGCGATTTCGCGCCCCACGGCATCGATCTCGCCGGCGCGACGCTGCTGGTCGTGAACCACGGCAGCCGCGAGGCGATCGAGGAGTTCACGCTCGGCGCCGACGCCGAGGGCCCGACGCTCTCGTGGCAACGCTGCACGCCGCTCCCCGACGACGCCAGCGCCAATGACGTCGCCGCGCTCAACGCCGGCGGCTTCGTGGCGACGAAGATGGTCCAGCGCCCACAACTCCTCGGCATGCTGAAGCTCGCGCTCGGCGTGAACTCCGGTGCGCTGCTGCGCCGCGCGCCGGGCGCCACGGAATGGGAGACGGTCCCCAACACCGAGGGCCGCGGACCGAACGGCGTCGAGGAGGCGCCCGACGGCACGCTCTACGTCGCGGAGTGGGCGGCGCAGCGCGTCGTGCGCGTGGCGCCCGACGGCAGCGGCCGCGCCGAGATCCCCCTCGACTTCTCCCCGGACAACATGAGCTGGGCGAACGATGGGCGGCTGCTGGTGGCGGGCCAGCGCGCGACGCCGCTCGAGGTGCCGCGCTGCGCCTCGCTCGAGGGCGGCGCTTGCCCGCTCGCGTCGGTGGTGGTGGCGATCGATCCGCGCACGCTCGCGGTCAGCCCACTCGTCGACGACGACCCGGCGGCGACGATCGGAGCCGCCTCGATCGCGGTCGAGCACGGCGGCGCGCTTTGGATCGGAACCTTCGCGGGCGATCGTCTCGTCCGGCGCGAGGGAACGCACTAGCCGCGCGCGGGCGCGAGGAGCACGCGATGAGCAATCTCGCCGGCGAGCAGTACGTCAGCCTCGGCACTTTCAAGAAGAGCGGCCAGGAAGTTCTCACGCCGGTCTGGTTTGCCGCCGACGCGAAGGATCCGAAGCGGCTCTGGGTCTACACGAACGTGACGTCGTGGAAGGTGAAGCGCGTGAACAACAACGGCCGCGCGCGCGTCGCGCCCTGTAACGCCACCGGCAAGCTGAAGGGCGAGTTCGCGAACGCGAAGGCGCACATGCTGAGCGCGAGCGACGCGGATTGGCAGCGCGGCTGGGACGCGCTGCACGCGAAGTACTGGATGCTCGGCGTCGGTCTGTTCGTCTCGCGCTTCACCGGGCGCTACGCGCAGCGCGGGCTGATGGCGGTCGATCTCGCCTGATCGCCCAGGAGCCGGCGAGCGCAGCGCGGAGACAGCTCGTGAACAAGCTCGTCGTCGAGGTGCGCTGCAACGAGTACACGAGCCGGCGCGCGAACCCGCACGTGCCGTTCTCGCCGGCGGAGATCGCGGCCGATGCCGCGGCGTGCCGCGAGGCCGGCGCCGCGATCTTCCATTTCCACGCGCGCGAGCCGCGCACGGGCGCTCCGGCGTACGACGCCGCCAGCTACGGCGACTCGATCCGTCGCATCCGCGCCGCCTGCGATCTGCTGGTGAACCCGACCCTCGGCGCGGTCACCGTGCCCGATCCGACGCAGCGCGCGGCGATCATCCCCGCGCTCGCCGCCGATCCCGCGACGCGTCCGGATCTCGCGCCCGTCGATCTCGCGAGCCTCAACATCGATCCGTGGGACGCGGAGCGGCGGCGCTTCCTCGTGGAGGACATGGTCTACGCCACATCCGTCGCCGGCCTGCGCGAGATCGTCGCCACCATCCGCGGCGTGGGCGTGCTGCCGCAGGCGGTGCTGTGGAACGTCGGCAGCGCGCGGCTGCTGGGCGCGTTCCTCGAGCTGGGCGTGCTCTCGGCGCCGGTCGCGGCGCAGCTCACGCTCTCGACCAGCATCCTCTCCGCCCACCCCGGCACGATCCAGGGTCTGAACGCGCTCGCGGATTTCTTGCCGGTCGGCGTGCCGCTGCTGTGGAGCGTGAGCAACGGCGGCGGGAACCTGCTGCCGCTCGTGGCCGCGGCGATCGAGCGCGGCGGCCACATCGCGATCGGCCTCGGCGACTACGCGTACCCGGAGCTCGGGCTGCCGAGCAACGCGGAGCTCGTGCGCGAGGTCGCGCGCATCGCGCGCGGCTGTGGGCGCGAGCTCGCGACGCCCGCAGAGACGCGGGAGCTGTTGGGGATCGCCTGAGCGGCCGCACGCTCCCCCCGAAGTCGTGACCGTTTCCGTCGCAGCGTCGCGGTAGGGTTCGCAGCGTGACGCAACCGAGCCTCGACTTCGGCGCGACTTCTCAGGGTGACGCCGGCGATCCGCCGGCTCCGCCGCACGGCGAGCGCGTCCTGATCGCACCGGGCCCGCGCGCTGCGGAGGCGCTGCTGCTGCGCGAGCTCGCGCGCGAAGTGGAGGCGGCGCGCGCGAACCCGAGGCTGCTCGCGACACCGGTGCGCGTGATCGTGCCGTCGCGCAGTCTGCGCGAGCACGTGGCGGCGCAGCTCGTGCGGGCGCACGGAGGGCTCGCGGGCGTGGTCGTGCAGACGCTCCGGGGGCTGTGTCACGAGCTGCTGCGCACGGACGCGGAACCGTTGCGCAGCGGCGATGCGCTGGCGCCGATCCTGGTGCGCCGCGCGGCCGCTCGCTCGCCGGTGCTGCGCGAGGCGCTCTCGCTGCTCGACGACGGCTACGGCGTCGTCGAAGCGACGGTGCGAGATCTGCTCGACGCCGGCCTCACCGAGGCGAACGCCGATGCCGCGCGGGAGGCGCTCGCGTCGCTGCGCGCTGGGCCCGACGTCGCGCGGGCGCAGGCCGTGGTCGACGTCGCGCTCGTGGCCATGCGCGAGCTCGCAGCGCTCGGTTTCGCGCCGCGCGCTGCGCTCTTTGCGCGGGCCGCGGAGCGCGTGCGCGACGGCGGCGTCTGCGCGCGAGCAATCTGGGTGCACGGCTACGCCGACGTCACGGGCGTCCAGCTCGATGTCCTCGAGGCGCTGCTACGCGACGCCGGCGCGCGCATCGTGCTCGACCACCCGCCGGATCCGACGGCGCTCGGCGACGAACTGCTGGGCGTCGCGTTCACGGAGCGCCTTCGGCTTCGCCTCGGTGCCGGCAGCGCGCTCGCGTGTGCGCCCGCGCCGCCCGCGAAGCTCACGCTGCTGCGCGCCGCGGGCGCATCGAGCGAAGTGCGCGCCGTCGCGGAGCGCGTGCGAGAGGCGCTCGCTGCGGGCACTGCACCAGAGGCGATCGCGATCGTCGCGCGCGATCTCGCGCCGTACCGGTTCGCGCTGTCCACCCATCTGCGGCGGCTCGCGATTCCCTACAGCGGGGGCACCGGCTTCCTCGATGCTGCGGGCCGGCGCTTGCAATCGCTCCTCACGTGGCTCGAGCAGGGCGAGCGCACGCCGGCCGATCGTTGGCTCGAAGCACACGGCGCCCTGCGCGATGCGGACGATCTGCGCGTCGCTTTTCACGGCATCGGCGCCGGGCGTCTCGGCGACGTTGCACAGCTCGACGTCGCGGCGCTGCTCGAAGACGCGCACGAGTACGTGCTGCCGGTGCGCCGCGCGCACGTGAGCGCGAGTGAGGGCGAGGTCGGCAGCGGACTCGAGGGCGAGGAGGGCGATGCGGAGGAGGCCGAACGCGCAGCGCGCGGCGCGAAGCTCACGGCGAAGCGTCGCAGGGTGAAGCGGACGCTGCTCGAGCGCGCGGTGCAGGCGGCCCAGCGCGCCCTCGCCGTGCACGCCGCTCTCGGCGCGGATCAGCCGCTTGGAAGCGCACTCGCGCAGTTGTTGGAGTTCACCTCGAGCGAGCTGCACTGGCGGCACGACACACCCGGGCGCAGCGAGCTCGCGGCCGCCCAGCACGCGCTCGCGGAATCGGCGCCGAGCGGATTCGTGCTGACCGGCGAAGAGCTGCGCGTGCTCCTGCGACGCGCGCTGCGCGACCTCGGCGTCACGCCGCTGGGCGGCAGCGGTGGCGGCGTGCGCGTGCTCAGCGTGACCGAGGCGCGCGCGCGCAGTTTCGCGCACGTCTTCCTGGTCGGCGCGAATCGCGACGTCTTCCCGCGCTCGTTCAGCGAGGACGCGCTGCTGCCCGACGCGCTGCGCCGCGCGCTCGAGGCGGCGTTGCCGGACATTCCGATCAAGCGCCGCGCGGTCGACGAGGATCGCTACCTGTTCGCGCAGCTCGCGAGCTCGGCGCCGAGCGTCCACATCTCGTGGCAAGCCGTTTCAGACGACGGCAAGGAGCGGCCCGCATCGCCCCTCGTCTCGCGGCTCGAGCTGCCGGGCGCCGCGGTGGCGTCCGCTGGCCCGGTGTGGGAAGCGCATGCGAGCGGGCCGCTGCCTGCGCAGGAACACGCGCTGCGCGCCGCGCTCGCGGGTGCGCCGGAAGCGGCTGCGCAGGCCGCGGAGCTCGCACTCGGCGCGGGCGGCGCTGCGGCTGCGCGCGCGCGCCGTGCGGCGCTCGCGGAGCTCGATGCGCCGCCGTCGTCCGTGCGCCTCGGGCCGTTCTTCGGGTTCGTCGGCGATCGCACCGACGCGCGCGATCTGTCGGTATCGCGCCTCGAAGGTGCCGTGCGCTGCGGTTGGCAGGTGTTCCTCGAGCACGTGCTCGGACTCGAGCCGCCGGTCGACGCGCTCGCGGCGCTGCCCGAGATCACCGGCTTGTTATTGGGAAACACCGTGCACGGCGCGCTCGAGGAGATGGCGGAGCGCGCGGGCTTGCCGAGTGGGATCTCGCTCGACGCGGCACGCGCGAGTGAGCCGCGCGCCCTCGCGTGGCCCGCCCCCGCCGAGGCCGATGAGCTCCTGCTCGTCGCCGCGCGGCGCGTCGCGCGCGACGAGGGTGTCGTGCTCCCGGGCTTCGCGCAGCTGCTCGCCCATCGCGCGCGCGAGGTCTTCGCGCGCGTCGGCGAGGTCGACTGGCCGAGCGGCGTGCGCAGCTCCGTGCTCGCGGTCGAGGTCAACGGAACGCGCGCAGTTGAAGGGGCGGGCGAGCCAATTCGGATCGGGTTTCGCGCGGACCGCGTCGATCGCGCGGGCGCTTCGCTCGATCTCACCGACTACAAGACCGGCAAACCGTTCACGTCGGACGGCAACCCCGCCAAGCGCGAGGAGAAGCTCCGCAAGCGCGTCGCGGCCGGGGTACTGCTGCAGGGCGCCGCGTATTCACTCAGCGTCGGCGGGGAGGGCCGCGGCCGATACCTGTACGCGCGGCCGGATGCGGAGCCTGACCGCGCAGAAGTGGCGACGCGAGCGGATCCGCAGCTCGCCGAGGCATTCGACGAGGCCGTCACGACGATCGTGCGGGCGTGGCGAGCGGGTGCGTTCGTGCCGCGTCTCGCGAAGTACGCGAGCACGGAGGAGGGCGACGCCTGCAACAATTGTCGCGTCGCCGAAAGCTGCCTGCGCGGCGACACCGCGGCACGCCTGCGACTCGCGCGCTGGCGCGATGCGGGCGCGCGCGCCGACGACACGCTGCAGATCACAGCGGCGCGCGGGCTGCTCGCGCTCGGGAAGCCCGAGCGATGAGCGATTCCAGCGCGCGCGTGCGCGCCCAGACCGAGTTCGACGCGCCGCTGCTCGTCGAAGCCGGTGCCGGCACCGGGAAGACGGCGGTCCTCGTGGGGCGCGTGGTCGCTTGGTCGCTCGGCCCGGGGTGGCAGCGGCACGCGACCGTCGGTGCGAGCGACGACACAGTCGCGCGCTCCGTGCTCTCGCGCGTGGTCGCGATCACCTTCACCGAGGCGGCCGCGGCGGAGATGGCGACGCGCGTTGCCGAGGCGCTGCGCGCGATCGCGCTCGGCGAGCTGCCGCCCGGCGTGTTCGACGCGGCGCTGCCGCGTGACCCCGCACTGCGTGCAGCGCGCGCGCGCGCACTGCGCGGAGCGCTCGATCACCTGACCATGCGCACGATCCACGCGTTCTGTCGCCGTTTGCTCGCGAGCCATCCGCTCGAAGCCGGCCTGCACCCCCGCCTCACCGTCGACGCAGATCAACAGCAGGCCGCGCTCGTCGCTCGTGAGGTGCTCGAGGCGAGCCTGCTCGCCGCGTTCAGCGAAGGTGGCGATGCGAGTGCGTACTCCGCGCTCGCGGTGGCGCGGATTGGGCCGTCGGACCTCGAGGCAGCGCTGATCGAGCTGCTCGCGGAGGGCGCACGCGAGGGCGATCTCGCGGCCGGGGCAATCGCGGAAGCCGAATACGCGGAGCTCGGGCGTCAGCTCGTGAGTGCGCTCGAAGGGCTGCTGGCGGCCGAGGGTGGACGGTTCGCAAGGGCCAAGCAGGTCGAGAAGGCGAAGGAGGTCATCGAGGCGGCGACAGGGCTCGTCGAGTGGATTGCCGAAGCGGGCGGTCTTTCGCAGGCGATGCTCGAGCGCGTTGATCCCGACGCACTCTTCGAGCGAACCCGACGTACACGATTGGCGAAGTGGTCCAGGAAGTTCCTGCCGTCGGAAGAGAAGGCCCTTGGTGAAGCTGGCGGCACCGTTCGAGCGGCTGCCGTCGCGCTCGAGCCGCTGATCTCTCACCTCGTGAAGCTGAAGCCCGTCGCGCTCGCGGCCGCGCGCGCCGTCATCGCCGACCTGCTCGCGGCCGCGCGCGCTCAGCTGCGCAAGCGCGGCGTCGCGACCTACGGCGCGCTGCTGCGCGATGCGCGCGACCTGCTCGAACAGCCCGCGGTGCGCGGCTCCGTGCGCGAATCGTTCGATCAGCTGCTCGTCGACGAGTTCCAGGACACGGACGAAACCCAGTGCGCGCTGCTCGCGGCGCTCGGCTTCGGCGCGGCGCCGCATCCAACGCTGTTCGTCGTCGGCGATCCGAAGCAATCGATCTACGGCTGGCGGAGCGCCGACCTCGCCGCATACGACGGGTTCAAGCAGCGACTCCTCGACGAGGGGGGTGCGATCGAGCGCCTCCGCGTTTCATACCGCTCGGTGAAGCCGATCCTGCGCGAGATCGAGCTTGCGATCGGGCCCATCATGCGCGAGGCGACGGGACTGCAGGCCCGCTTCGAAGCCCTCGACGTCTCCGAGCGCCGCCGCGGCGAGGCCGGCTTCACGGCCGGCGGGCGCGCCGCCGTCGAGCACTGGCTCGGCTCGGAGCGGAATGCGAAGGGCGCGTGGAAGGCGCCGGACGTGAGCGCGCAGAGCGAACGAGAGGCGCATGCGGTCGCGCGCGATCTCGTGCGCCTGCGGCGCGAGCACGGCCTCCGCTTCGGCGACGTGGGCATCCTGCTGCGCGCGACGACCGAGCTGCCCGTGGTGTTGAGCGCGCTCCGCGAGGCGTGCGTGCCGTTCGTCGTCGAGCGCGAGACCGCATTCTATCAGCGGCGCGAGGTGATCGACGCGCTCGCCTGGATTCGCTGCGTGATCGACCCGCACGACCAGCTCGCGCTCGTGACGACGCTGCGCTCGGCCACCGTCGGCGTGCCCGATGCGGGCCTCGTCGCGCTGCTGAAGCACTGCGAGATCGGGCTGATCGCGCGGCTCGGCGTCGATCCGCACGCGCTCCCTGCCGCCCACGCGAAGCTCGCGCTCGCGGCGCGCGATGCGCCCGCGGGCGTGCCCGGTCTCGAAGCGCTCGCGGATTGGCCCGCTTCCGTCGCGCGCTTCTTCGACGATCTCGCGGCGCTCCGCGAGGCGTTCGGGACGCTGCCCGCGGATCGCTTCGTCGAGGCGCTGCGCACGCGCTCCGGTATCGAGGCGACCGAGGCCGGCCGACGGCTCGGCTCTCACCGCGTCGCGACGCTCGACCGCATCTTCCGCGATCTCGTCGAGTGGGCGGACGCACTGCACGGCTCGCCGAGCCAGCTGCTGAACGCGCTGCGCCGCTCCGGCGGCGAGGCGCGCGAGCAGCAGGAAGGGCGGCCGACCTCGCTCGCCGACGACGCCGTGCGCGTGATGACGGTGCACAAGGCGAAGGGCCTCGATTTTGCGCACGTCTATCTGATGCAGCTCCATCGCGGTGACGGCGGCAACTCACCGGGCAAGCCGACGCGCATCTGGCGGCGCGGTGCGGAGCGCGAGTTCCAGCTCCTCGGTCTGGCGACGCCGGGTGCCTGGCGCTCGCTCGCGCGCGCAAAGGAGCGCGAGGCGCAGGAGCGCATCCGCCTGCTGTACGTCGCGATGACGCGCGCGAAGGATCGGCTCGTGCTCTCGTGGTGCCCGGAGGAAGACGAGCTGGGCGCACCAGAGGGCGTCGGCACGATCGGCGAGCTGTTCCTGCATCGCGCGGGGCGGCCTACGATCGATCGCGTCGCGAACGCAGATCGCGCCGACGAGGGCGCGCTCTGGCGCTACACGCCGCGGCTCGCGCAGGCCGAGATGGCGCCGCTCGCGCGCGAGCACGCCGGGCCGGTGATCGAGCTCGCCGCCGTTGCGCGTGACGACGCGGCGCTTGCGATCGCGCGCGCGCAGGCGGAGCAGCGCGCGGCGCGGCCGGTCCAGCGCGTTGCTTCGGAGCTCACGCACGATGACGAGGCCGCCGCGGAACGCACCCTCCCCGACGACGGCGAGCCCGCGACGCATCGCGCCGACTCTCCCGACCGAGACCGCCGCATCGCGATGGCCGCGGGCACCGCCGTGCACGCGGCGCTCGAGCACGCCGACTTCGCGCACGATGCGAGTGAGCTCACGGCGCACGCCGAGCGCGCGATCGCCGCCGCGCTCGCAGCGCTCGAACCCGCGGACGAGCGTGCCGCCGCCGCGTCGCGCGCGCGCGCGATCTGGCAGCGACTGTGCGCCGGCCCGCTACTCGCGCGCCTCCGCTCGCTCGCTCCGCGCATCGTCGCGCGCGAGCTGCCCGTGCTGCTCGATCCGAGTGCACTCCCGCCGAGCGACGATTCGCCGGTGGGCTTCGTGTCGGGTGCGATCGACCTGCTGTACCAGGGCGAGGCTGGAGGCTTCGTCGTCGCGGACTACAAGACCGACGACGTGAGCGGCGAGGCCGAGCTGCGGAGCAAGGCAGCACTGTATGCGCCGCAAGGGCTCGCCTATGTCACCGCTGTGCAGCGCGCGCTGGGCCTTGATGCGAAGCCAAAGTTCGAGCTCTGGTTCTTGCAGGCGGGAGTGGTGCGAGAGGCGTGATCGAGGGAGCGAACGTGCGCCTCAGAATCGCAACAACTCCACCTCGAGCTTCACCAGATCCACCACGCCCACCGCGTTGTGCCCGTCCAGCATTCCGGCGCACTCGCCGGGATTGAAGAGCAGCGTGCCGCCGCGGCGCTCGAGCACGAGGCGATGGTTGTGGCCGTGCAGCACGAGGTCGTGGCCGGCTAGCAGGTCGCCGTCGATCTCGTAGGGATCGTGGATCACGCCGATGCGGCGGCTGGCCGCCTCGAACGAGAGGCTGCCGTCGACCAGCTGCATCGCGTAGCGCGCCGCGACGGGCGCGATCGCCTCGCGCTCGTCGTTGTTGCCGTAGACGCCGACCAGCGGCGCGTGGAGGCGCGCGAGCACTTCGAGCGTCTTCGCCTGCGTGATGTCGCCGGTGTGCACCACGCGCTCGACGCCCGCCGCGTTGATCAGCTCGACGATGCGCTGCACGTTGCGCAGGTTGTTATGGGTGTCGCTGACGACGGCGATGCGCAAGTTTGTTTGGGCTCCGCTGAGTCCGTTTGGGCTTCGCTCGCCTTCGGCTCGCTGCGCGCGACCTGAGCGGCTTCGCCGCTCGGGTCGCTTGCGGCCTCTCGAGCTGCGTTCGATCGCTACGCCGTCGCGAGACGGACGGCACAATAGGGGGCGGATGCGCGCGTGTCTGGCGTAGCTTTCGGCGCTCCACGCAGAGCGGGAGGCGGCATGGCGTACGAGACGATCCTGGTCGACAAGAGCGAGGGCATTCAGACGATCACGTTTAATCGGCCCGATCGCCTGAACGCGCTGAACGGCCAGATGCTGCTCGACACGCTCGCGGCGCTCGACGACGCCGACGCCGACGACTCCATCCGCGCGATCATCTTCACGGGCGCGGGCCGCGGCTTCTGCGCCGGCGCGGACCTCGGCGCGGGCGGCGGCACCTTCGACCACACCGAGCGCGAGCAGCGCAGCGAGCATCGCGACGGCGGCGGCCTGCTCACGCTGCGCATCTTCGAGTGCAGGAAGCCGGTGATCGCGGCGATCAACGGGCCGGCGGTGGGCGTGGGCTCGACCATGACGCTGCCGATGGACGTGCGCATCGCGAGCGACCAGGCGCGCTTCGGCTTCGTGTTCGCGCGCCGCGGCATCGTGCCCGAAGCCGCGAGCTCCTACTTCCTGCCGCGCGTGGTCGGCATCTCGCAGGCGATGGAGTGGGTCGCGACCGGGCGCGTGTTCTCGGCGCAGGAGGCGCTCGCGGGCCGGCTCGTCTCCCGCGTCGTCCCGCACGCGGAGTTGACCGCGACGGCGCGCGCGCTCGCGCGCGAGATCGCCGACAACACGAGCTCCATCTCGGTGACCCTCTCGCGCCAGATGCTGTGGCGCATGCTCGGCGCCGACCATCCGATGGAGGCGCACAAGCTCGACTCGCGCATGATTCACGCGACGGGCTCGTCCGCCGACGCGCGCGAGGGCGTGCAGAGCTTCCTCGAGAAGCGGCCGGCGAAGTTCACGATGCGCGTCTCGAAGGATCTGCCGCAGCCGTACCCGTGGTGGCCGGAGCGCAAGTTCTCGGACGCCGCACCCAAGCCCGCAGCCACCAAGGCGAGCCGCGCGAAGCCGGCGCGGAGAGCAAAGGCGAAGCCGCGCAAAGGGAAGTGACGCGGAGCGCGCCCCGCGTGCGCCGCCGCGCCTCAGCGCGCCGTAGGTGCCGCGGCCTCCCGCGGTCGCGGCGGGCCGAAGGCACTCGCGCTCGCGAGCGGTAGCTCAACCCGGAAGCGCGCGCCGTGCTCGCTCGGGACGAGCGTGAGCCGCCCGCCGTGCCGCTCGACGAGCTGGCGGCTGACGGCGAGGCCGAGGCCGGTGCCCTCGCCCGCGGGCTTGGTCGTGAAGAACGGCTCGAAGATGCGCTCCGCGAGCTCGGGCGCGACGCCCGGCCCGGTGTCCGAGACCTCGAGCACGGCGCGGCGGTCGTCGGCGAAGGTCGCGATGCGAACCGCGCCGCGTGCGCCGCCCAGCCGCACCGCCTGGATCGCGTTGATCACGAGATTCGCGACGACCTGCCCCAACAAGTTGCGGTCGCCGCGCACGGGCGGGATCGGCGCGAGGCGCGCGTCGAGCGCGACGTCGCTGCGCGCCTCGAAGCGCAGCGTCGGCAGCGCGGATTCGACCACCTCGCTGAGGTGCACCTCGCCGAAGCCGGCCGCGCCCTGGGCGGACATGCGCAGCAGCTCGTCGACGATGCCGCGCAGCCGCGCGACGCCCTCCTCCGTCTCCTTCAGCACGTCCTCGATCTCGGGGTCGTCGCGCCCCTCGGCGGCGAGGTCGTGCATGTAGTTGAGGTTCGAGCGGATGAAGGCCACCGGGTTGTTGATCTCGTGGGCCAGGCCCGCCGCGAGCGTGCCGAGCGCCGCGAGGCGAGCGCCGTGAGCGAGGCGCAAGTCGGTCTCGCGCAGCTCGTGGGCGCGCGACTCGGCGGCGAGCTGTAACAAGTCGGTGCTCGCCTCGACGCGGCCGAGGGCGTCGACGAAGCGCCGCAGCAGCAGCGAGGTGTAGACGACGCTCGCGAGCGTGAAGGCGAGGCCGTAGAGGTACGGCGCGTCGATCCAGCCGCCCATCGTGAACAGGTCGATGCCCGCGGTGGCGGCGGAGCCGGCCATGGTCGCGACCACGAGCGAGCGATCTTCGTCGCGGCTGGCGGCTCGGCGGATGCGCAGGCTGAGCGCGACGAAGCCGGGCAGCAGCGTGAGCGGCGCGAGCTTGCCGAGCGCGGTGAGCTCGACGTCGACGTAGTCGATGCCGAGCCCGGTGCCGCGCACGACGGTGCCGTCGCCGTAGAGCGCGCCCGGAATCCAGCCGATCAGGACCCAGAGCAGCGTGAGGCCCGCGCCGAACACGTAGTGCGCGCGCAGCCGCTGCCCGTAGATCCGCTCGGCGAGTCGGATGTTGCCGAGCTGGATCGGGATCGAGCCCAGCAGCAGCACGGAGTGCGCGGCGATCGCCTCGGCGCGCGAATCGGACGCGTACATCACGCCGACCGAGGCGAGCAGCACGAGGCCCGCGGCGCCCACCATCGCGAGCGCGCGGTGCCCCTTCTCGGAGCGGCGGTGGTGCCACACGCCGACGTTCACCGACGCGGTAAACAGGCCGAGCACGAACGGCGCGACGAAGGCGAAGATCAGCCCGTTCACGCCGCTGTCTCCTCGGCGCTCTCGACGCCAGGCAGCTCGACGGTCACGTGGGTGCCGCTCGCGCCGCTCTCGATCTCGAGCGTCCCGCCGTGCTGCTCGACGAGCAGCTTCGTCACCGCGAGCTGGGCGTGACGCTCCCGCTCGTCGCCACTCGCGGCCGAGAGCACGAACAGGTCGGTGGCGACCTCGCTCGGGATTGTCGGCGCGTTGTCGGAGACCAGCAGGCGCGCGCGGCCCGTCTTCGTCTCGGTGGTGAGGCTGATCAGCCGACCCGCGGGCTGGGCCGTCTCGGGGAACGCGTGGATCGCTCCCACCAACAAGTTGAGCGCGATCTGCGAGAGCATCGCCGCGTCGCCGTTCACCGGCGGCGTGCTCGCGAGGTGCGTCTCGAGCCGCGCTCGGCGCCGCAGCGCGTAGCCCGCGATCGGCAGCACGCCGGCGACGATCGTCGGCAGATCGTGCCGGCCGCGTCGCCCCTCTTCGCGGCGCGCGAGCTGGAGCAGCTCCTCGACCACGCGCCGGATGCGCTCGACGGCGCGCTGGCTGTCGGCCAGCAGCTCGCGGAACGCCTCCGGGCGCGCGGCGTCGAGCCACGCGCCGCGCAGCTGCTTGACCCGGTCATCGATCTCGGCGAGCGGCTCCTCGACCTCGTGGGCGATCCCGCCGGCGAGCGCCCCGAGCGTCGCGAGCCGGGCGCCGTGGGCGAGCTCGAGATCCTTGCGGCGCAGCTCGTCGGTGCGGGCCTCGATCAGCGCGTGCAGCTCCTCTGCGCTCCGCTCGACGTGCTGATGCGAGCGCACGAGCTTGATCAAGAGCAGGCCGCCGAAGGTGCCGCTGAACGCCACGAAGCCGAGCGGCAGGAGCCAAGGTCCCCAATAAATCCCGATGCCGACGCACACGTCGTTGAGCATGCACGCGCCCCAGAGCGCGAGTGCGTTGGCGATCATGCGCCCGCCCTCGATGCGGCGCGCGCGTCGCGCGTAGGCGACGACCACGCCGAAGATCAGCCCGGCAAAGCCGAGGTAGGCGACCCCGGCGACCGGCGAGATGCCCGGATACAGGCCGCTCGAGCCGAGCGGCCCGACCATCTGCTTCATCGTGCCGTCGAAGAACAGCGCCGGCTTGGCGTACATCACGCCCGTGACCAGCGCGGTGTAGCCGATGCCTGCGCGCAGCAGCGGGTGGCGAATGCCGGCGAACAGCTCGCTGAAACGGATGAAGCCTGCCGCGAGCGGGAGCCCGCCGGCGAGCGCGAGCAAGAGCGCCCATTGCGCCTCGGCGAGCGTTTTCGCCGTGTAGGTCTCGGCCAGGCCGACCGCGAGCCAGGTGACGCCGATCGAAGCGACGCCGAGCCAGAGGTGCGCAGGCTCCCGCGGCCGCATCCAATAGATCCACAGGTTGAAGATCGCCGTGCCGAATGCGAACACGGCGAGGCCGAGGGTGAAGGTGGCGACCACGCTCATCGCCCTCCGAATCGGCAGCGCGGCGATTCGGCCTGAGCGATTGCGTGGTTCCGCACGGCTCTGCCTGCGGCTTGCGGGAGCGTGTCGCACGCCGAGGGTCAGGTTCGGGGCGCGTCACGCCGAAGCAGAGCCTGATTCCGTGAGGACTCTGGGGGGAGACGCATGCGCAAGCTCGCACTCGCGCTGCTGTTGGTGGGCGCCGCGGCCTTTGCCGAGACCCCGGCCACACCGCCGCCGGCCACGCCGCCCGTGACGCCGCCGACCAACCCGGAGAACCCCACCAACGCCTCGAACCCGGAAGGCGCGCCCGTGCCCCCCAAAAAGTGGGAGATGCGCGACGACCAGCAGGCGCACCGCGGCGCGTGCCTCAAGCTGACCAAGCAGATCGCGCGCTACGAGCGCGACGCCGATTGGGCAGAACAGCGCGATAACGAGCTGTGGGAGCTGTCGAGCCGCGAACGGGTGTACCGCTTGGCGGCGGAGCGGCAGCGGCTGTGCCCGTCGAAGAAGGGGCCGACCACCGAGGAGCTGCTCGCGAAGGCGGCGATCGTGGCGGCGCGGCTCGCGGCGGTGGCGTACACGCACGGGGCGTTCTAGCGAGCGTTGTTAGGGGGAGCGCGGCGTCGCGGACTCGCCGCTCGCGTCCTTCGATATTGGCTCCGGCCGAGGCGGAGGGCGGCAGCGGCTGCGCGGGATGGCTCGCGGCGGCCTTTGGAGGGAAGGGCGGCTGCCGCCAATGCGCGCTCGGTCCGAAGCCGCACATTGCATTGGGCCGCCGCTCCGCTTGATTCCCGCTCCGCCGCTGCCGCCCTCCGCCGCGGCCTCTTGCCGTGCCGCGGGCGCGGTGCTCGAGATCGCGGGCATTCTCTTGGGACGGGCGTTGCGAGCGCGCCATC
>DATBRS010000201.1:0-27163 GCA_036560185.1 Myxococcota bacterium
TCGCGCTTCCTCGTCCGGCTGCGCGCCGCGAGTGCCACGCAGCCGTCGGCGCGCGCCGCGCCGCTCGCGGCGCCGTAGTCGCGCGTGTCCAGCATCCTCGTCGTCGAAGACGAAAGCCACATCGCCGAAGGGCTGCGCTTCAACCTCGAGGCCGAAGGCCACACGGTCGAGGTCGCGACCGACGGCCGCGCGGCGAGCGACGCGCTGCTCGACGGCCAGCGCCGCTTCGACCTGGTGATCCTCGACGTGATGCTGCCCGAGATGAGCGGCATCGAAGTCGCGCGCCGCGTCCGCGCGGCGGGCAACTTCGTCCCGATCCTGATCCTCACCGCGAAGGACGATCCCAGCGACGTCGTGCGCGGCATCGAGGAAGGCGCCGACGACTACCTGACCAAGCCATTTCGCCTCGACGAGCTGCTGATCCGCCTGCGGGCGCTGCTGCGCCGGCGCAAGTGGGACAACGCGGCGGACGAGCCCGCCGCGCCGCGCGAGATCGCGTTCGGCAAGGTGGTGGTGCGGCTCGAGCGCCTCGAGCTCGAGACGCCGAGGGGCAAGATCCAGCTGACGCCGCGCGAGGCGAACCTGCTGCGCGAGCTGATCGTGCACGAGGGCGAGCCGCTGACGCGCGGCGACCTGCTCGAATCCGTCTGGGGCCTGCGCCCCGACACGCGCACCCGCGTGGTCGACAGCTTCATCGTGCGCCTGCGCCGCTACATCGAGGAAGACCCGGCGAACCCGAAGCACATCGAGAGCGTGCGCGGGCACGGCTACCGCTTCGTGCGCTGAAAGCAAAGGGGTGTGACCCCTTTGCTTTCACGGCGCGGCGAGCGGGGTGCCGCGCTCCTGGCTCCGATCTGCAATGCTGCGCGCATGTCCTCCGCTCCCGGCGAGATCCGCTTCGACGTCGAGCCCGCGCTCGAGGCGCCGGCGCTGCTGCTCGCGTTCGAGGGCTGGAACGACGCGGGCGACGCGGCCTCGAACGCGGCGCGCTTCATCGGCGAGGCGCTCGGCGCGGCGCCGCTCGGTGAGATCGACGGCGAGCACTACTACGACTTCACGGTGCAGCGCCCGGTCGTGCGCCAATCCGAAGACGGCCGCCGCCACGTCAGCTGGCCGCGCTTCTCGTTCAGCTACGCCGTGATCCCCGGCCGCACCGAGCTCGTGATCGGCGTCGGCCCCGAGCCGCACACGCACTGGCGCGCCTGGTGCGACGAGATGCTGAAGCTCGCGCGCAAGCTGCGCGTCTCGCGCATCGTGCTGCTCGGCGCATTCCTCGCCGACGTCGTCTACTCGCTGCCCGTGCACGTGACGGGGTTCGCCTGGCCGCCCGAGCGCGTCGACGAGCTCGGCCTGCGCGCGAGCAACTACGAGGGCCCGACGGGCATCGTCGGCGTGCTCGGCAGCCTCTACCCCGAGGCCGGCTACGAGACGGTCAGCTTCTGGGCCGGCCTCCCGCACTACATCCCCCTAACACCCAACGCGCGCGGCACGCTCGCGCTCGTGCAGCAGGCGACGCGCTACCTCGACCTGCCGATCGATCGCACGCCGCTCGAGCGCGAGGCCGCCGAGTTCGAGGGCCGCACCTCGGAGATGGTGTCACAGGATCCGCAGCTCGCGGAGTACGTGCGCGAGCTGAAGAAGCGGGGCTTCGCGCAGTAACGGCGAGTCGCGCGCGTGCCGCTCAGGCCCGCTTGCTCTCGATCGCCTTCACCAGCGTGAGCAGCACGCGATTCACCGGCGTCGGCACGCCCAGCCGCTCGCCCTCGCGCACGACCACGCCGTTCAGGTGGTCGATCTCGCTGCGCCGGCCGCGCGCGAGGTCCTGCGCGGTCGACGAGTACTGACCCGGTACCGTGCGCGCGATGCGCTCGACCGCCTCCCACGCGTCGCCGGGCACGACGGTGCCTGCGGCGCTCGCGACGGCGAGGCATTCGGCGGTGACGTCGCGCAATACGCCCTCGACGCCTTCGCTTCTCCGAAGCACGCCGTAGGGCAGCTGCGTAATCGCGGAGAGCGCGTTGTAGGCGCAGTTGAGGATGAGCTTCGCCCACAGCTCACCGGCGACGTTCGCCGAGACGGTCGTGGGGATGTCGGCGGCGCTGAGCAGCGCGGCGAGCTCGGCGCTGCGCGGCGACTCGGCGATCACGAGCTCGCCGCGGCCGTGGTGCCGCACGTGCCCCGCGCCGGCCATCTCCGTGCCGACGTACACCACGGCGGCGAGCGCGCGTTGCGCGAGCTTCGCCTGCAGCCGCGCCGCGTTGTCGACGCCGTTCTGCAAGCTGAGCACGACGGCGTCGCGCGCGAGGTGGGGCGCGAGCAGCGCCCCGGCCTCCTCGGTGTCGGTGGACTTCACGCAGCACAGCACCAGCTCGGCGCCCGCCGCGGCCGCAGCCTCGATGCTCGCGCGCAGCGCGACGCGCTCGTCGAAGCCGCGCGTCTCGAGCCGCAGGCCCGCGCGGCGGATCGCCTCGACGTGCGGCGCGCGCCCGATCAGCGTCACGTCGTGCCCCGCGCGCGCGAGCAGCCCGCCGTAGTAACAACCGACCGCGCCCGCGCCCATCACCGCAATCTTCACGGCCGCCGCCCCCGTCGCGAGCGCCGAGGCTAGCCAGCGGGCGAGCGCAGGACAGCGCGCCGCGAGTGCACTACGCACTCGCGCGAGGAGGCCCCCGCCGATGGACGACCTGCATCGCCGCACGCTCGACGCGATCCCCGACGCGGTCCTCGTCGCCGATCGCGAGGGCGCGATCCGTTACTGGAACGCCGGCGCCGCGCGCGTGTTCGGGATTGCGGCGAACGACGCGCTCGGGCGCTCGCTCGATCTGATCATCCCCGAGCGCCAGCGCGCGCGGCATTGGGAGGGCTGGCGCAAGGTGATCGCGACCGGCGTGACGCAGTACGGCGAGCGCCTGCTCTCGGTGCCGGCGCTGCGCGCGGACGGTAAGCGCATCTCGGTGGAGTTCTCGGTGGCGCTGATCTTCGACGCGCGCGGCGGAGTCGAGGGCGTCGCGGCGGTGCTGCGCGACGTGACGGAGCGCTGGGAGCGCGAGCGGGCGGCGGCGCGCGCGAGTTAGGCGCTGGGGATCCAGTCCGGGCGCGGGATGCCCTGATACGCCTCGCGCAGCGCCGACGACCAGCGCTCGCGGATCATGCGGAAGTACGGATCGTCCTCGCCGATGCGGCGCTGCATCTCGACGCGCAGCGCGCCGGCGCGCAGCAGCAGCAGATCGACCGGCATGCCCACGGTGAGATTGCTGCGCAGCGTCGAATCCATCGAGATCAGCGCGAGCTTCACGCCGTCTTCGAGCGGCGTCTCGTGCCCGAGCGCGCGGTCGAGGATCGGCTTGCCGTACTTGTGCTCGCCGATCTGCAGGAACGGCATGTCGGGGCCGGCCTCGACGAAGTTGCCGGCGGCGTAGATCTGGAAGAGGCGCATCGGGCCGCCTGCGATCTGTCCGCCCAACAAGAACGAGACCTCGAAGGGCACGCTCTGCGCCTGCAGCGCCTCACCGTCGACCTGATAGACCTGCCGCACCGCCGCGCCGATCAGGCTCGCGGCGCGGAATACGGTCGGCACGTCGTGCAGCGTCTCGCGCGGGCGCTCGGTCTCGACGCCCTCTGCGAGCAGATTCATCACGGCCTGGCTCACCGCGAGGTTGCCGGCGCTCATGATCGCGAGCACGCGCTCGCCCGGCTGCTCGAGCACGTGCAGCTTGCGGAACGTGCGCACGTTGTCCGAGCCCGCGTTGGTGCGCGTGTCGGCGAGCATCACGAGGCCATCGCGCAGGTTGAGCGCCACGCAGTACGTCATCCGAGCCGATCCCCCCGAGTCGCCGTCATTGCTGTTGCTGCGAGGCCTGTATCTGGACGCGCACGTCGAGGCGCTCCTCGGCGCCGCCGCGGCGCACGCCGCGGATCGGCGCGGCCTCGGTGTAGTCGAGTCCGACCGCGACGCGCACGTGCGCGACGCCGGTGCGCTCGCCGCTCGAGGGATCGAGCGCGAGCCAGCCGAGCGCGCCGAGCCAGACTTCGCCCCACGCGTGCATCGCGCCCGCCTCGCTGGCCGCCGCACCTTCGAGATAGCCCGACGCGTAGCGCGCGGGGTATTCGAGCGCGCGCGCGGCGGCGAGGAACACGTGCGCGCGGTCCTGGCACACGCCCGCGCCGCCGGCGAGCGCGGCGCCGGCGCGGGTCGCGACGTCGGTGCGCGCCGGCGAGTGCACGATGCGCGCGTTCACGAGCGCGGCGAGCGCGAGCAGCTCGCCCTGCGCGTCGCCGCCTGCGCTGGCGCGCGCCTCGAGCGCGAGCGCGCGGATCTCGGGCGTCGGCGCGGTGAGCTCCGAGGCGCGCAGGAAGTAGCGCGGCGGCAGCGGCTCCGGCGCGGCCAGCGCGGGCACCGCAAGCGTCTCGACCTCGCCCTCGGCGACGATGCGGCTCACGCGCGTCGCGTCGCGGCGCGTAAACAGGTGACACGCGTTGCCGTAGCCGTCGGCGAACGCGACGGGGTCGTCGCTGCGCTCGTCGAGCACGCGCCAGCTCAGCACGCGCTGCGCCGGCGTGTCGATCGGCGTCAGCCGAATCCACTGCGCGAGCCAGCCGGGGGCGAGCTCGTAGCGATGCGTCGTCTCGTGCCGGATCCGGAGTCGCATGCCGCTCGCCTAGTCCGAATCCAAATAGCACTCGGTGATCGCGGTGCCGAGCAAGGCGCTGTCCTCGACGAAGCGCGTCAGGAACTCGTGCAGCCCCTGCTGGAAGACCGCGTCCACGCGGCCGAAGCGCAGTCGCGCGTGCAGCTCGCCGGCCCGGCGGTGGCACTCGGCGCGCCGGCCATAATGGGTGGCGAGCTCGTCGAGCGCCTGCGCGAGCTGCGCGCTGCAGTGCAGCAGCGAGCGCGGCATCTCGGGGCGCAGGATCAAGAGCTCCGCGATGTTCCAGGGCGCGATGCGCTCGTTGTAGAGCCAGTGATACGCGCGCACCGCCGAGAACGCGCGCAGGATCGACTCCCATTGGCAGTGGTCGATCGGTCCGCCCACGCCTTCGCCCTGCGGCAGCAGCACGTGGTACTTCACGTCGAGGATGCGCGCGCTGTTGTCGGCGCGCTCGAGGTAGGTGCCCACCTGCACGAACCAGAACGCGTCGTTGCGCAGCATCGTGTTCATGTAGGCGCCGTTGAACAGCAGCGAGCGGTGCTTCACCCACTCGAGGAAGCGCAGCATCGCGTCGGGGCTCGGCGCCTCCAGCTCGAACTTGCCGAGCTGGATCCAGGTCTCGTTGAGCGTCTCCCACATGTCGGCGGTGAGCGCGGTGCGCACTTGCCGCGCGTTGCGCCGCGCGGTCTCGAAGCACGAGAGCACGCTCGACGGGTTGCGCTCGTCGCGCAGCAGGAAGTCGATCACGCGGGCGGGCTCGATCTCGCCGTGCACGGTGTGGTAGCCGGCCTCGCAGCCCGCGGCGATCAGCGTCGAGCCCCATTCGTTGCTCACGCCGCCGGCCTGCGGCGAGAGGCTCGCCATGCGATGCCCGGCGGAGAGGATGCGCGCGACGTTCTCGGCGCGCTCCATGTAGCGCGCGAGCCAGAACAAGCTGTCGGCGGTGCGGCTCAACATCGGAGCACCGGGCTCCCCTTCACGCTTCGAGCACCCAGGTGTCCTTGGTTCCGCCCCCTTGGCTCGAGTTCACGACCAGCGAGCCCTCGCGCAGTGCGACGCGCGTGAGGCCGCCGGGCACGATGCGCAGCTCGCGGCCCATCAGCACGAAGGGACGCAGATCGACGTGGCGGGGCGCGACGCCGGAGGCGACGAGCGTGGGGCAGGTCGAGAGCGCGAGCGTGGGCTGCGCGATGTAGTCCTCGGGGCAGGCGCGCAGCCGCGCCGCGAACTCGGCGAGCTGCGCGCGCGACGCGGTCGGTCCGATCAGCATCCCGTAGCCGCCCGAGCTGCGCGTCTCCTTCACGACCAGCTCGGGCAGATGGTCGAGCACGAAGGCGAGCGCGTCGGGCTCCGCGCAGCGGTGCGTCGGAACGTTCGCGAGCTGCGGCTCCTCGCCCAAAAAAAACCGGATCATCTCCGGCACGAACGGGTAGATGCCCTTGTCGTCGGCGATGCCGTTGCCGAGCGCGTTCGCGAGCGCGACGCGGCCGGCGCGGTAGGCGGCCACGAGCCCGGGCACGCCCAGCATGCTGTCGGAGCGGAACACGAGCGGATCGAGGAAGTCGTCGTCGACGCGGCGGTAGATCACGTCGATGCGGCGCGGGCCGCGCGTGGTGCGCATCATCACCCAGCCGTCGTCGACGTAGAGATCCGGCGCCTCGACCAGCTCGATGCCCATCTCGTCGGCGAGGAACGCGTGCTCGTAATAAGCGCTGTTGAACGAGCCCGGCGTGAGCAGCGCGACGGTCGGATCGTTCGCGCCGCGCGGCGCGACCGAGCGCAGCGTCTCGTACAGCTCCTCCGGATAACGGGAGATCGACGCGATGCGGTGATTCGTGATCAGGTCCGGCATGAGGCGCAGCATCGCCTCGCGGTTCTCGAGCATGTACGAGACGCCCGAGGGCGTGCGGCAGTTGTCTTCGAGCACGAAGAACTCGGAGGGGCCGACGCGCACGACGTCGATGCCCGAGACGTGCGTGTACACGCCGCCCGGCGGCACGACGCCGTTCGCCTCGGGGCGGAAGCTCGGGTTCGCGAGTACGACCGCTTCGGGAATGCGGCCGGCGCGCAGGATCTCGCGCGCGCCGTACACGTCGGCGAGGAACGCGTTGAGCGCGCGCACGCGCTGCGAGAGGCCCGCGCTGAGCATGCGCCACTCGTCGGCGGCGATCACGCGCGGCACCACGTCGAAGGGGATCAGGCGCTCGGGATCGCCGCCCTCGCCATAGACGGCGAAGGTGATGCCGAGCCGGCGGAACAGCAGCTCGGCCTCGCGGCTCAAGTTCGCGAGATCCGCGGTCGGCGTCTTCGCGAGCCAATCGTGGACGGCGCGGTAGGGCGAGCGCACGCCCGCGTCGTCGCGCATCTCGTCGAAGGCGTGGATGGCGGGGGCAGCCATACGCGAAGCGAGAGCAAGGCGCGTGCCGAGGCCGAAACGTGTCGAGAGCGGCGCGCGCAAGCCCGGCTGGTCGCGCGTGCGGCAGCCCCCGCCCAACTCTTCAGCACGCGCGGGGCCGCTGGCTGCTCTGGCGCGCGCCCGCCGCGGCACCGCGCTTGCTTCGCCGATGGCGATGCTGGGACTCGTGCTCACCGCCGGCGGAGCGCGCGGCGCCTACCAGGCCGGCGTGCTGGAGCGCGTCTCGGAGCTGCGCGCACTGCGCGGGCGGCCATCGCCGTTCCGCATCGTCGCGGGCGCGTCGGCTGGCGCGATCAACGGCGCGATGCTGGCCGCGCGCGGCGATCGCTTCGGCGTCGCGGCGCAGAGCTTGGCGCAGGTCTGGCGCTCGCTGACGGTCGAGCGCGTGTTTCGCAGCGACCTGCGCTCGCTCGCCTGCTCGGCGGCGGGCATGGGGCGCGATCTCGCGCTCGGCGGCGTGCTCGGCACGACCGTGACGAGCGGGCTGCTCGACACCTCGCCGCTCGAAGCCACGCTGCGCGAGGCGTTCCCCCCGCGCGGCATCGCGAGCGCGATCCGCCGCGGCGACGTGCACGCCGTCGCGATCTCCGCGACCAGCTACCACTCGGGACGTTCGTTCACGTTCGTGCAGGGCCGCGACGGCCACGCGATCTGGCAGAAGAGCCGGCGCGTGGTGCTGCCGGTGACGCTCACGCATCGGCACGTGCTCGCGTCGGCTGCGATCCCGGCAGTGTTCGCGCCGGTGATGCTGGAAACTCCGGCGGGCGAGGCGTGGTTCGGCGACGGCGGCCTGCGCCTCGTCGCTCCGCTCAGCCCCGCGATTCGCCTCGGCGCGCGGCACGTGCTCGCGATCGGCGTGCGCTCTGCGAGCGCCGCGGGCGCGCTCGCGCGCGAGGAGGGCAGCGCGGAGGCGCCGCGCACCGCCGGCCGGCGCCTCGCGAGCCCGGCGCTCGCGCAGGTCTTCGGCGTGTTCCTGAACGCGATCTTCCTCGATCACCTCGACGCCGACATCGATCACCTGCGGCGCATGAACGGCCTCGTCGCCAAGCACGGCGCGAGCGCGCTCGCTTCGCACAGCGAGGGCATCCGGCACGTCGAGCCGCTGGTGCTCGGGCCCTCGGAGGATCTCGCGCTGATCGCGAAGCGCTTCGAGCACCGCATGCCGCGGCTCCTGCGCTACGTGCTGAGCGGCCTCGGCACGCCCGACGCGCAGAGCGCGGATCTCAGCAGCTACCTGCTGTTCGACGCGGCCTACACCGAGACGCTGGTCGATCTCGGCCGCCGCGACGCGGACGCGCGCATCGACGAGATCGAGGCGTTCCTGCACGCCGCCGGCGCGCTCGAGCAGCCGCGCCCCCGCCGCGTCGCGCGCAGCGTGCGCGTTGCGCCCTTCACCTTCGCGCGCCCCTAGGAGGATCGATCGTGCTGCACGAGCTGGACTTCGCGGACGTGTACGGCCTCGTGAACGCCTACGAGGTGGTGGCGCAGGTGAGCGGCGTGCAGAGCTGCGAGATCGACCTCGACCGCATGCAGCTCTCGTTCAGCACGCGCTTCCCGCTCGACGAAGCGGCGCGCGACGCGCTCGAGCGCGCGCAAGGCCTGGTGCGCGCACGCTGCTGGCCGGCGCCGCAGCCGATCTTCGAGTTCGCGGCGGCGATCGCGGCCGCGAAGCGCGATCAGAGCGAGATCGACTCCTCGACGAGCATCACCGGGATGCCGTCCTCGACGGGATAGAGCAGGCGCCCGTCCTCGCGCACGAGCGCCTCGCGGAGCTCCTTCTCGACGCGCGCCCCGGCGCGGTTGTAGGCGTTGCCTGCGCGGATCGCGTCGTTGAGCTGGGCGAGCTGCGCCGGCGTCGCGTGCGCGACGGGCTGCTTCGACTCGGGGCAAACTAGGATCGCGATCAGATCCGCAGCGACGGGCATGGAGGCTCCTGGGGGACGCTGGTCCCTAGCGCAGCATCGCGCTCGAATAGTCGAGGATGCGGCGGGCGACGATGAGTAGATTGATCTGCTGCGTGCCCTCGTAGATGTCGTTGATCTTGGCGTCGCGCATCCACTTCTCGACCAGCAGCTTCTTCGAGTAGCCGAGCGGGCCGAGCAGCTCGACCGCCTTCTGCGTGATCTTGGTGACGGCGGCGCCCGCCTTCGCCTTCGCCATCGACGCCTCCAAGCTGTTGGGCAGGCGGCGGTTCATCATCGCCGCCGCGCGCCAGGTGAGCAGCCGCGCGGCCTGCAGCTCGGCCTCCATCTCGGTGAGATCGCGCTCGATCGCGGTCAGCTGCACCGGCGGCGCGTCGTAGCGCGGCGCGATGCCGCTGCGCGCGAGCTCTTCCTTCACGCAGTCGAGCGCCGCGCGCCCGACGCCCACCGCCATCGCGGCGACGAGCGGGCGGCTGGCGTCGAAGGTCGCCATCGCGCCCTTGAAGCCCTTGTCGCCGGTCTGCTTCGCGTCGTCGTCTCGCTTCACGCGCTCTGCGCCCAGCAGGTTGGCGCGCGGCACGCGGCAGCTCTCGAAGCGCAGCGTGGCGGTGTCGCTGGCGCGGATGCCGAGCTTGCGCTCGAGGCCGACGATCGACATGCCGGGCGTGCCGGCGGGCACGACGAAGGCCTTGATGCCGCCGCGGCCCGCGCTCTTGTCGACTGTCGCCCACACCACCACGAAGCCGCCGGGCGAAGTCGCCGCGCCTTCGCCGCCGGTGCAGAAGATCTTCGTGCCGTTCAGCACGTAGTGATCGCCGTCGAGCGCGGCGGTGGTCTCGATCGCCGCGCTGTCGGAGCCGGCGCCGGGCTCGGTGATCGCCATCGCGCCCCAGGCGGGCTGCGCCGCGGGATCCGCGAACACGGCGAGGTAGCGCTGCTTCTGCTCGGGCGTGCCGGTCGCGCCGACGGCCGAGCCGCCGAGCCCCGCGAACGGCGTGCGCAGGTAGAGGCCGGCGTCGCCCCAGCACAGCTCCTCCGCCTGGATGCACACCTGCACGAAGCCGTCGCTCGCGCCCTCGCCGCCGGCCTGCGTGAAGCGCCCCGTGCGCCAGTACCACTCGACCCACTCGCGCGGCAGGTCGTGCTCGTGGTCGTCGTACTTGCGTGCGATCGGGCGCATGTGCTCCGCGGCCATGAGGTGAAAGTGATCGCGCGCGTGCTCCGAGCGATCCGAGAGCGAGAAAGCGATGGCCATTCGGTGCTCCTGGGGGCGTTGGCTCACACGAAGTCGGCATGGGCTCGAATTCGCGTCTGTTTTTTCCCGGTTTGTGAACGAACGTCCCGTGGGCGTCGCGTCAGACCAGCGCGGCGCACTCGAGCGCGGAGAGGCCGCGCGCGTTGCGCAGATGCAGCTCGGGCAGGTACTCGCGGATGTAGCCGTGGCCGCCGAGCACCTGCACCGCGCCGTCGGCGGCGTCGAGGGCGATGCGCTTCACCTGATTGATCGCGAGCGTCGCCTCGCGCAGCGCGGCGTCGCCTTGGTCGAGCTTCCACGCCGCCTCCCACACCAGCAGCCGCGCGCCGTCGATCTCGATCGCCATGTTCGCGAGCAGGAACGCGATCGCCTGCTTCTGCGCGATCTTCGTGCCGAACGCCTCGCGCTCCTTCGCGTAGTCGCGCGCCACCTCGAACGCCGCGCGCGCGACGCCGACGCCGCAGGCCGCCAGCGCCACGCGCCCGCGCGCGACGAGCCGGCGCACGTCGAACGCGGCGAGCTTCGCGCTCGCGGGCACGCGCACGCCCGAAAACTCCACGTCGGCGAGCGGCAGCGCGCACACGCCCATCGTCGCGTCGCGCGTGGCGGTGAGGCCCGGCGCGCCGCGCGGCACCACGAACGCCTGCGTCACGCCGGCTTCGCTCGCGGTGACGATCACGTCGTCGCCGCCCGGCAGCCACGGCACCAGGCACTTCGCGCCGTCGAGCAGGTAGTCGGCGTCGTCGCGCCGCGCGCGCGTCTCGGGGCGGAACGCGTCGCTGCCGATGCGCGGCTCGGCGACCGCGAGCGCGCCCGGCACGAAGCGGTCGCCGAGATAGCTCGGCAGCCACGCGTGTTGTTGGGCGTCGCTGCCGAAATCCGCGATCGGCAGCGCACCGAGGGCGGGCGAGAGCACGGCGAGCGCGAGCGCGAGGTCGCCCCACGCCAGCTCCTCCGCGACGAGCACCGCGGTCACGGCGCTGCGCTCGCCGCCGCCGCCGAGCGCGCCCGGCAGGGCGCTCGCCACGAGGCCGAGCTCGTGCGCACGCGCGAGCACGTCTTCCGGCAGCGCGCGCGCCTCTTCGCACTTGCGCGCGATCGGCCGCAGCTCCTTCTGCGCGAACTGCCGCACCGTGTCGGCGACGAGCGCCTGCTCCTCGGACGGAGTGAAGTCGATCATGCGTCGTCCATTCCTGCTCGCAGCGGCGCCGAAAGAACCCGCTCGCCGGGGCTTCGCAGCGTCGCATTCTACCGGCGCGCGCGACGCGTTCGACGCGGCGAATTCCTTCGATTTCGCCGCTGGTTTCAGCATTGAAGTGAGAAATGGAAGGCGCTAAGAAGCGCGCGCCTTCGACCGGCACCGCGTGCGCAGTGACGGTGGATCGCGGCACCGAACTCACGCCACGCAGGGGGCGCCTCGTACATCGCATGGGAAGCCATCGCCCTCCCCGACGTCTGGTTCTCCTCTCCGCTCTCTCGATCGCCGCGGTCGCCGCGCTGCTCTTCGCGCTGAGTGCCTCGGGTCCCGCCTCGGCTGCCGAGCCGCGCCGGGCGACCAGCGTCTGCGAAGCGCACGCGCTGAAGGCGCTGAAGGCGAAGGACCCGGCGCTCGAGATCGAGATCCCCGAAGAGTTCAACCGGGATTTCCCCACCGCGGACGCGTGTGCCTCGCACGCCGCCGCGCTCGACACGAATCCCGAGAACGGCCCGGTGCAGCCGATCCCGTTCAGCCACAAGCACCACGCGGGCACCTGGAAGATCGATTGCCAGTACTGCCACAGCGGCACCGACCGATCGCGCGCCGCGGGCGTGCCCTCGGTCGAGCTGTGCATGGGCTGCCATCAGCAATTTCCGGCCGAGTACGACGAGCTCGCCGGCATTCAGACGCTCAAGGAGCACTGGCGCACGGGGAAGTCGATCCAGTGGACGCAGATCCATCGCCTGCCGGAGCACGTGAAGTTCCAGCACCAGGCGCACGTGCGGCGCACGGACCTCGGCTTCAACTGCCAGACGTGCCATGGCCCGGTCGAGACCATGGACAAGGTGATGCTCACGCCGGACACGAAGTGGTGGCCCTGGGGCCTGCCCACCCAAAAGCTCGAGATGGGCTGGTGCGTGCAGTGCCACCGGGACAACGGCGCGTCGCAGGACTGCCTGACCTGCCACTACTAAAGAAAGGGTGACGCAAGCGAAGCGCGCAGCGAGGCGGCGCCGAGCGGAGTCAACCCAGAAGAAGAAGGGGTGACGCAAGCGAAGCGCGCAGCGAGGCGTAGCCGAGCGAAGTCAACCCGCTAGGAAGAGTGATGGCCGAGATCGCACGTCGAGATTTCCTGAAGCTGGTGGGCGTAGGCGCGACGGGCGCCGCCGCGGCCGGCTGCGCCGAGAAGGTCGAGCAGCTGATCCCGTACGTGGTTCAGCCCGAAGAGATCACGCCGGGCAATCCGGTCTGGTACGCGTCGTCGTGCAGCGAGTGCTCCGTCGGCTGCGGCATCCTCGTGAAGACGCGCGAAGGCCGGCCGATCAAGCTCGAGGGCAATCCCGAGCACCCGATCAACAAGGGCAAGCTGTGCGGCAAGGCGCAGGCGAGCATCGGCCGCACCTACTCGCCGGATCGCTTCAAAGGGCCGCTGAAGCGTGACGCGAGCGGCGCGCTTCAGCCGATCTCGTGGAGCGACGCGGTCGCGGAGATCGCCGCCGCGATCAAGCAGAACCCTGCGGGCACGGCCGTGCTCGGCGGCGATCCGGGCGACACCGCGGGCAGCGTGATCGATCAGGTCGTCGCGGCGCTCGGCGCGAAGCGCGCGACCTATCTGCCGTTCAGCGGCGAGGCGTTGCGCGAGGCGACCAAGCTCGTGTTCGGCGTCGCGAGCGAGCCGCTCTTCGATCTCTCCGGCGCCGACCTGATTCTCGACTTCGGCGCCGAGGCGCTCGAGAGCGGCCCGTCGCCGGTCGAGCACCAGCGCCAGTGGGCGGAGGCGCGCGACATCGACGCGCACTCGCACGACGGCGGCGCGCGCCTCGTGTACGTCGGCTCGCGGCTCTCGCTGACGGCGTCGTCCTCCGATCAGTGGCTCGCGGCGAAGCCCGGCACTGAGGGCGTGCTCGCGCTCGCGCTGGCGCGCGCGGTGGTCGCGGCCCAGGGCGCGGAGAGCCCGAACGCGGCGCTGCTCGGCGGCGCGCTCGCGAAGTTCGACGCCGAGAGCGCAGCGGCGACGACGGAAGTTCCCGCCGAGATGATCGCGAAGCTCGGCGCGGTGCTCGCGCGAGCCAAGAGCGCGGTCGCGCTGCCGCCGGGCGTCGCCGTCTCGAGCCGCAAGGCCGTCGGCGCGAACGCCGCGGTGCTGGTGCTGAACCAAGTGATCGGCGCGGTGGGCCGCGCGGTCACGATCCCGGCCGAGGTCGCGAACGCGAAGTCGCGCGCGAAGTACGCCGACGTGCTCGCGCTCGTCGAGCAGATGAAGGCTGGCGCGATCTCCGTGCTGCTCTTGCACCACGGCAACCCGCTCTACTCGCTGCCCAAGGGCGTGGCCTTCGGCGAAGCGCTCGCGAAAGTCGGCTTGATCGTGTCGTTCGCGAACGCGATCGACGAGACCAGCTCGCAGGCGCACCTGGTGCTGCCCGATCACGCGCCGCTCGAGAGCTGGGGCGACGTGCGGCCGCGCAGCGGCGTGCGCGGCGTGATCCAGCCGGCGTTCCGGCCGCTCTACGACACGCAGTCGGTGCCGGACTCGCTGCTCGCGATCGCGCGCGCGGCCGGCGCCGCGGTTCCCGCCGGCGATTTCCGCGCGATCGTGAACGCGGCCTGGGCCGACACCGACGCGCGCGCCGCGCTGCAGCGCGGCGGCGTGTTCGAGGCGCCGACGACGGCGGCGAACGCAGCGTTCAACCCGGGCACGCTCGATGGCGGCGCCGCGGAGCTCGCGGGCCCGGGCGAGCTGACGCTGCTCGCGTTCCCGCACATCGTGCTCGGCGACGGGCGCGGCGCGGCGCTGGGCCTCTTGCAAGAGATTCCGGACGCCATCACCCACGTGCTCTGGGAGAGCTGGGCGGAGATCAGCATCGCGACGGCTGCGAAGCTCGGCGCCGAGAGCGGCGACATCCTGAAGATCACGACCGCGGCCGGCGAGCTCGAGGTCGCGGCGTTCGTGCGCGGCGGCATCCGCGACGACGTGATCGCGATTCCGACGGGGCAGGGCCACACGGTCGGCCGCTACGCGTCGAAGGAGGACAGCGGCCTGCCGGGCGTCGCGCGCGGCGTGAACGTGGCGAGCGTGCTGTCGGGCGCGACCGACGAGGCCGGCGGTCAGGCCTGGCTCAGCGAGCGCGCGTCGGTGGCAAACACCGGCCGGCATCGCCGGCTGCCGATGCTGCAGTTCTCCGACAACAAGCGCGGCCGGCAGCTCGGCGAGGTGACGACGCTCGCGGCGCTCAACGGGCACGAAGAGCATCACCACTCGCACGAGATCCTGAAGCCCTACGACCCGGCCGCCGACGCCGCCGACAAGCAATACGCCGAGACCTTCCAGGCGCGCGGCGAGAAGAACATCAAGGAGTCGCCGTACCGCTGGGGCATGACGGTCGATCTCGACAAGTGCACCGGCTGCAGCGCCTGCATCACGGCTTGTTACGTCGAGAACAACATCGCCGTCGTCGGCGAGAACGAGATCCGCAACGTGCGGCCGATGACGTGGCTGCGCATCGACCGCTGGATCGGCGACGGCCAGACGGACTTCGCCAACGAGATGGGCCGCATCCAGATCGCACCGAGCGGCGAGAAGCTCGGCAACGTGGACGTGCGCAACGCGCCCATCATGTGCCAGCAGTGCGGCGCCGCGCCCTGCGAGCCCGTCTGTCCCGTGATCGCGACCTACCACAACGAGGAAGGCCTCAACGGGATGATCTACAACCGCTGCATCGGCACGCGGTACTGCGCCAACAACTGCCCGTACAAGGTCCGCCGCTTCAACTACTTCGACAATCAGATCGGTCGCTGGCCGAGCCCGACGGAGCTCGGCCTCAACCCGGACGTGACGGTGCGCGGCCAGGGCGTGATGGAGAAGTGCACGTTCTGCGTGCAGCGCATCCAGTACGCGCGCCAGCAGGCCAAGAACGCGGGCGGGCACGACGCCGTGATCGCGGAAGGCGCGGTGCAGACCGCCTGCCAGCAGACTTGCCCGTCCCACGCGATCACCTTCGGCAACCTGCGCGACGACGCGAGCGCGGTTTCGCAGCAGGCAGACTCCAAGCGCGGCTATCACGCGCTCCATGTTCTCAACACTCGGCCCGCCGTGACGTACCTCTCGAAGGTCGTGCGCGGGCCTGCGGTCTGAGGGGCCATCGATGACGCCGCCGCCTGCTGTCTCCGTCGCCGAGTCGATGCGCCCGGTGCAGAAACCCACGGACTCGAAGATCAACCGCGACCTGCTCGGGGTGATGGAGGGCGCGTCGTTCGGCTGGATCGCGCTGCTGCACATCGCGATCGCGTTCGTGGTCGCGGCCGGCGCGACCTGGGTCTATCAGGTCTACAAGGGCCTCGGCATCGCCGGCTACACGCACCCGATCTTTTGGGGCGTGTACATCGTCACCTTCGTGTTCTGGGTCGGTATCGCGCACGCCGGCACGCTGATCAGCGCGATCCTCTACTTGTTCCGCGCGAAGTGGCGCAACTCGATCAACCGCGGCGCCGAGGCGATGACGGTGTTCGCGGTGCTCACGGCCGCGCAGTTCCTCGGCATCCACGTCGGCCGCATGTGGAAGTCCTACTTCATCCTGCCGTACCCGAATCAGCGCGGGCTGTGGGTGAACTTCCGCTCGCCGCTCGAGTGGGACACGTTCGCGATCTCGACCTACGCGACCATCTCGATCGTCTTCTTCTTCATCGGCCTGATCCCCGACCTCGCGATCGCGCGCGACCGCGCCACCGGCCTGCGCAAGCTGATCTACACCGCGCTCGCGCTCGGCTGGCAGGGCACCTCGCGGCAGTGGAAGGCGCACAGCCGCTCGGTGCTGCACCTCTCCGGGCTCGCGACGCCGCTCGTGCTCTCGGTGCACTCGGTCGTGTCCTGGGACTTCGCCATGTCGATCGTGCCCGGCTGGCACGCGACGATTTTCGCGCCGTACTTCGTGGCCGGCGCGATCTTCTCCGGCTTCGCGATGGTGCTGACGGTGATGATCCCCTTCCGCCGCATCTACGGGCTCGAGGAGTACATCACCGACTATCACTTCGAGAACATGACGCGCTTCTTGTTATTGACGTCGTGGATCGTGGGATACGCCTACGGGATCGAGTATTTCATCGCCTGGTACAGCGCCGTCGAGCCGGAGCAGACCGCGTTCTGGCTGCGCCTCACCGGTCCCTACTGGTTCTCGACTTGGACCATGATCGCGTGCAACGTGATCTTCCCGCAGGTCTTCTGGTTCAAGCAGGCGCGCACGCACATCCCGACCATCTTTGTGGTCTCGACCTTCATCAACATCGGCATGTGGTTCGAGCGCTACGTCATCATCATCACGTCGCTCGGGCGCGAGTACGACCCGGCGGTGTGGAACATCTACGTGCCGAGCTGGCCGGAGCTGGTGATCTTCGCCGGCAGCTTCGCGTTCTTCGCGCAGTTCATCCTGCTCTTCATCAAGGGCGCGCCCTTCATCGCCATCGCCGAGGTGAAGGAGCTCGCGATCCACGAGCGGGCGCACGCGAAGCACGCAGCGCACTGAAACAGCAGCTCACCGAGAGGGAAGCCTTCAACGTCACGAGCGACCGCGGCTCGAGAAGCCGCAAGCGACCCGCGCCGCGAAGCGGCGCAGATCGCGCGCAGTGAGCCGAAGGCGAACGGAGATCGAAAGAAATGGCAGAAATCGTCGGCATCTACGACGCGCCGGGCGACGTGGCGGCGGCCGCGAAGCGGCTGAAGGCGCGCGGCTTCGACGACCTCGAGATCTACGCGCCCGCGGCGTTCCCCGAGCTCGACGACGCGCTCGACCCGAGGCCGAGCGCGGTGCGCTACTTCACGCTGATCGGCGGCTTGTTAGGGGTCGTCTCCGGCTACGCGCTCGCGATCTGGACCTCCTATGACTGGCCCGTGATGATCGGCGGCAAGCCCTTCGCCGCGATTCCGACCTACACGATCATCGGCTTCGAGCTGACGATCTTGTTCGGCGGCCTCGCGACCCTGATCGGCCTCCTGGTGGTCGGGCGCCTGCCGTACGGCACCTTCGGCAAGCACGACGCCGCCTACAGCGCGCGCTTCTCCGCCGAAGAGTTCGGGCTCGCGGTGAGCTGCAAGGACCGCGACGTCGCCGAAGTCGACGCGCTCCTACGCGCTCACCACGCGAAGGAGGTCAATCTTGTCGCGGCGTAGGCACCTCCAGGCGGACCTCGCGTTCGCGCTCTCGCTCGTGCTCGTCGTCGCCGGCAACGTCGGCTGCTGGGAGCAGTGGAGCGAGGAGTGGTTCCCGCAAATGAAGTGGCAGAAGGCGGTGCAAGCGTTCGAGCGCGTGCAGCACGTCGGCGCGAACGGCGAGGCGCAGATCGATCCGTTCATGCCGCCCGAGGGCGCGGTGCAGCAGGGCGCCGAGCCGCCGGGCGTGCCGCGGATGAAACCCGAGGACATGAACGAGCAGACGATGGCGGCCTACGACGCCGCGGTCGGCGCGTTCGTGAATCCGACACGGCCGGATCCCGCGCAGCCGGCGAGCTTCCAGTCGCTCGCGCGCGGCAAGCAGATCTATCTGACTTACTGCATCACCTGCCACGGCAGCGCGGGCATGGGCGACGGCCCCGTCAGCATGGGCAACTTGCAGAAGCCGGGGCCCTTCGCGGGCGTGTTCCCGCTCGTCACGGCCTCGTATCGCAGCGACGGATACATCTACAACCTGATCCGCGTCGGCGGCGACCGGATGCCGAACTACAAGCGCATCGCGGCCGAAGATCGCTGGCACCTCGTGAACTACGTGCGGCACTTGCAGAACGGAGGCCAGCCGTGAGCGCTGCGACCGCTTACGTCGACGAAATTCGCCCGGCCGCGCTGTCGAAGCTCGCGCCACTCGCGGCGCTGCTCGCGGTCGCGGGCCTCGCCGTCGGCATCGTCTCCGGCGACGCCGACACGTTCTGGCGCTCGTTCCACGTGAACTACCTCTACTTCGGCGTGCTCGCGCAGGGCGGCGTCGTGCTGTCGTGCATCTTCACCATCGTCGGCGCCAAATGGCCCGGCCCGGTGAAGCGGCTCGCGGAGAGCCTCGGGCTCTGGACGGCGGTCACGCCGGTGCTCTTCCTCGCGGATTGGATCCTCGGGCGCACCCACGTCTACCCGTGGCTGCCGGTGTTCGAGCTGAAGGCCAAGTGGCTCAACGAGCCGCGCCTCTTGGCGTGGGATCTCGGCGCGCTCGTGCTGCTCGCCGTTCTCTCCCAGCTCTTCCTCGCCGCGTCGCGCAAGCTCGCGACGCCAGGCGTGAGCGACGCGGACAAGGACGCGGCGCGCAATCGCATGAAGAATCTCGCGCCGCTGATCTGCCTCGCGTTCGCGTTCGGCTGGTCGATCGTCTGCTTCGATCAGGTGATGTCGCTGACGCCGACCTGGTACTCGAACTTGTTCGGAGGCTTCTTCGCCTGGGGCGGGCTGCTCTCGGCGGTTACCGCGACCACCGTGCTCTCGGTGCTGCACCGCAACTACCCGGGCCTCGAAGGCCAGATCACGCGCGAGCGCCTGCACGATCTCGGCAAGCTGATCTTCGCGTTCTCGATCTTCTGGATGTACCTGTTCTTCTCGCAATACCTGGTGATCTGGTACGGGAACCTGCCCGAGGAGACGCAGTTCTTCCAAACGCGGCTCGGCACCGAGTTCCTGATGGACACCTGGTACTGGAGCGGCTGGTGGGAACGCATTGACGAGCCGTGGGTGAAGGTCTCGCTCTCCGCGTGGATCTGCATCTGGGTGATCCCGTTCTGGTTCCTGCTCGGCCAGGTGCCCAAGAAGACCTGGTGGTTCGTCGGCAGCGTCTCGTGCGTGTCGCTGTTCGGCTTCTGGCTCGAGCGCAACGTGCTGATCTGGCCGTCGCTCGTGCCCGGCGACTCGTTCGCGTTCCTCGGCGTGCCGCAGATCGCGACGGCGCTCGGCTTCCTCGGCGCGTTCGCGCTGGTGAACATGCTCTACCGCAGCCGCTTCATGGCGGTGCCGGTGAAGCACTGAGCGCTTAGGCAGCGCGCGCTCGCTCGTCCGCTGTGCCGCGCCTGCGTGGACTCCTCGCGGCGTCGCCATAGAATGCGCCGCGCATGACCGACGAGCAGCCGCCGTCCGAGAGCCCAGCTGACGCACCGGCGGACGCGTCCGCGGGTGCGCCGCCGGCCGCGACGCCCGCGCGCTTCTCCTACGGAGCGCACGCGGAGATCGAGCTCGGCGCAAGCGGCTTTCGCGCGCCGCGCTGGCCGGGGCGCGGCGAGGTGTTCGTCGCGTATCGCGACGTCACCCACGTGGTGGTCGAGCCTCGTGCGCTCGCGATCGGCACGCGCTTCGGGCTGGTGCTGCTGAACCGTGGGCAGCTGGGAGGCGAGGCACCGGCGCGCGAGCTCGCGGAGGCGCTGCGCGCACGCGTGTTCGCGCTGCCGGGGGGCGATGAGCGCCGCGCGCGCTTTGCGCGCCTCGACGCGAAGCAGCGCGCGAGGCGGCCGTGGATCGCCGCGCTGCTGGTCGCGGTGACCGGCGTCGTCTACGCGCTGCAGCAGCTCGTGCCCGGCTTCTACGACGCCGCGATCTATCGCCCGCCGCTGCTCGCGCTCGGCGAGTGGTGGCGCTACGCGGCGACGCAGTTCCTGCACGCCAACCCGGCGCACTTGCTGATGAACGCGGTCTCGGCGCTGATCGCCGGCGCGTTCGTCGAGCGCTCGCTCGGCCGCGCGGGCACGCTGTTCGTCGCGGGCGCCGCGGGCTTCGGCGCGATGTACGCGAGCCGCTTCGGCGCCTACAGCGAGCTGCTCGGCTTCTCGGGTGTCGCCGCGGGCTTCTTCGGTGCGCTGCTGGCGATCGAGTTCTTCGCACCGGCGGAGGCGCCCGCCTCGGCGCGCATTCCGCGCATGATCCTCGTGATCGTGGTCGCGCTGCAGGCGGCGCTCGACCTGCTGCCGTGGCTGCTGCCGCGCTGGGCGGCGCACACCGCGGGCTGGGCGCACCTCGGCGGGTTCGCCGCGGGCGCCCTCGCGGCGCTGCTCGTCCGCGACAGCGCGCGCGCGCTCGTCGTGCTCGGCGCGGCGGCGGCGGTGGCCGTCTCCGCGGCTTCGTTCGGCGTCGTGGCGCGGAACCTGTTCGATCCCATGCCGGCGCTCGAACAGCGGGCGCGCACGATGCTGCAGGGGCCCGTCGTGAACGCGATGGAGCTCAACAACCTCGCGTGGCAGATCGCGACGACGAAGGCACCGACGCCACGCGCGCTCGAGGCGGCGGCGCAGCTCGCGGAGATGGCGGCGGCGCTCACCGGTCGCAGCGAGCCGACCGTGCTCGACACGCTGGCCGAGGTCTACTTCGCGCTCGGCCGCAAGGACGAGGCGATCGCGGTGATCGAGCAGGCGATCGCACTGGCGCCGGGCGACACCTACTACGAAGAGCAGCGGCGCCGCTTCAACGGTGAGCGCGCCGCGGACGACCGGCCAAAGCCGCCGCTCGAGCAGGAGTCGCCGACGCCGCCGGACCGTGGCGCCGAGCCCGGGCTGCCGCCGGGGGAGATCGAGCTCCCGCCAGGCGACGAGATCACGGTGTGATCGTCTCGCCGTCCTCGGCAATGTGCACCGGCCCGCGGAAGGTCTCCTCGACGAGGTCTTCGTACTGGTAGTGGAACGCGGGCGGCGGCCGCAGCCGCGAGAGCAGCACGCCGCGCACGCCCGCGCGCGTCGCGAGCGCGCCGACGGCTTCGAGCGCGACGTGAAGCCGCGCCTCGCTGCGCAGCTGCGCGACGTCGGCGCCGATCTGCGCGGCCTGGTCGAGCGAACCTTGGTAGACGCCCTCGGTCGCGAGCAGCTGCGCCGAATCTGCGGCGCGCACGAGCGCGTCCTCGTCCCAGCTCGCGCCGGCGAAGGCGTAGCTGCGCTCGCCGTCGATCAGGCGATACGCGAACGCGGGCAGCGGCCCGCCCGAGAGCGCGTAGGCGTGCACGCGCAGCGCGCCGAGCGCGATCTCGGCGCCATCCGCGAGCTCGTGCGCCTCGATGCGCCCGCCCTCGGGCTCGAGCGCGAAGGTTGCGGCCTGCGCCGCGGCGCCGCGGGCGTGCGCGGCCGTGAGGCCGGCGACCAGCTCGCCCGTGCCTGCCGGCCCGTACACGACGAGCGGCGTGTTCGCGCCGCCCAGCCAGCCCTGCAGCCACAGATCGTCGAGGCCCGCGCTGTTCTCGGGCAGCAGGCTCGAGAGGAACACCACGCGCGCCTGCTGCACGGGCACGACCGCCTTGCGCAGGCCGTCGGCGGCGCCGCGTCCCGCATCGAACAGCGCCAGGTCCTTGCCGCGCCCGGCGAGCAGCGCGGGCCCGCGCCGCTCCGGGTTCTCGAACGTGCCGCCGCTGCCGACGACGAGGATCGAGAGCACCTCGGGCTCGATCTCCGCGATCGGTGCCACCGCACCCGCCGCGCGCTCGAAGTGCTTGGAGAGGAACGCCAACGCCCAGATGGCGGCGAGCAGCACGAGCATGCCGACCAACAAGCCGGCCCGCGTGTCGGTGTTCACGCGAACACGACCGTCTTGTTGTCGTAGACCGCGATGCGGTCTTCGACGTGGCAGCGCACGGCGTGCGCGAGCACGGTGCGCTCGAGGTCGCGGCCCTTGCGCACGAGGTCGTCGATCGAATCGCGGTGCGTACAGGCGACGACGCCCTGATGGATGATCGGCCCCTCGTCGAGATCGGTCGTCGCGTAGTGCGCGGTCGCGCCCACCAGCTTGACGCCGCGCTCGAAAGCTTGGTGATACGGCTTGCCGCCGACGAAGGCGGGCAGGAACGAGTGGTGGATGTTGATCACGCGGCAGGGCGTGGCGGCGAGGAACTCGCCCGACAGCACCTGCATGTAGCGAGCGAGCACCACCAGATCGATGCGGAGCTCGCGCAGCAGCGCGAGCTCGCGCTGCTCCTGCGCGCGCTTGGTCTCCTTGCTGATCGGGAAGAGCTCGAAGCGCAGCCCGAACTGCTCCGCGACCGGCCGCAGCTCCGGGTGGTTCGAGACGACGAGCGGGATGTCGCACGCGAGCTCGCCGGCGCGGTGGCGCAGCAGCAGATCCCACAGGCAGTGGTCGTACTTCGAGACGAAGATCGCGAGCCGCTTGCGCTCGCCGTCCCAAGCGATCTGCCACTGCATGCCGAAGCGCTCCGCCACCTCCGCCAGTGCGCGCTCGAGCGTCGAGCGATCGGTGTGCAGCTCCGCGGCGTCGAAGCGGATGCGCTGGAAGAACTTCTTGGCGAGCAGATCGCTGTGCTGATCGGAATCGAGGATGTTCGCGCCGTGGCCGTGCAGCACCTGGGCGAGCGCCGCCACGATGCCGCGGCGATCGGCACAGGTGACGAGGACCGTGGCGGTGGGGGGCGCGGCGGCTGCGGACATGGGCGGCGCAAGATAGGCGCCGCCTCGGAAGTTTTCTCTAGCTGCGCGATCCGCCCTCCGATAGGTTGGAAGCACAGGGGGCCTCACTCAGCTCCCAAGTCGCGCGGCGGCGTGTGCCGCAGCGGGGCGCCCCGACGGACGTCTGGTACGGCGCCTAACGGACACGGGTGGACGAGCTCGCTGGGTTTCGTCCGAAATTTCTCTACGCCGAGAAGGAGGTGATCAATTGGACCAACGTAGGACTACGGCGAGTGAGGTGGTGGCGTCCTAGACGCCAACAGCTTCGCCGAAGAGATTTTCTTCTTCTCGGTGTCTGTCGGGATTCCATCCCAGGCCACCGCCCCGGAAGCGCGGACGCCGTAGCCGCACCAGGGAACGCGCCCCAGAGCGCGAACCTGCTTCCGGGGTTTCTTTTGCCCGCAGTGCGCCGGCCGCCGCATAGAATGCGCGCTCCCCTCGCTCTGGAGCCGCGCGTGCATCGATCGTGCTTCGCTCTTCTGCTCGCCGCCTCTGCCAGCGCCGCGAGCGCGGCGCCGCCGGAGCAGAATCTCGCGGCCGCGATTCGGCTCGAGACGATCTCGTATGAGGACGCGGCCGAGTTCCGCGCCGAGCCGTTCCTCGCGCTGCATCGCCTGCTCGAGAGCGCGTACCCGCAGCTGCACGCGAAGCTCGAGCGCGAGGTCGTGGCGGACTACAGCCTGCTCTACACCTGGCGCGGCAGCGACGCGGCGCTCGCTCCGATGCTGCTGACGGCGCACCTCGACGTCGTGCCGGTGACCGCCGAGGCGCTGCCGGACTGGACGCACCCCCCGTTCGCGGGCGAGATCGCCGACGGCTTCGTCTGGGGCCGCGGCACGCTCGACGACAAGGGCAGCCTGATCACGATCTTCGAGGCCGTCGAGCAGCTCGTAGCCGCCGGCTTCACGCCGACGCGCACGATCTATCTCGCGTTCGGGCACGACGAGGAGATCGGCGGCGGTCACGGCGCGGCCGCGATCACCGAGTTGTTGCGAAAGCGCGGCGTGCGGCTGTGGCTGAGCCTCGACGAGGGCCTCGCGATCGTGAGCGGGACCGGCGGCATCACGGGATCCGCCGCGTTGATCGGCGTCGCGGAGAAGGGCTTCCTCACGCTCGACCTGACGGCGCGCGAGCCGGGTGGCCACTCGAGCACGCCGCCGCCGCAGTCCGCGATCGGGCGCCTCGCGCGCGCGGTGGTGCGGCTGGAGGAGAACCCGCTGCCGGCTCGCATCGACGGAGTCTCGGCGCAGATGTTCGACGCCCTCGCGCCGCAGCTCTCGCTCGAGCGCCGCCTCGCGATCCAGAACCGCAGCTGGCTCGGCCCCGTGCTCGAGTGGTTCCTCGCGCGCGACCCCGCGACCAACGCGCTGATCCGCACCACCACCGCGGTCACGATCGTGCGCGGCGGCGTGAAGGAGAACGTGCTGCCGCAATCGGCGACGGCGACGGCGAACTTCCGGCTGCTGCCGGGCGACACGGTCGAGGAGGTGACCGCGCGCGTGCGCGAGATCCTCGGCGACGACGGCATCGAGATCACGACGCGCACGCAGGACGAGGCCTCCGCGGTGTCGCCGACGGACGGCGCGCAGTTCGAGGCGCTGCGCAGCGCGCTGCACGAGGTCGACCCGGGCTTACCGATCGCGCCGGCGCTCGTACTCGGCGGCACCGACACGAAGTGGTACGGCCAGCTCGCCGACGCCGCCTACCGCTTCGTGCCGTTCCACCTCGACGCGAGCGACCTGCGCCGAGCGCACGGCACGAACGAGCGCGTGTCGGTGCAGAACCTCGGCTGGGGCGTGCGCTTCTACGGTGCGCTGATTCGGCACGCGGCGGGCGAGGGCGCGCACTAGCCGCCCGCACCCCGCGGCCCTAATCGCCGAGCGTGTGCCAGAGCTCGGCGGCGCTCGCGTCGGGCGGCGCGTCGCGCACGAGCTCGGGCGGGAGCAGGGCCGCCGCGCGCGCGAAGGTGTCGGCCGCCTCGGCCTTGCGACCGCTCGCGAACAGCGCGCTCGCCGTTTGCAGCAGCGCCCCGCCTTCGACGGCGGGAACGCGGCTGCGCTCGGGCCCGTTCCGGCGCGCGAGCTCCGCGAATCGCGCCCACGCGAGGCCGGTGTACGGCTCGCGCAAGCTTCCGGAGTGAGAGCGCGCCGCCAGGAACTCGAGCACCGGCGCTGCATCGGTCTCGCGCAGCGCGCCGAGCTCGCTCGCGCGCGCGCGGCCGACGTACAGGCTGGCGACTCCGCTCGGGTGCGCGAGCCAGCGATCGTGCGACCCAGCGAGCGCGCGCGGCGCCAGCCAGTCCTCGGGACGCTCCGCGCCCTTGCGCCCGCACAGCGCGGCGATCGGGCTCGTCCCGTAGAAGTCGCCGCGGAAGATCTCCGGAGTCGGGAAGGCGTGCGCGAAGCTGTCCACGGCGATCCCGAACTCCTGCCCCGTCAGCTGATAGAGCGGCAACCACTGGCAGAACACGCCGCCGCCCGCGAGCCGCGCGCGCGCGTTCGCGAAATGCTCCGCCGAGTAGAGGCTGCCCGCGCCCGCCTGCCACGGCACGAACAGATCGCCGACGATCACGTCGAAGCGCTCGGGGCTCGCGCGCAGGAAGCTGCGCGCGTCGTCGACGACGACGCGGGTGCGCGGATCGTCGTAGACGCCGCGGTTCTCGCCGCGAAACCAGCGGCGCGCGGCCCGCGCGACGCCGGGCACGATCTCGACGAGCGTGATCGACGCGGGGGTGTGGGCGAGCGCCGCGCTCGCGGAGCTGCCCGTGGCGCTCCCGAGGAAGAGCACGCGCTCGGGGTTCGGGTGGAGCAGCAGCGGGAGATGCCCCTGTCGTTCCTGCCGCACGCGGTCGCGCGCTCCGCCGAGCAGGTAGTGGTTGTCGAGCTGCAGCGCGAGGCCGCCGTCCACCTCGAGGACGGCGACGAGCCCGGCCGCGCTCTCTTCGAGCGCGACGAGCCGCGCTCCCGGCGGCACGCGCGAGGCGGGCTGCGCGCCGGGCCGGACGACCACGAAGATCAGCGCGCCGAGGAGCGCGGCGTAGAGCGCGAAGCGCGGCGACGCGGCTCGCGCGATCGGCCGCAGCGAGCCCAACAAGTAGGCCGCGCCGATGAACGCGATCGCGCCCCAGAGTCCCAGCACGGGGACGAGCACGCTCGGTGCGAGCAGGGCACCGGCTCCCGCGCCGAGCGCGTTCCACGCGAGCAGCCGCGCGCTGACGGCGGCGAAGCCACGGCCGCTGCGCGGCGAGAACAGCGCAGCGGCGGCGAGCAGGCTCGGGAACACGCACGCGGCGGGCAGCAGCACCGGCGCGGTGGTCGCGACGGCGAGCGCGACGAAGGCGAGCAGGTAGGCCGGCCACGGATCCGGGACGGCGAGCCCCGCGAGCCCGCCGGTCGCCGCGCCGAAAGCCGCAGGGAACGCAAAGCACGCGCCGCCTGTTACGGCCAGCGCGACGCCGAGCGCGAGCTGGGGGCGCGCACGGCGCGAGCGCGAGTAGATGAAGAGCGCGCCGAGGCCGATGCAGGTGAGCGCGACCACGAGCACGGCGCCGAACGCGTAGCCCGACGCATTCGAAACGCGGCCGAGCGCCTGAGCGAAGAGGGCCTGCGCGGCGAAGCTGCCGAAGCCCGAGAGCGCCGCGAGCTGGAGCAGCCAGCGCGGCAACGCCGGCGGGAGCGCGGAATGCGCGGCGGCATCGCTCGCTCCGGGCTCCGTGCTCGCGAGCGCGACCGGCGGCACGCGGCCCGCGCGGCGCGAGGCGGCGAGTGCGCCCGCGCCGCCGATCGCGAGCAGCGCCGCGCCGCACGCGAGGCTGCCGCGCAGCCCGAGCCGCTCCATCAGCACGAAGGTCGCGAGCGCCGCGCCCGCAGCGCCGCCGAGAGCGTTCAGCGCATACAGCCCGACGCCCGTGCCCGCGAGCGTGCGCGGGCCGCCGAGCGTCGCCGCGAACAGCGCGGGCGCGAGCGCGCCGAGCGCGAGCGTGGCGGGCAGCGTCGCGAGCAGCGCCACCGCGCCGCGCGCCAACGTGAGCAGCGCAGGATGCGGCAGCAGCGCGGCGTACTGCGTATCGAGCAGCGCGGTCGTCGCACCCAACAAGTGCGGCGTCGCGAGCGACGCGAGCGCGGCGAACGCCGTGAGCGCGCCGAACGCACGCAGCGGATTCGTCGCGCGCTGCGCAACGCGCTCGCCGAGCCGCGCCCCGCCGGCTTGCCCGATCACGAGCGCCGCGAGCGTCGCCGAGATCGCCGCGCTCGCGCCGCCGAGCGCGAGGCGCAGCTCGCGTAGCCAGAGCGTCTGCACGATCAGCGCGGCGACGCCGCTGAGCGCGAACAGCGC
>DATBRS010000202.1:0-41369 GCA_036560185.1 Myxococcota bacterium
TCCGCGAAGCGCCCGAGCGCGGCGAGCGCCGCAGCCTCGGCGCGCAGCACGCGCGGTCCGCGCGGCCGAACTCCGCGCGCGAGCTCGAGCGCTTCGCGCGGCGCGCGCAGCGCTTCGAGGCGGCTCGTGGCGAGCAGCCAGCTCAGCTGGAGCGAGGCTTCGCGGCGCGTCTCGTCGTCGTCGGCTGCGTGGGCGAGCGCGGCACGCAAGTGCCGCGCGGCCTCGGCCGGCCGCTCGGGCCGTAACAACCCGGCGAGACGCAGGGCGACGTCCGCGCGCTCGGGCGCGAGGGCGAGCACGCGCTCGAGGCGCGCGGCGGCCTCGCTTCTCCGCCCCACCGCTTCGAGGGCGCCCGCCGCGAGCAGCTGCGCGTCGACCTGATTCGGCGCGAGCTCCGCGGAGCGCGTCGCGTGCGCGAGCCCGGCCTCGGCTTCGCCGAGCGCGAACTGCGCCACGGCGAGGTCGAAGTGCGTCGCCTGCTGGTCTTCCTTCAGCGCGAGTGCGCGCTCGCTGAATCCCTTGCCCTCGCGGAAGAGCGCCTTTGCGGTCGCCACGCGGCCGGCGTCCAGCTCCGCCTGCGCCTCGCGGATCAGCTCCGTGCCGGTGAGCGCGACGCACAGGTAGCCGCTCGGCGAGTGCGCGATCGAGTGCCGATACAGCGTCTGCGCATCGCGGAAGTGCGCGCTCTGCTGCCGCGTGAGCGCCGCCAGCCCGAGCGCGACGGCGACCGCCGCCGCTCGCCGCGCGCGCGCGCTCCCGAGCGAGCTCGCGGCGCCGCCCACCGCGAACGCGATCACGCCGAGCGACGGCAGATAAGCGAAGTGATCGGCCACGAACGAGTAGATCATCGGGTAGAAGTCGATGAAGCCGAGCGCGGGGAAGAGCGAGCCGGCGTAGAACGCGAGCGCAAGCGGCCCGCTGCGCCAGCCGCGGCGGTAGGCGACGAGCAGCGCGGCGGAGAGCGCCGCGACGACGGCTACCGGCCAGTACATGGACAACGCAGCGCCCTGAATCGCCCAGCGCGGGTAACAGAACAGCAGCCGCACCGGAACGAGCAGCTTCTGGGCGTAGAAGAGCAGCGCCTTCGAGGCGATCAGGGCGCGCTCCGCGAGCGTGAAGTCGAACTCGGCCCCGCGCGCGCCGACGAGCTCGCGCTCGAGCCACGCGGTGTGGAGCGCGAGCGCGACGCCGAGCGCGAACAGCGGCGCGAGCGGCGCGAGCCGGCGCGGCGAGAGCGCGCCGCCGCGCAGCGCGAGCAGCAGCACGAGCGCCGCGGGCAGCGTGCTCGTCACGGATTTGCTGAGCAGCGCGAGCGCGAAGAGCCCGAGCGCGAGCGCGTAGTCGCGCCACGCGCGCGCGCTGGCAGCGCTCGCCGCGGGAGCGGCCTCGCGTGCGCGGTCGAAACGCGAGTAGCAGAGCGCGGCCCCGAGATAGAGCGCGCCCGAGAGCGTGTTCTTCAGCTCCATCACCCACGCCACCGATTCGACGTGGAGCGGATGCAGCGCGAACACCGCCGCGATCGCGCCCGCGGCGCGCACGTTCAGCTCGCGCAGCAGCCGCCACACGAGCAGCGCGTTCAGCGCGTGCAGCGCGAGGTTCACGAGGTCGTAGCCGAGCGCGTGCGGGCCGAAGAGCTGGTACTCGAGCCAGAACACGCTGAACGTCACCGGATAGAACTGCGGCGTGTGCCCCGGGATCCAGATGCGGAACAGGCCTGCGAGATCTCGCAGCTGGACGTTGTCGACGACGTGCGCGTCGTCGTCCCAGATGAAGCCGCCGCCGAGCGAGGGCCAGTAGGCGGCGAGCAGCAGCAGCGCGACGCCGCAGATCGCGAGCGCATTGCGCGCGGACTGGGCGCGCGCCGCACCGGAGTCGTCGGCCATCCCGGTTGCTTACGCGACTGCGCCCGCGCTCGCGAGCCCGAGCGCCCCGCGCTGGGGCGCTCGGGCATGGACGGATTCGCGCGGGGGGCCTCGCAGGGTGGAAGGCAGGGAGCCAGTCAGACGGGAAGTGGCGCGCTCGCGCCGTGCGTGTCGAGGGCCGGTGTCATCAGTTCCGATGACAGAGCGGGCGACTCGATCGGGGCCGACGCTAAGGCCCAGGCGGCGGCGTGTATCCGCCCGCCTGGTTCGACTCTTCCTCGTCGTAGCTCGCCTCGAGCGGATCCTCGAGGCTCCAACTGAACGCGACGTCGCAGGCGCTGAGGGCCGCCTCGGCTGCGACGCGCGCCGCCTCGGCCTCCTCGCGCGCGGTTTGCTCTGCAGCGCGGAGGACGGCCGCATAGGCCGCGTGGCGCGCCTCGACGCTCGCGGTGTCGGCAGCACCGGCGCCGATCGTCCGCTGGAGCCCGGTCAGCATCTGCCCTGCGCGTTCGGAGGCGTCGATCAGCACGCGGAACGCAGCCAACTCGGGCTCGTCGCGGTGGGCCTGCGCCTCGGGCAGCGACTCTTGTGCCACCTTGTGCCTCAGCGCCTGCACCTCCTCGAGCGCGGCGCTGCTCGCGACGCCATCTGCGCTCATCGCGCGCCGCATCTGCAGCAGCTCGAGCTCGGCGGTCTCGATCGCGCCGAGCACCGTGTCGAGCTGCGTTCGCGCGGTGGCCGCGAAATCGTCGTCGACGCGGTCGTTCGCGAGGACCACGTTCGCGATCTGTTCGGCGGGAACGTCGTTCTCGCGGTCGGCTTGCCGGATCGACTCGAGCGCCGCGTTGTAGGTGGGCAGCGCGGCGTCCACGAGCTGTCGCACGCGCGCGAGGACGGCCGGATCGGGCGGCCCGCCGGTCGAGGCGGACGCGTCCTCCGCCTCCGTCGCCGCGTCGCGGGCGCGCCCGGCGGCATCCCCCGCGTCCTTCGCGTGGGAAGCGCCGGCGGCGCACATCCCCGACTCGTTCGCCGCGTCGGAGTAGCGCTGCGCGAGCGTCGCCCAATCTCGCGCGCTCTTCGCGAGCAGCGTGAGGCAGCCCGTTCCCGCGGACACACACACGAGGATTGCGGCGACGCCGCACAGTCGGCGCCAACGAGATTCGCGACTCATCTTCGAGCCCTCCTAGAAGTGGAACGAGACGCCGGCGCTCAGCAGGTGGCGCTGCGTTCGGAAGCGCGCCTGGTCGGCGCCGATGCGCAGATACGCGTAGGACGCGTCCAGCACGAAGCCGTGCGTGAGCGGGAGCAGCAGCGCGGCGCGGTACTGCTGCGTGCGCGCCTCACGCTGCGGCGCCGGCGTGTAGTGCACGTAGTCGACGCTGGTGTAGGCGGCGAGCAGCTCGAGCTGAACGAAGCGCGCGAGCGGAAGTGGGGTGCGGAAGCGCGCGAACGTGCCGTGGCCGTCGAAATCGAAGTTGGCGTCGTCGGCCTGGTTGTGGAGGTACTCGTAGCCGACGCCGAGCGATCGCCCCGCCTCGGTCCCCAGCCAAGTCGCCTGCAGGCCGAAGCGGTGGCTTTCGGCATCGCGCGCCGCGTTCAGGCCATGAAAGCCCGTCGCATCGAAGTCGTCGAAGGAAACCTGATAAGACGCGCCCAGCTCCAGGGACGCGAGCGGACGCAGCGCGCTGCCGACGCGCAGGCTGTGGCTGAGCTCGAAGTCGTCGCCCCCGAGAAAGTCGCGCCGGAACTGGTATGCGAGCTGAACCGAGCCCGGCGCGCCGCCCACTTCGAAGGCGGCGTTCGCGAACAGCTGCGGGCTGAGCGTGCTGAGGTCGTAGTCGTCTGCATAGCTGTCGCCGGCGGTGAGAGTCTGCGCGGCGAAGAAGCCGGCGCCGAGTCGAAGCGGGCCGAGCTCGGCGACGCGGAACGTCGTGGAGGCGGCGAGACCGGCGCGCAGGCCCGGCTCGTACTCGTACGGCGCCGGCGCCTGCTCCTCGGTGAGCCCGATGTTGCTGTCGTAGCTCGCGAACGCGCGCAGCTCCGCGTCCCAGCGGCGCTCCGGCGCTGCCTCTCCGGCTCGCGCCGGTTCCGTTCCGCGAAAGCCCGGGCCAGGCGCGATCGCGTTCGAAGGCACGCCCTGCGCGACGGCGGCCGCGGGCGCGAATGCGAGCAAGCTCGCCGCAGCGAGTGCGATCGAGGCGAGCCGCGTGCGATGGGGTTGCGAGAGCATCGTTCGAATCCTCCGAGCTGCGTTCAGCGCGCGGCACCCTAAGCGCGCTCGGGAACGCGCGGTGTCATCGGAACTGCGGAGTCGAGCGCGAGGCGGCGCCTTCCCCATAACAATCCGCGCGCGATCCGCGGCCGCGCGTGTCCACAATTCCGCTGACACGCGGGGCGGCGCGCACGCCGGCGCGCGTGCCACACTCGGCGAGAGCCAAGCGCGGCTCGAAAAGCTCGGAGGTCGCTTGCCGGATTCCGCTCGGAAGCGCAGCGTGCTGCTCGTCGAGGACGAGCCCAGCGCGAGCGAGCGCATGCGCCGAGCGCTCGGCGCCGAGCCGCGGCTCGCGCTCGCGGGTGTCGCGGCGAGCGTCGCGGACGGGCGCGCCCTGCTCTCCGAGCTCGCGCCCGATCTTCTGGTGACCGACATCGGGTTGCCCGACGGCAGCGGGGTCGAGCTGATTCGCGCGGTCTCCGAGCAGGGCCTCGCGACGCTCTGCCTCGTGAACACGGTGTTCGCCGACGACGCCTCGGTGTTCGAGGCGCTCGAGGCGGGCGCGCTCGGCTATCTGCTGAAGGACGAGCCGCCGGAAGAGCTCGTGCGCTGCACGCTCGAGCTGCTCGCGGGGGGTTCCCCGATGAGCCCGGCGATCGCGCGCAAGGTGTTAGGGCGGTTCCGCGCCGGGCCGGCGCCGCCCGCGGCCGCGCCGGCGCCGCCCGTGGCGCGCGAGGATCTCCCGCATCTCTCGGTGCGCGAGCTCGAGGTGCTGAACCTGATCGTGAAGGGCTTCAAGTACGACGAGATCGCGGGTCTGCTCGGGGTCTCCGCGGCCACCGTCGCGACTCACGTGCAGCGCGTCTACCGCAAGCTCGCGGTGAACTCGCGCAGCGAGGCCGCCTACGAGGCGACGCAGCTCGGCCTGATCAACCCGAAGGCGTAGCGGCGGGCGCCGCGTCGAGGGACAGGCGCACGCGGGTGCCGCGCGCGTCCGAGACGACGCTCAGCTCGCCGCCGATGAAGGTCGCGCGCTGGCGCATGTTCGCGAGGCCGCGACCGGGCGGTGCGCCGGCCAGGCCGCAGCCGTCGTCGCGCACCTCGATGAACGCGCGCTCCCGGCCGCCGAAGGACTCGACCCCGCTCGCGATCTCGATCGTGCGCGCGCGCGAGTGCTTCACCGCGTTCGCGATCGCCTCCTGCAGGATGCGCAGCAGGTGCAGCGCTTGTTGGGGCGCGAGGCGCGGCTGCGGCGCGAGCTCGCCCGCGCGCCACGCGAACGTGGCGCCCGAGCCGTGCGCGAGCGGCTCGAGGCGTGCGCGCAGCGCGCCCAGCACGTCGGAGAGCTCGCGCTCGCTGCCGTCGAGCGAATCCACCGCGCCGCGCAGCTCGGCCAGCGCGAGCCGCACGCTGCGGCGCACCGCGGCGCTGTCCTGCGGCTCGCGCTCGGCGACCGCGAGCGCGCTCACGAGCTGCGCGCCGAGGCCGTCGTGCAGGTCGCGCTGCACGCGCTCGCGCTCGGCGCGCGTCGCCTGAGCTCGCTCGAGCGCGAGCAGACGCGCCTGGCTCTCGTGGAGCGAGGCATTCAGCGCTCGCTCGCGCGCCAGGCCGTCGCTCAGAAAGGTCACGATGTGCGCGAAGCTCGCGATCACGACCGGTCCGTGGACGATCGGGAAGAGCGGGACGCCGAGCAGCGGCGCGCGATCCCAGAACAGCGGTAGGTCGTTGCAGGTCATCAGCATGCTGAGCGCGAGTGCGCTGCTCAGGGTCGCGCCCCGGCCGACCCACTGAACGACGCTCTCGCGCGAGTGCAGCCGCAGGACGTAGGCGGCGAGCGCGAAGTCGAGGGCGAAGGTCGCGCGCGCGAGCGAGAACGTCGCCGCCGCGGGGGCGAGCACGAGCGCCAGCGCGAGCGCGGCGAGCGCAGCGAACGCCGCGCGTTCGAGCCCGCGCCGCTCGATTCGGCCGACGCGATGTCCGCCGCACATGACGCACGCGGCCGAGACGCCCAAGCCGACCGGCCACACGCCGAGGTCCGCGGTCCGCCACGGCAGCCCGGCGAAGAACAGCGCGGCGATGCCGGCCGCGAGCCACGCCCACTCGGGCTTGGGGTCGCGCCGGAAGACCATGAGGTAGAGCAGTACGAGCGTCGCGGACACGAGCGCGAGCACGTCGGGCGCGGCGATCAGCGCGTTGCGCGCGCGGAACGCGCCCTGCAGGTCCGGTGCCGATCCGATGAAGATGGGGGTCAGGTAGCCCGCGAACTCGGGGCGCACGCGAAGCTTCAGCAGCAGCGTGTTGGGGCCCGAATGGAGCGCCGCGCTCGGTAGCGGCAGCCAGACCGGCTCGCGCCGGCCCCACCAACCGATCGGGCCGCGACCCACGGTGGCGAGCGCCTGGCCGTTCAGGAAGACGTCCGCGCCGAACGCGACCTGAGCGATCAGCAGCTGCGGCGGGTGATCGGGAATCCGCGCCAACGAGAACTCGGCCCGACACCAAACGTCGCGCCCGTCGCCGCGCGGCCGCCAATCCCACGGCAGGCGCGTGAGACGCCACGCGCCGGAATCCGCAGCGGGCGGCGCGTCGCTGGTGGCCGGCGCGAGCCAGACGTCCGCGAGGCGCAGCGATTCGCGATTCAGCAGCGCTCCCGAGCGAGCGAGCGCGAGCAGCATCAGCGCGATCGAGATTCCGGCGGCGACGGCCCACGGCTTCCAGCGCATGCGGCGAGCTTATCTCGGCGCCTGATCACTCCGGCTAGCCTGCGCCGCTCCGGGAGGTCGCCGGTGGGCGAGAGCGACGCGAGCGCCGAGGTCGAGATCAGCGCGCTCGCCGCGGGGGGCGAGGGCGTCGCGCGCGAGGCCAGCGGGCGCGTGCTGTTCGTGCGCGGCGGCGTGCCCGGCGATCGGGTGCGCGCGCGCGTGGTCGAGGCGCACAAGCGCTTCGCGCGCGCGGAGATCGTGGAGCTCGTGCGCGCGAGCGCGCTGCGCGTGACGCCGCCGTGTCGCGTGCACGGCGAGTGCGGCGGGTGCGGTTGGCAACAGGTCGCCTACACCGCGCAGCTCGAGGCCAAGCGCGCGATCCTGCGCGACGCGCTGGCGCGCGTGGCTGGCGTGGACGAGCGCACGCTTGCAGCGCCGGTCGAGGTCGCGCCCTCGCCGGAGGCGTACGGAACGCGCAGCCGCGCGCGCTTGTTGTTCCGTGAGGGCCGCGTCGGCTTCCGGCGCGGGCGCTCCCACGAGCTGGTGGCGACGAGCGAGTGCCCGATCCTCGCGCCGTCGCTCGCCCGCGCGCTCGCACAGCTCGCCGCGCATCCGCCGCGCGGCAGCGGGGAGCTGGACCTCGCCTGCGGCGACGATCGCGGCGCGAGCGTCTCGGGCGCACGTGTCCCGGGCTTCGAGGAGCGCGCGATCACGCTGCGCACGCCCGGCGGCGATGTCGCGATCTCGCCGCGCGGCTTCTTCCAAGCGCACGCCGGCCTGCGCGGCGCGCTCGCGGACGCCGTGTTCGCGGCCGCTGGGCGCGGGGCGCGCGCGCTCGAGCTGCACGCCGGTGCGGGCTTCTTCACGCTCGGGCTCGCGGCGCAGTTCGCGGACCTGATCGCAGTCGAATCCGAGCCGCGCGCCGCCGCGGATCTGCGCGCGAACCTCGCGCGCGCCCAGCGCACGAACGTGCAGGTACTCGCGCAGCGCGCGGCACGCGCGCTCGCGAGCCCCGAGGTCGCGCGCCTCGCGCCCGAGGTCGTCGTGCTCGACCCGCCGCGCACGGGCGTCGGCGAGAGCGAGGCCGCCGCGCTCGCGCGGCTCGGCGCGCGCCGCATCGTCTACGTCTCGTGCGATCCCGCGACGCTCGCGCGCGACCTGCGCATCCTGCTGGCGAGCGGCTACCGGCTCGCGAGTTGTCAGGGTTTCGATCTCTTCCCGCAGACGCCGCACCTCGAAGCGCTCGCCGTCCTGCACGCGATCGCGCCCGATGCGGCGCGCGCGTGAGCGCCGCGCCGCGCGGCCTCGCGCGCGATCTCACGCTCGCCGCCGCGGTCGCGGTCATCCTCGCCCAGGTCATCGGTACGGGCGTGTTCGTGAAGGCGCGCGTGATGACCTGCAACGTCGGAGCTCCGAGCCTCGTGCTCGCGGCGTGGGCGGTCGGCGGGCTGTTCACGCTCGCCGGCGCGATCACCTTCGGCGAGCTCGGCGCGATGTTCCCGCGTGCCGGAGGCGAGATGCACTTCCTGCGCGCGGCCTACGGCAGGGCCGTCGCCTTCCTGTACGGCTGGATGCAGATCCTCGTCGGCAAGGCGGGCTCGCAGGCCGCGCTCGCCGTCGCGTTCGCGATCTTCGCGAACGACCTCAGCGGCGGCGCGCTGTCGGCACCCGGGGCGCAAGCCATCGCGCTCGCGGCGATCGGCCTAGGGACCGCGATCAACCTCGCCTCGGTGCGCAGCAACGGCGCGGTCGCGACGGCGCTCACCGTCGTCAAGGTGGCGCTGATCGCCGGCATTGCGCTCGCTGCGTTTCGCGCCTCGCTGAGCGGCGCGCTCGGCTCGGCGGTCGCCAGCGCGGGCGAGGCGTGCGCCGACGTTCCCGCCAGCGCGCGGCTGGGCGCGGCCGGCTTCGGCGCCGCCGTGATCGGCGCGCTCTGGGGCTACAGCGGCTGGGGCAACCTCACCTTGCTGGGCGACGAGCTGCGCGATCCCAGCCGCACGCTGCCGCGCGCGCTCGTGCTGGGCATCGGCGCGATCGTCGCCCTCTACCTGATCGCGAACGCGGCGTACTTCGTCGTGCTTACGCCGGCCGAGCTGATGGCCGTTTCGCGCGACTCGTCGGTCGCGCGCGAGGTGATGGTGCGCGTGTTCGGCGGAGCGGCCGCGGCCGTCATGGCCGCCGGCCTGCTCGCCTCCTCGTTCGGATCGCTGCACGTCTCGATGCTCACGGGCGCGCGCGTGCCGTATGCGCTGGCCCACGAGGCGCTGTTGCCTCGGGCGTTCGGCGCCGTCTCCGCGCGCGGCGCGCCGTGGGTCGCCGTGCTCGTGCAGGGCGCGTGGGCGTGCGTGCTCGCGCTCTCCGGCTCCTTCGATGTGCTCACCGACTACACGATCTTCGGCGGTCTGGCGTTCCAAGCGCTCGCGGTCGGCGCGATCTTCGTGCTGCGACGGTCGCAGCCCGAGGCGCCGCGCCCGGTCCGCGCGTGGGGCTACCCGTTCGTGCCCGCGCTCTACGTGCTCGCGACGGCTTGGCTCGTGACGAGCACGCTGATCGCGACGCCGGGGCGGGCGCTCGCGGGGCTCGGGTTGATCGCGCTCGGCCTCCCGGTCTACGCGCTGTTCGTGCGCCACGCGCACGCGAGCGCCCGCGGCTGAGCGCTGCGAGCGCGGAAATCTGCCCTACGCTGCGCGCGTTCCCGCTGCCCTCCTCGAAGGCGACCGTGTCCAGCCGCACCTCACCCGCGCGAGCGCTCCGCCCATCGAGTCGCGAGCCGCGCGCGTTCCTCTACGTCGAAGGCGCGCGCGACCGAGAGATCATCGAAGGCTGGGCGCAGCGCGCCTCCCGTCGCCTCGCGGAGTGCGTGCGCGAGTCCACCGTGATCCTCGGAGGTCGCCAGCCGGCGCGCGCGCGCGAGCATCTCGCCGAGGCGCGCGCCGAGGACGCCGAGGCGCGCGGGCTGTGCGTGCTCGATCGCGATCACGAGCGGACGCCACCCGAGGCCGCCGGCGAAGGGCTCGAGCTGTTCGTGTGGAGCCGCCGCCACATCGAGAGCTACCTGCTCGTGCCCGCCGTGCTCGGCCGCGTGCTGCGCGGCGTCGAGCCGCGCGCGCTGCGGGCGCTCGCCGCCGAGCTGCCCGCGGCCGGCGACGAGCGCGGCTGGCGCGAGCTCGACGCCAAGCGCCGCCTGGCGACGAACGGCCGGCGCATTCCCTGGGGCCGCGTCGCCCGCGCGATGCGCGACGACGAGCTCGACCCGGACGTGAAACAGTTCTTGGCGCGCCTCGCGGCACTTTTCGGTGTCGCCCTCGCACCGCACGTCGCGTTCCGGGCGCCCGAACCGAACGTCGGCTGACGCGCCGCATGCCGTGCCGAAACCGGCGCGACGGTGCCCGCTCCGTCGGATCGCGTGCGAACAGTCACACGGGCCGCCATCGCTCCGGTGTAGGATTGGCTTCGTCTCGCGAGGAGCCCCCCATGGAAATCGAGCGCGACGACTTCGATGCGATCGTCGATCGAGATGAAGCCTATTTCGACGCCGAGCGGCCGCGTGCCTTCGACGCGACGCTGCTCGAGGCGCCCGCCGCGGTGCTGCAGGCGCGGCGCGCGCGCATTCTCGGCCGCGAGGATTCCGTGACCGACGCGGTGCGCGCGATGCAGAAGGAGCATCGCGGCGTCGTACTCGTCACCGAGGACGGCAGCGACACCACGCGCGTGGTCGGAATCTTCACCGAGCGCGATCTCTTGTTCCGCATCATCGACGGTGGACGTAACCCCGCGACGCTGCCGCTCGAGCAAGTCATGACGCCGGATCCGGAGTGCCTCGGCGAGGACGGCAGCGTCGCCGACGTGCTGCGCCTGATGAGCATCGGCGGCTTTCGCCACGTCCCCTTGATCGACACGAGCGGCCGGCCCATCGGCGTGGTGTCGGTGCGCGATGTCGTCGACCTGCTCGTCGAAGCGTTCCCCGCCGAGATCCTGAACCGCGGCGGCGATCGGCAGAGCGAGCGCGAGGGCGGCTGATCGGGCGGTGACCGGGGCGCTGGTCGGAGCCCTGGAGCGTGACCCCGATCGCGAAAAGACGCCCCTGCTGAGCCCAGCGCGGCCCCCCTGCGGCAGCGCGCAACTCGACGCTTCAGCCCCCTGCCTGCCGGGCCGAACCAACGTTCTGGCTCGTTGTGCGCCAGGCGCGCGATCGGGGAGAGGCCAGCCGTTGAGAGTTCTCGGGCTCGCGAGCGTTGAGCGGAGGCGGAGGCATGCGTGACGCACGCGCTGCGCCCCGCGCTCTCGTCATCGATGCGGACGTCGGCGCTCGCACGCTCGCCGCGCGCGCGCTGCGCGCCGCGGACTTCGAGGTCGTGGACGTGGCCGACGCCGGCAGCGCGCTGGTTCAGCTGCCGCGCCTGCGCCCGGCGCTCGTGATCCTCGATGCCGAGCTGCCGGGGCGCGACGGCATCTCGCTGTGCGAGGCGATTCGGCATCTGCCCTCCGGCGCGGGCGCGGCGATCGTGCTCACGACCCGGCTCGATCGTCCCGGCTTGATCGAGCGCGCGTTCGCGGCCGGCGCGAGCGACGTGCTGCGCAAGCCCGTGGACGCGCAGCTGCTCGCCTACCGCGCACGCTTCCTCGTGCGCTCGAACGAGACCCAACAAGAGCTGCGCAACACGTTGATGGAGCTCGAGCACAGCCGCGCCTCGCTCGCCGACGCGCATCGCATCGCGCGTATCGGCAGCTGGCAGTGGGAGCCCGAGACGGGGACGCTGTTCTGGTCCGAGCACGCCGAGCGCGTGGTGAAGCTCGCGCCCAGCGAGGGCGGGAACGTCGGCTTCGCGCGCTACCTGGCCTGCGTGCATCCGGCCGACGCGGCGGAGGTCGAGAAGGCGTTCGCGACCACCGCGGCCGAGGGCACGCCGCTCGACAGCGAGCACCGCGTGGTCGCGAGCGGCGGCGGCGAGCGCATCGTGCATCTGCGCGGCGAGCTGCAGTGGGACGTCGCGGGCGAGGGCCTGCTGCATGGCACGGTGCAGGACGTGACGCTGCGGCGCGAGAGCGAGGAGCGCATCCACCGCCTCTCGAACTACGACGCGCTCACCGCGCTGCCCAACCGCGCGTTCCTGTTCGAGTCGCTCGAGCGCGCGATCGCGCAGGGCCGCGAGAAGGGCGAGCTGGTCGCCGTCGTGGCGCTCGGGCTCGACCGCTTCCGCCGCATCAACGACGCGTACGGGCAGTCGTTCGCCGACGAGTTGTTACGCCGGACCGCGAAGCGCATCGCCTCCTGCGCGCGCAGCGCCGAGGAGCTGAGCGAGGCCGGCGAGCCGGTCGCATCGCGGCTCGCGGGCGACGAGTTCATGATCGCCGTCGGCGGCATCGCGAACGTCGCCCAGGTCGAGGGCTTCGCGCGCCGGCTGCTGCGCGCGACCAGCCGGCCGGTCACGCAGGGGGACGAGCGCGTCGAGCTCTCCGCGACCGCCGGCATCGCGCTCTATCCCGACGACGGCCTCGACGCGAGCCGGCTCGCGCAGAACGCGGTCACGGCGATGCAGCAGGCCAAGCGCACGCAGCGCGGCCAGTACCGCTTCTACAGCTCGCAGCTCTCTTCGGAGGCAGCGCGCTCGCTCGAGATCGAGCGCTTGCTCCGCACCGCGCTCGAGACCGGCGACGGGCTGCTGCTCGAGTATCAACCGCAGATCGGCACCGCGGACGACCGCTGGCAAGGCGTCGAGGCGCTCGTGCGCATGCGCGGAGCGAACGGCGCGTTGATTCCGCCTGCGGAGTTCATTCCGATCGCGGAGGACACCGGCCTCATCCTCCCGCTCGGCCAATGGGTGCTGAACGCGGCGTGCAGCACGGCGCTGCCCTGGAGCGCCGGCAGCTCGCCGCTGCGCGTCGCGGTGAACGTCTCGAGCCATCAGCTGCGCAGCGGAGCGCTCGTCGAATCCGTGCGCGCGGCGCTCGCCAGCAGCGGGCTGCCGCCGCAGCGCCTCGAGCTGGAGATCACCGAGAGCGCGTTCGTGGACGATCTCGGCGCTGCGGCCGAGACGCTCGGCGCGCTGCGCCGCATGGGCGTGCGCATCGCGCTCGACGACTTCGGCACCGGCTTCTCGACGCTCTCCAACCTGATGCGGCTGCCGATCGACGCGCTCAAGATCGACCGCTCGTTCGTGCGTTGCATCGAGACGGACGACCACGCCCGCGCCGTGATCGCCGCCGTGATCGGCATCGCCTACCGCCTCGGCCTCACCGTCGTCGCCGAGGGCGTCGAGGACGAAGCCCAAGCCGACTTCCTGCGCGCCGAACGCTGCCAACTCCTGCAGGGCTACTTCCTCGGCCGCCCGATGCCTCCCCAACAAGTCGAAGAGACGCTCGCCGCGGATTCCCAGTAACAAACTTCAACGCGGCCACGTGCGGTGGCAAGCCCGAGCAAGAGCGCGCGGGGGCGGGGCGGGGGCGGAGGCGAAATCAACCGGAGCAGGCCTAGCCCCGACACCGGAGGGCTTGGGCGCTCCGCGCATCGATACACCGCGCAGGAACGTGCGAGGCATTCGCCGCAGCCCCCGCCCCGCCTCCGCGCGCGCTGCCCGCGCGAACGCCACACGTCAGGGCCGCATCCCGCGCAGCTTCACGCCCCGCTCGTCGCGAACGATTTCGTACGCGCGCCGCGCGAACTCCACCAGCAGGCGTCGCGTCTCCCTCGGATCGATGATCTCTTCGACCCCGAACACCTCCGCCGTCAGCAGCGGGTCGCGCAGCGACGCGAGGTTCGCCTCCAGCTCCGCGCGCAGCTTCTCGGGATCCGGCGACGCTTCGAGCTGCCGCCGGTACGCCGCCTCGACGCCGCCCTCGATCGGCAGCGATCCCCACTCGCCCGAGGGCCACGCGTAGCGCAGGTGCCCGCGCGTGTGGTTGCTGTGTCCCGCCCCCGCGACGCCGTACGCCTTGCGCAGGATGATCGAGCACCACGGCACGCTCGCCTGGAACACGGCCATCAGCGCGCGCACGCCCTTGCGGATCGTGCCCGCGCGCTCCGCCTCGGTGCCGACCAGGAAGCCGGGGTTGTCGACGAAGTTCACGACCGGCAGGCGGAACGTGTCACACAGGTCGACGAAGCGGGTCATCTTCTCGGAGGCGTCCGCGTCGATCGAGCCTGCGGCGTGGCGATTGTCGTTCGCCATCACGCCGACGGGGATGCCGTCGATGCGCGCGAGCCCGACCGCGAGCGGACGCCCGTAATAACGTCCGATCTCGAAGAAGGAATCGCGGTCGAGCACGATCGCGAGCAGCTTGCGCACGTCGAAGGTCTTGCGCCGGTCGCGCGGGATGAACGAGAGCAGCGCCTCGTCGCGCCGCTCCGGGTCGTCCGTGGCAGCTGTGCGCGGCGGCGCCTCCCACACCGAGCTCGGCAGATACGAGAGGAAGCGCCGGATCTGGGCGAGCGCGTCCGCCTCGGACGCGGCCTCGTTGTCGACCGCGCCGCTCTCGTGCGCGTGGATGTGCGAGCCGCCGAGCGCCTCCTTCGTCACGTCGCGGCCGAACGCGCGGCGCACCACCGGCGGGCCGGCCACGAACAGCTGGCTCGTGCCCTTCACCATCACCGAGAAGTGCGAGGCCGCGACGCGCGCGGCGCCGAGCCCCGCGACGGGCCCGAGCGCCGCGGCCACCACCGGCACGCTCGCCATCGCGTCGACGAGCACGTCGAAATCGGGATTCGCGGGAACGTACGAGCGCTTGATGGTCGCGTTGGTCTTGACGCTGCCGCCGCCCCCCGTGCCGTCGACCAAGCGCACGATCGGCAGGCGCAGCTCGCGCGCCGCCTTCTCCGACCAGCCCATCTTGTTGCCGACGGTGCCGTCCGCCGCGCCGCCGCGCACCGTGAAATCGTCGGCGCCGACCACGACGGCGCGCCCGTCGATGCGCCCGCGGCCCGTCACGAAATTGGAGGGCGTGAAGCTCTTCATGCGCCCCTGCTCGTCGTACTCCGCCTTGCCCGCGAGCGCGCCGGTCTCGTGGAAGCTGCCGGCGTCCAGTAACAAGTCGATGCGCTCGCGTACCGGCAGGCGCCCGGCGGCGCGGGCGCGCGCGACGCGCTCTTCGCCGCCCATCTGCTTGGCGAGCTCGGTCCGGCGCGCGATCTCGTCGAGCTCCGGCTGCCAGCTCATCGCGCGGCCTCTGCCAGCGCCTCGAGCTCACGCGGGATGTGTGGGCCGGCGGGCTGGTAGGCGATCTCGGTGACGCCTTGCGCCTCGAGCGCAGCCAGCTTCGCGCGCCAGCCGGCGCGATCGAGGGCGAGGCCTTGCTTCGCGAGCAGATCGCCCGTCACGAACGCCCGGTCGCGCGCGTTCACCGCGATCAGGTGCTGGTCGTGCAGCGCCAGGTGCCGCGTGGCCTCGGGCACGCGCTCGTAGACCGCCGCCCACTCCGCGCCATTCGGCACCGCGCCGAGCTGGCCATGCTCGATGCCCCAGTGCAGCAGCACCGCCGCCGCGTGGCCGGCTGCCGCGAGCGCGCGCTCGGAGCCCGCGCTCTCGCCCGGCGCCAGCACCGTGCCGAAGGCGAGCAGCACGCTCCACGCGAAGCCGCCGATCGGCGCCGAGCCGAACACGCCGTCGCCGAGCTCGCGCGCGGCGGCGATGCCCTTCGGCCCCGCGGCCGCGATCACGAACGGCACGTCGAGCGGACGCGACGCGGCGTAGCCGTCCGGGTGGAGCATCTGGATCGCGCGCCCCTCCCACTCGACCGTCTCGCCCCGCAACAAGCCGCGCAGCGCGCGCACATACTCCGAGACGAGTCGCCACGGCAGCGGGCGCTGTCCGAGGGTGAGGCGGCCCGTGAAGCCCGAGCCGATCGCAACGGCGACGCGATCGGCGCCCGCGAGCGAAGCGAGCGTGGCGATCGCGGCGGCGTTGGTCATCGGGTGGCGCAGGCTCGGCACCAGCACCGCGGGACCGAGCCCGATGCGCTGCGTGCGCTCGGCCGCTCTGCACAGCTGCACCCAGACGTCGGGATAGAGCGCGGGCGAATCGTAGAACCAGGCGCGGCGATAGCCGAGAGACTCCGCGACGCGCGCGTGCTCATGGCTGGCGTTCGAGGTCGCGAAGGCGCAGGAGAGCGTGAGGGACATCGGCGGGGTCCTCGGTGCGGGATCCTCACTCTATCCTGGCACGCGCGCGTCCCGCCGATCGCTTGCGACGGCGGGAGCGGCCGCCTACCGGTGAGGCCGAGATGCGCGCGCTGGCCCTCGATTTCGACGGCGTGATCTGCGACTCGGCGCGCGAGGCGTTCGTGGTCGCGGTGCGCACGTTCCGCCGCGTGCTCGCCCCGGGCTTCGCGCGCAACGAGCTCGACGAGGAGCTGTTCGCGGAGTTCGTCGCGCTGATGCCGCTCGGCAATCGCGCCGAGGACTACGCGATCGCGCTCAGCGCGATCGATCGCGGGCGCGCGCTCGCGGATCAAGCGGCCTACGACGCGTTTCGCGGCGAACTCGACGCCGGCGAGTTGCGCGCGTTCCACAAGCAGTTCTATCGCGAGCGCGCCGCGTGGATGCGGCGCGACCCGGCGCAGTGGCACGCGCACATGCGCGCCTATCCGGGCATCTGCGAGCTGCTGCGCCGGCGCGCGGGCGAGACGCAGCTCGCGATCGCCACCGCGAAGGACCGCCGCTCGGTGCGCGCGCTGCTCGCGCACTACGGCATCGCAGATCTGTTCCCGGAGGACGCGGTGCTCGACAAGGACGTAGACGTCTCGAAGCGCGAGCACGTGCGGCGCGTCGCCGAGCGCGCGGGCGCCGCGCCGAGCGAGGTCACCTTCGTCGACGACAAGGTGAATCACCTCGAAGACGTGGCGGCGCTCGGCGCGCGCTGCGTGCTCGCGGCCTGGGGCTACAACGGCGCGCGCGAGCGGCGCATCGCGCAGGCCCGCGGCTTTCTCGTGTGCGAGCTCACCGACTTCGAGGCCCGCGTCTTCGCCTAGGAGACCGACTCGGGATGCGCGATCACCCCACACCGAGGGTCCAGCGCACCCCGAGGCCACTGTCCGGCTCCGCTCGGCTCCGAAGACTCCTCCTCGCTGCGCGCTTCGCTTGCTAGCGGCCGCCCGCAGCGCCGCAGCGCGGCTACGCTGCGCCCATGTCACTCGGACTCGACTTCCGCTTCCACGCCGAACGAACGCCGAACCCGCAGTCGTTGAAGTGGGTGCTCTCGAAGGAGATCACGCCGCCTGGCGTGACTGCGAACTTCCAGCAGCCCGTGGGTCCGGACGTATCGCCGCTCGCCGCCCGCCTGTTCGCCGTTCCGGACGTGATCGGCGTGTTCCTCGCGCCGGGCTTCGTCACCGTCACGAAGAGCGCGGCGCGCGAGTGGACCGATCTCGCGCAGCCGATCGTGGACGTGCTGAAGGCGTTCGCGGCCGCCGGCGAGGCGGCGCTCGGCCCCGCGTTCTCGGCGGCCGACCGCGTGGAAGAGAGCGGAGTCGTCGCGCGCATCAAGCAGATCCTCGAGAACGAGGTGCGGCCGGCGGTCGCGCGCGACGGCGGCGACGTCGTGTTCGCGGGCTTCCACGACGGCGTCGTCGAAGTCGTGCTGCAGGGCTCGTGCGTCGGCTGCCCCAGCTCGACAGCCACTTTGCGCTTCGGTATCGAAGGCCGCCTTCGCGAAGAAATTCCCGAAGTGATCAAGGTCATTCAGGTCTAGCTCGAAGAGTGTCGCTGTTGCCGTGTGCGCTGCCCCCATGCGCACGCGGTGCTGAACGAGCGAGAACGCCGCTGCAGTGGTAGGAGGCGATGGAGCCGCGATGGCGATGGGGGACGCGAGAGCGCAGCGGCCGCGCATGCGCATGCGAGGCCGGCTGACGATCGCCGCGATCTGCGGCGGCCTGCCGCTCGCGATCGTCGCGCTGCTCTCGGCTCCGAGCGCGAAGTCGGCCGCGGCGCCGCCGCTGCTGCCGGCGATCGAGGTGCCGGCGCAGCACGCAGCCGCGGCGCTCCCGCCCGGCGGCAATGGCTCCGCCCCGTCTGCCCTGCCTCCCGTCTCGAGCCCGCCCGCGCCGCAGCCGCGGCGCGCGGCGCTGCCGCCGGACGCGCTCTCCGCGCCGACCAGCCGCGCCGCCGTACGCGCGCTCGCCGAGAGCGCCGGCAGCTTCGAGCGCACCTTCGCGCTCGCCGACCACGAGAGCGTCCGCCTGCGCTACTCGCTCGATCCCGAGCTGACGCGCGCGATCTGGCGCATCGTCGAACAAGGGCACGTCGCGCGCGCCCACATCGTCGTGATGGATCTCGAGACGGGCGCGCTCGCTGCCTACGTCTCGACCGACCCCGCGACGTTCCCGCCAGATCGTGCCTATCCCGCGGCGTCGCTGGTGAAGGTCGTGACGGCGGCTGCGGCACTCGACGCCGCGCCCTCGCTGGCGCACAGCAGCTGCCGCTTCGCTGGCAGCCCGTACGTGCTCACGCCCGCGCGCGTGAACCCTCCGAAGCGCGGCGCCGAGATCACGCTCGAGCGCGCACTCGCGACCTCCAACAACCAGTGCTTCGCGCAGTGGGCGGTGCATCGCGTCGGCGCGCGCGGAATGCTCGACGCGATCGATCGCTTCGGCCTGCTCTCGCCGCCCGCGCCCGACCATCCGCCGGGCGACGTCAAGGATCCCGGCACGGATCTGTACAAGCTCGGCCGGCTCGGCTGCGGGCTCGACGGCCTGATGATCACGCCGCTGCACGCGGTGCAGCTGGCCGGGACCCTCGCGCACGGGCGGCTGCTCGAGCCGCACTGGATCGACTCCGCCTACGACGCAGACGGCGAGGCGCTCGAGGTCACGAGCGCGGCGCGCGAGCGCGTCGTGCTGTCGGAGTCGCTCGCGCGCCAGCTGCGCGTGCTGCTGCGCGAGACGACCGAGCGCGGCACCGCGCGCCGCGCCTTCCGCCCGCGCGGCAGGCCGCTGCTGCCCGGCATCGCGGTCGCGGGCAAGACGGGCAGCCTCACGGGCACGAACCCCGCCGGCCGCTACGAGTGGTTCGCCGGCGTCGCGCCGGCCGAGCATCCGCGGCTCGCGATCGCGACCGTCACGGTGCAGGGCCCGCGCTGGTGGACGAGCGGGAGCCAGTTGGCTGCGCAGGTCTTCCGCGCCGCGTTCTGCCCGGCGGGCCGCTGCAGCGCGGACGCCGTCGACCGCTTGGCGACGCATCGGCGCGGGAGCGCGCTCGCAAGCCACGCTGCGGGCGACTCAGTCCTCGCGCCGAAACCCTGATAACACGCGCGAGACGACGCTGCCGACGCCGGCCGCCTCGCCGCCCTGGAGCGACTCGACGCTGGGCAAGCGCGCCACGACCTTCTCGAGGCGTGCGCCAACGTCTGCCGGGAGCCCCTCGAACACGACGCCGAGGCCGTCGCCGGCGTCGTGGCCGACGCGCGCCTTCACGATGATTGGCTCCTCGCGCGCCGACGCGTAGACGGCGAGCTCGAGCACGTCGCCCACCTGCACCCTCGGGTGGTAGTCGATGCGCATGCCGCCGAGCGAGAGATCGCGGCCGAACAGCACGGAGTTGGCCTCGTCGTCGAGGCGTTCGATCTTGCGATCGAACGCGGCGCGCGGCTGCTTGCGGCGCTCCGCCGATTCCTGGCTCGCGGAGGCCGCGGGCGCTGCCGGAGCCGCTGCGGCGGAGGGCGCCTTGCGAGGCGCGGCGGCAGCGGGCGCGGCGGGCGCCGTGGCTTGCGCCGGACGCGGCGGTGGCGGGAGCGCCTTCGGCGGTGAGGGCAGGCGCAGCGGCGCTGCAGGCTTCATGCGCGGCGCGGCGGCAGCGCTGGGAGCGGGCTTGGCCGCCGGAGCCGAAGTTGGGCGCGCCTTCACGCCGAATACGCGCCCTTCCTCCATGCCCACGGCGTCGGACAGCTGCTTCATCAGGGCGCGCAGCTCGGCGAGCTTCTCTTTCGGCAGGTTCTCGAAGGCGAGCCCGAGCTCGATGCGGCCGTCTTCCTCCGGCTTGGCAGCAACGCGCACCACCTTGCAGGGCAGCGTCAGGCCGTCCGCCGAGATTTCGCGCGGGAGCGGCAGGTTCACGCGCGTGCCGGCGGGCAGCGCCTGATCCGCGAGCAAGCGGCAACCGCGCTGCGAGATGTCCGCGAGCAGCGCTTTCTTGCGCCAGAAGCCGGTGCGGAACTGCACGTCGAGGCCGATCGCCACGCGCTCCTCGCGGCGCTTCTCCTCGCCGCCGTAGAGCGCGCGCAGGATCACGAGCCGCAGCGCGACGGGGTGCACCGGGCGCCGTAGTAACAAGTCGAAGCCGACGCGGCGCAGCATTGCGCGCAGCGTGTTCGAATCCTCGGTGACGACCGCGATGCGGAAGGGCTCCGAGCGCGGCCAATCCTTCGTGAGCATCGCGCGCCGCGGCGTCGTGATCACCACGCGATCGGGCGGCGAGAGCTGCGCGGGAATCGCGGAGCCACGCAGGTGCGCGAACTCGAGACCGAGCTCGTTCAGCAGAGTGACCAGGTCGCTCAGCTCTCCGTCATCGATCACGAGAAGGGCGGGCTGCAACGGCTTCATTCCCCCGCGCTTCGTTTCGGCGCGGCAGCAGTCAGCCTGAAGCGGCGCCGCTGCGGGACGCCGATCGCTGCGAAAAGAACATCCATCCCAGCGCGAGAGACGAGACGACGAGCCAGACCGCGGCTTGCATCCAGCTCCCGGGCCTGGGCAGGAGCGCGCTCGCAGCGGAGCTCAGCTGCGGCGCGAGCGCGGCGCAGTTGTTGGCGATGTGGCACGCGATCGGCAGCCAGCTGCTGGCCGCCACCCAGCCGAGGGCGCCCAGGTAACAGCCGAGGGCGAAAGCAGCGGGCGACTGCACCGGATCGGCATGCAGCGCGGCAAATGCGAGCGCGGCGATCGGTACGCACCACGCACCGAGCGCGCGGCCGAGGCTGCGCTGGATCGCGCCGCGGAAGAGCAGCTCCTCGCCGAGGCCGGGCGCGATTCCGAGCGCGGCGAGCGCCAGCCACGGGCTGCTCGGTGCGGAGGCGCTCGCCAGCGAGTCGAGACGCTCGAGCGAGCTACCCGGGAGCAGGCCGAGCGCGTCGACGGCGAACTGCAGCGCGCCGGAGAGCGCGAGCGTGCCGAGGGCGCCCAGCAGGAGGCGCGGCGCCGAGAGTCCGCCCCGCAGCAAGCCGAGGCGCTCGCGCACGGAACCGCCCACCTGCAGCGCGAACAGCAGGGCCAGCCCACACCAGCAGAGCTGCGTCGCGAGGGTTTGCCAGAGCGCGGCGTCGGAGGCCGAGATCTGGCCGCGCGCGAGCAGCGGCAGCAGCGGCGCCGCGAGCGCGGCGAGTCCAGCCAATGTGAGCGCGATGCGCGGGCGCACGGGTGAAGCGTAGGCCGTGCCCGTGCGGCGAGCGCGCGCGTATCCTCGCGCGATGGCCGCCGCATCCGAGCTCGCCCCGGCGTTCCTCGTCGCGCTCGACACGCTCGTCGATCCGAACTTTCACCGCAGCGTGGTGCTGATGCTCGAGCACGATCCCGAGCAGGGCGCGCTCGGCCTGATCGTGAATCGCATGACCGACGTGCCGATCGCGGAGCTGTGCAAGACGCAGAGCATGCGCTGGCTCGGCGACGCGCGCGCGCGCGTCGGCTGGGGCGGGCCCGTCGGGCAAGACAGCGGCTGGCTGCTGCTCGACGACGCGGCCGCTTCGGGCATCGAAGCCTCCGCACTGGTTCCCGGGCTGCACTGGGCGCGCTCGCGCGAGGCGCTGCTGCGCGTCGCCGAGGGTCCGCTGCTCACGGCGCGGGTGTTCCTCGGCTACGCGGGTTGGGGAGCCGGGCAGCTCGAGGCCGAGATCGCGGCGGGCGCCTGGCTGATCGTGCCGGCGAGCGCGGCAATCGTGTTCGAGACGCCGATCGAGGCGCGCTGGGAGCAGGCGATCCGCAGCCTCGGCATCGACCCGGCGATGCTCGTCGCCAGCCACGGCGTCAACTGAAGCTCGCGCTCCAGCGGCCGCTCGCGCAAAAAGGAAGCATTTGCTTCTAACTTCGCACTCGTCGTAGCATGGCCGCCCCGATGCCCGGCTTCCGTTACGACCAGTTCTGCCCGCTGGCGCGCGCCGCCGAAGTGCTCGGGCATCGCTGGAACCTGCTGATCGCCCGCGAGCTGTTGCTCGGGCCACAGCGCTTCGCGGACCTGAAGCGCAAGCTCGCCGGAGTGAGCAGCTCGGTGCTCGCGGCTCGGCTCGCGGAGCTCGAGGCGAGCGGCGTGATCGAGCGCCGAGCGCTGCCGCCGCCCGCGGCGCGCGACGTGTACGCGCTGACTCCGCACGGCGACGGCCTGCGCCCGATCCTCGGCGAGCTGGCGCGCTGGGGCCTGCACTGGATGGGCGCGCGCAAGCGCGGCGACCACATCGAGCCCGCGTGGACGCAGCTCGCGGCGGGGATGTTCGCCGCGACCCACGCGACGCCGGCGCGCGCTTTCGAGCTGCACGCGCGCGCCCAGGGTGCAGCACCCGAAGCGCGCTTCAAGGTGGCCGGCGGCCCCGGCGGCACGCACCTCGCGGACGCGAGCCGCGCGGTGGATGCCAGCATCTCCGCGCCGGCGGCGCTGCTGATCGCGCTGATGAGCGGCGCGTCGCGTGCGGCGGACCTCGCGCGCACCGGCCAGATCACGATCGCAGGCGACGCGCGCGCGCTCGACGACCTGCCCGCGCTCTTCTCGATGTCCTCCGCGCCCAACAACCGACCCTGAAAGGAATCTCAGATGGCACTCAAACTGATCGGCGCCGGCCTCTCCCCGTTCGTGCGCAAGGTGCGCGTCGCGCTCACCGAGAAGGGCCTCGCCTTCGAGCACGAGCAGCTCACCCCGTTCGGGCCGAACCCCGAGTACCGCAAGCTCCACCCGCTCGGGAAGATCCCGACGCTCACCGACGGCGACCGGGTGATCCCCGATTCGTCGGCGATCGTCGTCTACCTCGAGCGGCAGCACCCGAATCCGCCGCTGATCTCCGCGGACGCTTATCAGGCGGCGCGCACCGTCTGGTACGAGGAGTACGCCGACAGCGCGCTGGTGCAGGCGGTGGTGCCGTACTTCCAGCAGCGCGTGCTGTTTCCGTTGTTCATGAAGAAGCCCGGCGACGAGTCGCAAGTCGCGAAGGCGGCGAGCGAGGCGATTCCGCCCGTGTTCGAATACCTCGAGGGTCAGATCGGCGACAGCGAGTACCTCGTCGGCAACCGCTTCTCGCTCGCCGACATCTCGACGGCTTCGCCGTTCGTGAACTACCAGCACGGTGGCGGAACGATCGACCGCGCGAAGTACCCGCGGCTCGCGAGCTTCGTCGAGCGGATCCACGCGCGGCCGTCGTTCAAGGGCTTCATCGCGGAAGAGCAGGCGTTCATCGCCAAGCTCAAGGGCTGACGCGATGCAGGCGACGATCCTCGGCTCACGCCTCGCCCCCTTCGTCGAGAAGGTGATCCGGGGCGTGCAGCTCGAGGGTCTCGCCTGGAAGGGGATCGAGTCGAAGAGCCGCGTGGACTCGGAGAAGCGGAATCCGCGGACCGGCGAGACGCCGGTCGCGGATTCCGCGGGAGAGCGGCACTTCGACTCGGCCTTCCTCCGGCGGGGGCGAGCAGGACAGCGGAGGATTCGATCGCGCCCGCACGTGTGGGTCGCCGTCGCGGTCGCCGCGGTCGCGCTGCTCGCGGGGAGCGCGGCGCGCGCCGACGAGGCCTTCTTCCGCCGCTGCGAGATGCTGCGCCGCGCGGCGCTCGTGGGCGCCGACGCGCCCGCGCTCGGCCGGCTCATGCTCGACGGCGCGCAGTACATCCACTCGAACGGTGAAGTCGACTCCCGCGCGAGCCTGATGCGGCGCGTCGCGAGCGGCGAGCTCCGCTACCGCTCGATCGTTGCCGACGAGGAGCGCTACGCGTGCCAGGCCAGCGGCTGCGAGGTGAGCGGCGAGCAGACGCTCGGCGTCAGCGCGCAGGGCCGCGACCTCACGCTGCGCAGCAGCTTCCACGCGACCTGGCTGCGCGCGGGCGATGCGTGTCAGCTCGTGGCGTATCAATCCTCGCCGCTGGCTACGCCGGCGAGGTGATCGCGCCGAGGACCGCGCCGAGCACCAGCTGCAGCGCGAGCAGCGTCAGCACACTCTTGTAGAGGCGCGTGAACCAGCGCTCCGAGATGCGCTCGAGCAGCCGGCTTCCGACGAAGGTGCCGGCGATCGCGCAGGCGCTGCCCGCGAGCAGCAGCGCCGCGTGCTCGCGGAAGGCGAAGCCGAAGCCCGCGAAGAGCAGGATCTTCACGACGTGCCCGAGCGCCTGGACGCCCGCTTGCGTGCCGATCACGGCCTGTCGCGGCAAGCCGAGATTCAGGAAGAACGGCGCGACCAGCGGGCCGGTCGCGCCGATCGTCACGTTGAGAAAGCCCGCGACGAAGCCCAGCGCGGTGAAACGCGCGTTCGTGCTGGCGCCAGCGCGCGAGCCCAGCGCGAGCCAGGCCGGGCGCCACGTCGCCGCCAACACGAAAACGCCGATCGCGGCCTCGAGCGCGCGCTCCGGCAGCCGCTGCGCCACGAGCAGGCCGAGCGCGCCCATCGGCAGTAGCGGCAGGCCATAGCGCCAGAGCAGGTCGTAGCGCGCGTGCTCGCGCTGGATCAGCGTGCGCGAGAAGTTCGAAGCGAGCTGGATCGCGCCGTGCACCGGAATCGCGACGAGCGGCGGCATGAAGATCAGCATCACGCTCAGCAGCGTCATGCCGCCGGCCATCCCGACGATCGCGGAGAGGATCGCGCTGAAGAAAGCCGTGACGCAGAGGATCGCGAGCGTCGTCGGGTCTTGCGCGGCCGGCTCCATGCTCGCGCCCGCTCAGGCCGCCGCCGCGCGCACTGCGCCGGATTCGCTCGCTCGCGTCATCTCGCCTGTCTCCTCGCGTCGTGCCGGGCGCTGCCTTGCGCGTCGTTCCCAAGATCGGTTGAATCAATGCGGTTGTAAATCTTGATCAATCAATCAACTCGAAGAGGATCCCGATGGCTCCCGAGCGCGCGCGCGACGAGCTGACCGCCGCCGAGGCGGCGAAGTACCTGAACGTGAAGCTGCCGACGCTGTACGCGTACGTGAGCCGCGGCCTGCTGCGCTCGCTCGCGCGCGACGACGCCGGCCGCGCGCGCCGCTACCTGCGCAGCGACGTCGAGGGCCTGCGCGCGCGGCAACGCGGAGCCGCCGCGGCGCGCGCGCTCGCCTGGGGCGAGCCCGTGCTCGATTCCGCGATCACGGCGATGACGCCGCGCGGTCCCGCGTATCGCGGGCTCGGCGCGGTCGAGCTGGCGCAGCGCGGGGTCAGCTTCGAGGCGGCCAGCGAGCTGCTCTGGACGGGCGCGCTGCCCGATCCGTCGACGCGCTGGGCGCTGCCCGACGATGCGCCGGACTTCCGCGCCGTCGCGCGCCTCCTGCCCGAGGACGCAAGCCGCACCAGCTGCGCGATCGCGCTCCTGGCGCTCGCCGGCGCCCACGATCGGCATCGCCACGACCGCCGCCTCGAGGCGGCGTTGCCGCGCGCGCGCCGCGTCACGCGCTTGCTCGCGTGCGCGCTCGCGCTGCCCGCGGCGCCCGCGCGCGCGGCGCTCGCCTGGCGCGAACCGAGCATCGCGCGCGCGGTGCTGGTCGCGTATGGCGTGCGCCCGCGCGCGCGCGCCATCGCGGCGTTGGATCGCTGGCTGTTGCTCTCCGCCGACCACGAGCTCAACGCCTCGACCTTCGCCGCACGCGTCGCCGCATCCACCGGCGCGGACCTCTACGCCGCGGCGCTCGCGGGGCTCGCCGCGTTCTCGGGCCCGCGGCACGGCGCCGCCTCGGATCGTGCCGAGGCGCTGATCGCGGAGATCGCGCGGCCGACGGACGCCGAGCGCGTGATGCGCGAGCGCGCGCGCCGCGGCGAGCGCATGCCCGGCTTCGGGCACGGCTTCTATCGCGACACCGCCGATCCGCGCGCGCTCGTGCTGATGGCCGAGGCCGAAGCGCTCGCGCCGCGCGCGCGCGCGGTGCAGTGCGTGCGGGCGCTCGTGCGCGCGATGGAAGCCGCGCAGCGCCCGCGGCCGAACGTCGACATCGGCATCGTCGCGCTGCGCGCCGCGCTCGGGCTCCCGCTCGGCGCGGCCGCGGGCGTGTTCGCGGTGGGCCGCAGCGTGGGCTGGAGCGCGCACGCGCTCGAGCAGTACGCGAGCGGGCAGCTGCTGCGGCCGCGCGCGCGCTACCTCGGAGTGCCACCGGAAGCGAGCGAAGAGAGCGCGAACGCCGAGTGATGCGCGAGCGCATGGGTATGATGCGCGCCGCATTCGGGGGGCTGGGTGGACGCTGAGATTCTGGTTCGCGGCATCGTGTGGTACGCCGTGTTCGTCTTCTCCGCGACCGCACACGAAGCCGCGCATGCCTGGGCGGCACGGCGAGGCGGAGACTCGACCGCCTACCTCGGCGGTCAGATCTCGCTCGATCCGATCCCGCACATCCGGCGCGAGCCGTTCGGCATGGTCCTGATTCCGCTGGTCTCGTTCATCGCGAACGATTTCAACTGGATGATCGGCTGGGCGAGCGTCCCCTACAACGTCGCCTGGTCGCTGCGCCATCCGACGAAGGCCGCATGGATGGCGATCGCCGGCCCGCTCGCGAACCTGACGATCGCAGTGATCGTCGGCGTGTCGTTACGAACGGGCCTGCACGCCGGCGTGTTCGTGCCTGGCGACGGCACCTTCCACGGGCTCTTCACCGGCGACGGCATGGCGGCGAGCGTGGGCATGATCCTGTCGCTGCTGTTCGTGCTGAACACGGTGCTGTTCTTCTTCAACCTGATCCCGATTCCGCCGCTCGACGGCAGCGGCGCGATTGGGCTCTTTCTCCCCGAAGAGGCGGCGCGCCGGCTGCGCATGGCGTTCATGCAGCCCGGCATCGCGATCGCCGGCATGATGTTCGCGTACCTGTTCGGGGGGCGATTGATCTTCCCGGCAGTGATCTGGTCGATCGGCCTGCTGTTCTCCTAGGACCTACCGAGCGCGCGCAGGTGCACGTGGTCCTAAGTCGCCTTCTCGATCTTGATGTGTGCGTGCAGCGTGTCCAGCCGAGCATCCGTGTAGTTCTGCCTGTCAGGCTGATCGATCTGATCGAGAACGACGTCGGGGTTCACCTCGATGGCCAGGACGCTTTCAGAGATATACGAACTGAATGCATGAGCAGCTTCACGCTCAGCGGGTTCGAGAACTAGCCATACGCGGATGCGATCCGAGACGTCCAATTTCCTGTCGCGCCGCTCAGTCGCGATCAGGCGCACGAGAGTGCGCGCGATTCCTTCCTGCTCGAGCTCCTTCGTCAGCGTGAAATCGAGCACGACGATCAGCTCGCCCGAATCGAGCGCCTGACAAGCGACTCCCGGCTTCGGCACCAGCCGCAGCGTGAACTCTTCGCCCACGAGCTGGTGGCCCGCGACCGTGACGCCGCCGTCCGCGCCGCGCGTCCACTGCCCTTGCTTCGCCGCCGCGAGCACGGTCTTCATTTCTTGCCCGAGCCGCGGCCCGAGCGCGCGCGCGTTCACGGAGAGCTGAAAGCTCGCGAACGCCTCGATCGCCGACTCGCTGCGCACGCGCTTCACGTTCACCTCGTCCTCGATCAGCGAGGTGAAGGCCGCGAGCCGCGCGGCGTTCGGGCCGGCGATCGTGAGCTCGGCCAGCGGCTGCCGCACGCGCACGTTCTGCGCGCGGCGCATGGCGTGCGCGACCCCGCAGACGTCGCGCACGCGATCCATGTCGGCGACGAGCGCGGCGTCTGCGAGCAGGGCGCCGGCGTCGGGCCAATCCGCGAGATGCACGCTCGCGCCCGTCAGGCCGCGGTAGATCTCGTCGGTGAGGAACGGAACGAGGGGGCTCGCTACGCGCATCAGCGCGCACAGACAGGTGTAGAGCGTGTCGTAGGCGGCCTGCTTGTCCGCGCTCTTCTCGGCCGCCCAGAAACGCGGGCGGCTGCGCCGGATGTACCAGTTGTTGAGCGCGTCGAGGTGAGCGGTGACGCTCTGGCACGCGCCGGCGATGTCGTAGGCGTCGAGCGCGCGCTGCGCGTCCTCGACCAGCGCGCGCGTCTTCGCGAGCGCGTAGCGGTCGAGCACGTTCGTCGCGCTCGCGATCTCGCGCGCGGTCACGCCGTCCGCGTTCGCGTAGAGCGAGAAGAAGTGCCAGGCGTTCCACATCGGCAGCAGCACCGCGCGCACCGCGTCGCCGATCGGCTTGCCGTCCTTCTCGACGCGGAGGTCGCCGCCGCGCAGGATCGGCGAGCTCATCAGGTACCAGCGCAGCGCGTCGGAGCCGTGCTTCTCGAAGACCTCTTCCGGCTCTGGGTAGTTACGGAGCCGCTTGCTCAGCTTCTGGCCTTCCTCGTCGACCGTGACGCCGTGGCAGATGACGTTCTTGAACGCGGGCCGGTCGAAGAGCGCGGTCGCGAGCACGTGCAGCGTGTAGAACCAACCGCGCGTCTGCGCGACGTACTCGACGATGAAGTCGGCCGGGAAGTGGTGCTCGAACCAGTCCTTGCGCTCGAACGGGTAGTGCACCTGCGCATACGGCATCGAGCCCGATTCGAACCAGCAGTCGATCACGTCGGGGATGCGGCGCATCATGAACGTTCCCGTCGGATCGTCTGGATCCGGGCGCACGAGCTGGTCGATCGCAGGGCGGTGCAGATCCGTCACCGGCACGCCGAAGTCGCGCTCCAACTCGGCGATGCTGCCGTACACGTCGATTCGCGTGCTCTTGGGGTTGTCGCTCTTCCACACCGGGATCGGCGAGCCCCAGAAGCGATTGCGCGAGATCGACCAGTCGCGCGCGTTCTCGAGCCAGTTGCCGAACAGGCCGTCGCGCACGTGGCCGGGGATCCAGTTGATCTTCTGGTTGTTCGCGACCAGGCGGTCCTTGAACTCGGAGACGCGCACGAACCACGACGACATCGCGCGGTAGATCAGCGGCGTGTCGGTGCGCCAGCAGTGTGGGTAGTTGTGGAGGATCGTGTCGTGGCGGATCAGGTCGCCGCGTTCCTTCAGCGCGCGGATGATCTTCGGGTTCGCGTCGAAGACGTGCTCGCCGGCCCAGTCGGAGACGGAGCCGGTGAACTTCCCGGCGTCGTCCACGGGCACGACGATCGCGATGCCCGCGGCAGTGCAAACAGCGAGATCGTCCTCACCGAAGCCGGGTGCCATGTGAACGATGCCCGTGCCCTCGGCCACGTCGACGAAATCTGCGCTCAACACTTGGAATGCGTTGGGGTCGGCGCCCGCGAAGTACGGGAAGAGGGGGAAGTATCGACTGCCGACGAGATCTACGCCTCTGAGTGTCGCGACGCGCTCTGCGCCGGCGAGCTCCTTCTCGTACTTCGCGGCGCACTCCACGCCGAGCACGATCTTCCGCTTGCCCAGCGCAAACACCGCGTATTCGAGGCTAGGCCCGACCGCGAGCGCGAGGTTCGACGGCAATGTCCACGGCGTTGTCGTCCATGCCCAGAGCTCGGTCAGCTCGGGATCGAGGTCGAGCGAGATCGGATTCGCCGGCTCCAGCCGAAACCGCACCGTGATCGCCGGGTCCTGCTTCGGGCGCGTGGCGTTGTCCATGCGCGTCTCGAAGTTCGAGACGGGCGTCTGCGCGGCCCACGAATACGGCAGCACGCGCAGGCCCTCGTAGATGTGCCCGAGCTCGAAGAGCCGCTTGAATGCCCACATCACGCTCTCCATGTAGGAGGCGTCCATCGTCTTGTAGTCGTTCTTGAAGTCGACCCAGCGGCCGGCGCGCGTGATCGTCTCTTGCCACTGCTCGGTGTACTTCAGCACCGAGCGCTCGCAGTGCTGGTTGAAGCGCGCGATGCCGTATTCGAGGATCGCCGCGCGGCCCGAGACCCCTAATTCCTTCTCCGCTTCCATCTCGGCCGGCAGGCCGTGGCAATCCCAGCCGAAGCGCCGCTCGACGCGCCGCCCGCGCAGCGTCTGATAACGCGGGATCACGTCCTTCACATAGCTGGTCAGCAGGTGACCGAAGTGGGGCAGGCCGTTCGCGAAGGGCGGGCCGTCGTAGAACACGAACTCGTTGGCGCCGTTCGCGCCCGCCGGCCGGCTCTCGATCGAGCGCTCGAAGGTGCGCTCCTTGCGCCAGCGCGCGGCCACGCGCGTCTCGATCTCCGGGAAGCTCACCTGCGCGGGGGCCTCGGGATACGGCAGAGCGGCGGCGCGGTCGTTCATAAGGCGCCGAAATTATCGACTTCGCGAGGCCGCGGCTCGCGCGCTCGCGTCGAAGGCCCAGTTCCCCGCGCCCGGCTCAGCGCGACGGCTGTGAGGCAGCCGCCTCCGCCGCGATCGCGGCCTGCACCGCGGGCCGCGCGTGCATCTTCTGGAGATAGGCGCCGAGCGCCGCATGGGCGCCGAGGTCTGCGCCGACCTTCTGCGCGAGGGTGAGCGCCCAGGTCAGGTACGCGTCGGCGATCGTGAAGCGGTCCGCCGCGACGAAGGCCTTGCCGGCGAGCTGGGAGGCGACGTAGGCGAGCTTCTTGTCGAGCAGGCCGCGCGCCCATGCCTTCGCCTCGGGCGGCGCGTCGGGCGAGAACATCGCGTAGAAGCAGCCCTTGTGGATCTCGGTGCCGACATAGTTCAGCCACTCGAGCACGCGGTAGCGCTCGCGCGAGCCGGGCGCGGGCAGGAGTCCCGACGCCGGAACGGAATCCGCGAGGTACTGGAGCACCGCCGCGTTCTCGGTGAGGATCGCGCCGTCGTCGAGGCGCAGGGTGGGCACCTGACCTTTGGGCGACACCGCGAGAAAGTCCGCTCCGGACGCAGTGCGCTTGGTCGCCAGCGCGACCGCCTCGAGGTCGAGCGGAAGACCTGCCTCGCGCGCCGTGATGTGGCTCGCGAGAGAGCAAGCGAAGGGCGAGTAGTAGAGCTGCACGGAAGACTCCTTGGCGGGCGACGTATTATGTACCGATTGGTACATTACTGAGCAAAGCCATGTCAACCCGAAAAACGACGAGGCCGCGCAAGCGCGGCCGGCCCGTGGAGTTCGACCGCGAGGCCGCACTCGACGCCGCGCTCGAGACGTTCTGGCGCCGCGGCTACGGCAATGCCTCGCTCGATGAGCTCACGACCGCGATGAACATCAATCGCCCGAGCCTGTACGGCGCGTTCGGGAACAAAGAGCAGCTCTATGCCGCGAGCGTCGATCACTACGTCGCGAAGATCGGCGCGTCGTACCTCGCGCCGCTCACCGAGCCGAAGCTGGCGGACGCGCTGAACGGCTTCTTCGACGCCATGATCGACGGCGTCACGGGCAAGCACGGCCCGCGCGGCTGCATCGTCGCGTGCACGATGCCAGCGGAGGCAGGCGTCTCGCCGTTGGCGCAGGCGCAGCTCGCCGCCGTGCTCGACCAGATCGACGGTGCGTGGATCGCGCGGCTGGGCTCCGCGCAAGCCGCCGGTGAGATCGCGAAGCGCCGCGACCCGCGGGCGCTCGGTCAACTCGTCGCGAGCGGGATGCTCGCGCTCTCGATCCGCGCCCGCACCGGCGCCAAGAAGCGCACGTTGCGCGCCATCGCGGACGAGATCGTGGCGGCGGTATTCGCGCCGTGAGCGATGGGCGCTCCGCCGCCTCCGCAGTCCACCGAGCGCGATAGAGTCGCGAGACTTCGCGAGGAGCATGTCCATGCGCGCAGCCGTCATGCGCTCTGGCCGAATCGTCGCCGCCGACGTCGCGGATCCCGTGCCCGGCCCCGGCCAGGTGCTCGTGAAGACGCTCGCCTGCGGCATCTGCGGCTCGGACCTGCACGCGCTGAAACACGGCGAGCAGATGGCGCGCGTCTCGCGCGAGATCGACGCCTGGGCGTTCGTGATGGACCTCTCGCGCGACGTCGTGATGGGGCACGAGTTCTGCGCCGAGATCCTCGATTTCGGGCCCGGCTGCGAGCGCAAGCTGAAGCGCGGCGATCGCGTCTGCTCGATGCCGATGGTGCCGGTGGGCGATCGTATCGCGGGCGTCGGCTACTCGAATGAATTCCCGGGTGGCTACGGCGAGCGCATGCTGCTGGGCGAGCCGTGGTTGTTACGGGTGCCCGACGCGCTGCCGGCCGAAGCCGCGGCGCTGACGGAGCCGCTCGCGGTGGCGGAGCACGCCGTCGCGAAAGCGGGGCTCGGCAACGGCGAGGCGCCGCTGGTGATCGGTTGCGGGCCGGTCGGGCTCGCGGTGATCGCGGCGCTGAAGCGCCGGCGCATCGAACCGATCGTGGCCTCGGACCTCTCGCCGACGCGCCGCGCGCAGGCGGCGAAGCTCGGCGCGCACGTCGTCGTCGACCCGCGCAGCGAGCTCCCGATGGAGTGCTTCGCCCGTGCGGCGGGTGCCAAGCAGGCGGTGCTGTTCGAGTGCGTCGGCGTTCCGGGCATGCTCGCGCAGCTGATGAAGCAGGCGCCGCGCGGCGGCCGGATCATCGTGGTGGGCGTGTGCCTCGAAGAAGACCGCATCCAGCCGCTCGTGCCGATCTCGAAGGAGCTGAACCTGCAGTTCGTGCTCGCCTACACGTCCGAGGAGTTCACGGCGACGCTGCACGCGCTCGCCGAGGGCGAGCTCGACGCGAGTGCGTTCGTCACCGGCAGGGTGGGCGTGGACGGAGTCGCGGGCGCCTTCGAGGCGCTCGGCACGCCGGACCGGCACGTCAAGATCTTGGTCGAGCCCTGGCGCAGCGGCGGGCTCACCTAACAATGCCCGAGCTGCCCGAAGTCGAGGTGACGCGCCGGCGCATCGCGCCGGTGCTCGTGGGCCGCGAGCTCGCGCGCGTGCGCACGAGCAAACCGTCGTACTTCTTCCTCACGCCGCCGAACGAGCTGAGGCGCGCACTCGAGGGCCGCAGCGTGAAAGCGCTCGCGCGGCGCGGGAAGTATCTGCTCGCGGAAATCGACGGCGGAGGACGGCTGTTGCTGCACCTCGGCATGACGGGGCAGCTGTTCTCGAGCGACGTGACCAGCGTGCGGCTGCTCTCGGCGACCGTGCGCGCCTCGCTCGCGCCGCAGGAGCAGCGGCGCTTCGAGCCGGACGTGCACACGCACCTCCAGCTGTCGTTCGCGGACGGCGGCCCCGACGTGTTCTTCCGCGACGTACGCAAGTTCGGGAAGGTGCAGCTGCTCGCGCCCGGCGAGGTGTCGCCGCGCCTCGACAAGCTCGGTGTCGACGCGCTCGAGCTCTCGGGCGACGCGCTGTTCGAGGCCACGCGTGGCCGCATCGTCGCGATCAAGAGCCTGCTGCTCGACCAATCCGCGATCGCGGGCGCGGGCAACATCTACGCCGACGAGGCGCTCTTCCTGGCCGGCGTGCGCCCGATGCGACGGGCGCGCCGAGTGACGCGCGAGGAATGCGCGCGCATCGCCGCCGAGATGAAGCGCGTGCTGCTGCGTTCGATCGAGACGGGCGGCTCCTCGATCAGCGACTACGTCGCGCCGGACGGCAGCGACGGCGCTTATCAGGACGAGCGGCGCGTGTATGCGCGGAGCGGCGAGCCGTGTCACCAGTGCGGCGCGCGGATCAAGCGCATCGTGATCGGGCAGCGGAGTGCGCACTATTGCGCGGAGTGTCAGAGGTGAGGGGCGGCGGCTTGCGGCGGCGGTCGGCGCGGGCACCGCGCCGCGCGGCGGGCCGGGGGCCGCTGCGCGGAATGGCTCACTCGGCCCGCCTCCGGAGCGGCGACCCTGCAGACGGGCATCGGTGCGCGGCGCTTCGCGCGCGCGTTTTCGCGGGGCCTCGCTCCGCTTTATTTCCGCTCCGCGGCCCCCGGCCCGCCCCGAGGCGCTCGTCGCGGTCCGACTCTTCAATCACAGGTATTGGGGAGGGTGACGCCGTCGCGGGGTTGACCCGCTCCGGCGTCACTGCGCGGATCCGAGATCGTTCGCGGCTCCGAAGAGAACTGGGGCGCTGGGTTTTCGGAGCGGGCCGGTGCTGAGCCTCGCGGAGCTGCGGCGGGTGGCGGGGTGGCTCGATCGCACGCGCCGTGGTGCGCGGGTCGACAAGATCGTGCAGACCGAGGACGCGTCGCTCGCGCTGTTGCTCGCGGGCGCGGAGGCGCTGCCGCCGCAGGATCGGCTCGTGCTGCACATGTGCGCGAAGCCGGGCGCCGCGCGCATCGCCGCGCTGTCCACGTTGCCGCCGGCGCCGGCATCGCCGCCGCAGCTCGCGCAGTGGCTGCGCGCGCATCTCGACGGCGCGCGGCTGCGGAGCGCGCAGCTCGAGGGCGCGGATCGGCAGCTGCGCCTGCGCTTCGACACGCGCGACGAGAAGCTGTCGGTGCTGTTCTCGATCCTCGGGCCGCGCAGCAACGTGTACGCGCTCGACGCCGACGATCGTGTGGTCGCGAGCGCGCGTCCGCTGCCCGAGACGCGTCGCGATCTCGCGCTCGGGGCGCCGTGGCGCTCGCCCGAAGGCGGCCCGCCGGGCGACGGCGAGGATCGCTTCGCCGCGGCGCCCGACGACGCACTGCTCGCGGAGATCGAGAGGCACTACGCCGAGCGCGAAGAACGCGCGGGCGAGGCTTCGCTCGCGCGGCGCGTCGCGCAAGCGCTGCGCAGGCAGCGCAGCGCGATCGAGCGCAAGCTGCGGCTCGCCGGCGAAGACGCCGCGCGCGGCGCCGAGGCGAGCACGTGGAAGCGTTACGGCGAGCTCGTCGCCGCTCACCTCTCGGGCTTGAAGCTCGGCGATCGCGTGCTGCGAGCGAGCGACTTCGCGACGGGCGAGCCCGTCGAAGTGCCGCTCGACGCCACGAAGACGCCGGCCGATAACAAGGACGAGCTCTTTCGGCGCGCGAAGAAGGCGGAGCGCACGGCGTCGAAGGCGGCGCAGGAAGTCGCGGAGGCGGCGGACCGCCTCGCGCAGCTCGCAGCGCTCGAGGCGCGCGTGGCGGCGGCCGGCGAGGATGCGGATGCGTTCGTGCGGCTCGCGCAGGAGCCGGAGCTCGCGCGCCTGCTCGAGCGCCTCGCGCCGCAGCCTGCGGCGGCGAGGAAGGGCCCCGAGAAGAGCCGGCGCGAGTGGCGGCTCGGGAAGAACGTTCTCCCCACGCGGCTCAGCCCGAAGGTCTACGAGACCAGCGACGGCCTCGAGGTGTGGGTCGGGAAGAACGACGACGGCAACGACGTGCTCAGCACGCGACTCGCGCGCGGCAACGACCTCTTCTTCCACCTCGAAGGAAACCCCGGAAGCCACGTCGTCCTGCGCACCGAAGGCAAGGGCGAGGACGCGCCGCAAGAATCGGTGCTCGAGGCCGCCGAGCTCGCGGTCCACTTCTCGAAGGCGAAGAACGCGACGCGCGCCTCCGTGCACGTGGCGCCGATCAAGAACGTGAGCAAGCCGAGCGGCGCCAAGCCGGGGCTCGTGTACGTGACGCGCGGCAAGACGGTGCAGCTGCGGCGCGATCCGGCGCGGCTCGCGCGGGTGTTGGGGGCGCGCGTCGACGAGTGACGCGGTGCGCTCGGCGCCCGCCCCGCGCTTCAAGCGCGAGCCGCGAGTCTCCGATGCCCCCCAGCGTGAAGCCGCCCACCTCCGTCCACGACTTGAAGGCGCTCGTGCAGTCCTTCCATCCCGTGATCGCCTTCGACACGGCGGAGGAGGAGCGCGTCGAGCAGCTCGCGGACGCCGTGGCGGCGGAGCTGCAGCTGCCGGTGTTCGTCTGGACCCTGACGAGCGGGCTGTTCCGCAAGCCCGGCGCGAACGGCACGATCAACACCACGGTCCCGGCGGAATTGTTCGCGCACATGCAGACGCTCTCGCTCGAAGCGGTGTTCGTGCTGAAGGACGTCGCGAAGCACCTCTCCGATCCGGCGGTCTGCCGCTCGTTCCGCGAGGCGGCGCAGCAGTTCTCGGGCTCGCGCTCGTCGATGTGGATCGTGGGCACGCCGCTCGAGTTCCCGGCCGAGGTGCGGCATCACGTCGTGCATTTCCCGGTCGAGCTCCCGAGCAAGCGCGAGCTCGCGGAGATCGTGACGGTGGTCGCGCGCGGCCTGCGCGAGCGGATGGGCGCGCGCATCGAGCTCGCGAAGCCGGATCTCGAGCGCCTGCTCGACGCGCTCTCCGGCCTGACGACGCATCAAGCGCGCCAGGCGATCGCTGCCGTGATCACGGCCGACGGCAAGCTCGACGCGGCGGACATCAAGACCCTGGTCGACAAGAAGGCCGAGTTGTTGGGGCGAGACGGGCTGCTCGAGTACTACCCGGCCGAGGACAACGCCTACGAGCTCGGCGGCTTCGCGCGTCTCCAGAGCTGGCTCGCGCGCGCGCGCGTCGGCTTCAGCGCCGAGGCCGCGGAGCTCGGGCTGCCGGCGCCGCGCGGGATCCTGCTCGCGGGCGTTCAGGGCTGCGGGAAGTCGCTGGCGGCGAAGGCGATCGCACGCGCGTGGACGCTGCCGCTGCTCAAGCTCGACGCCGGGCGCCTCTACGACAAGTACATCGGCGAGAGCGAGAAGAATCTGCGCCGCGCGATCCAGCTCGCCGAGGCGATGTCGCCGTGCGTGCTCTGGATCGACGAGCTCGAGAAGAGCTTCGCCTCGTTCGGCGACTCGGGCATGGACGGCGGCGTCAGCCAGCGCATCTTCGCGACGCTGCTCACCTGGCTGCAGGAGAAGCAGAAGCCGGTGTTCGTGGTGGCGACCGCGAACGACGTGTTCAAGCTGCCGCCCGAGCTGATACGCAAGGGCCGCTTCGACGAGCTGTTCTTCGTCGATCTCCCGCGACCCGCCGAGCGCCAGCAGATCTTCGAGATCCACCTGCGGCGCAAGAAGCAGGACCCCGCGCGCTTCGATTTCGCTCCGCTGATCGCGGCGAGCGACGGCATGAGCGGCGCGGAGATCGAGCAGGCGGTGATCTCGGCGCTGCTGCGTGCGCTGCACGAGAAGCGCGCGCTAGACAGCGCGCTGCTCGCGGAGGAGCTCGCGAGCACGGTGCCGCTCTCGCGTACGCGCGCGGAAGATGTGGCGCGATTGCGCGAGCTCGCTCAGGGCCGCTTCGTGCCGGTGGCGTGAGCCGTGCGCCTCAGCGCGGGCGCGCCAGCCACGCCCGCAGCGGCGGCCACAGCCGGAGCTCGCTGAGCTGCTCCTCGCGCGCCCAGCGCAGCTCGGCGATCTCGATGCCGTCGCAGCGCACGCTCGGCTCCCGCTCGCAGCGCAGCTCGAAGAACGAGACGTGGTCGTGGATGTGGTTGTGCTCGAGCTGCAGCTCACCGAGCGGCGTGAGCGAGGCCGGCGCGACGGCGAGATCCGTCTCTTCGCGCAGCTCGCGCGCTGCCGCGCTGCGCGGCTCCTCGCCACGGTTGACGCGGCCGCCGGGCAGCCCCCACCAGCTCTGATAGGTCGAGCGCACGAGCAGCACGCGATCGCCGTGCCGCACGAACACGCCCACGCCGCGCACGTGCGGATGGAACGCGCGGTTGTAGAGCGCGATCGCGCGCGCTCCGCTGCGCATGAGGAAGCGCGCGAGCGGAGCGGGCAGGATGCGAAGCATCGCGGTCACTTCGGATCGCCCGCGCATTCGGTCGAGTACGTGTGGCCGTCCTGTTCGAGGCGAACGCGTAAGCCCGCGGCGCAGAGCTCCTGCGTGAGTCCCTCTCTCCCGAGCACGACGAGCGCGGTGCTGAAGCCCTCCGCGATCGCGCCGTTCGGCGCAGCCACGGACACCGAGACCGCGCGCGAGATCGGCTCACCGGTGCGCGGGTCGACGATGTGGCCGAAGCGTTCCCCCGCGACCTCGACCGACTGTCCGAGACTCGACGAGAACGAGAGATCGGCGTCGCCGAGCTCGAGGATCTCCCCGTCGGCCGCCGCGACTCGCCAGGCGCGCGCGTCCAGCGGCGAGCCGCGCGCGTGCAAGCTGCTGCCACCGAAGTCGAGCAGCACGCGTTCGAAGCCCTCCGCACGTAACGACTCACCGAGCCGATCGAGCGCCCAGCCCTTCGCGATACCGCCGAGATCGAGCGACATGCCGGCCTCGAGCGCGACCGTCCCGCGCGCTTCGTCGATGCCGATGCGCGCGGCTCCCACGCGCGCGCGCGCCGCGGCGATTCGCTGCGCGCTCGGCAGCGTTTGCGTTCTCTCCCCTTCGCGCCAGAGCGCCAGCAGCGGGGCCACGCTCACGTCGAACGCGCCGCCGGTGTCGCGTGCGAGTCGCTGCGCGTCTCGCAGAATGCGCACCAACTCTGGCGACGCTCGCTGCGCGCCGCGCCCCGCCAGCGCGTTCAGCCGTGCGAGCTCGCCGTCGTCGCGCCAGGTGGTGAAGATCATCTCCAGCCGCAGCGCCTCGGCGAAGCAGCGCTCGATCGCAGCGTGCGCCGTGGCCTCGTCCGCAGCCACCAGCGTGATCTCGAGGACGGTGCCCATCGCGGGCCGGCCCTCGGTGATCTGCACGAGCGGCGCGTCGAAGGCGGGCTCGTGCGCGGGAGCCGCGCAGGCCAGCGCGAGGGCGGCCGCGCACAGCGCCGCGCGTCGTGTCATTCGAGCTGCGCGTCGCTCGTGTAGTTGCGGCTCGAGCCGCGAAAGACCGCCCATAGCGAGAGCCCGATCAGCGCCGCGAGGCTCGTCTGCAGTGCGAGGAAGCCCGCGACCTTCAGCCATGCGAAGCCGGGGCCGACGAAGCGCACGAGCCAGCCGCCGCCTTCGTCGAGCGCCGCGCTCAAGAAGGGGAACGCGATCATCGCGACCTTGGTGCGCACGCTCACCGGCACGAACAGCACGAGATGCGTGAGCACGAGCAGCAGCATGCCCATCGCGAACAGGTGGAAGTGCGCGATCTCTAGCATCCCCTGATAAGAACGCGGCGGCCGGAACTCTGCATCGTCACCGAGGTAGTACGAGACGACGGACGCCGGCGAGAGGCTCATCTTGTCGAAGTAGAGCAGCGCGTTGGTGAGCCAGAGCGCGCAGACGTAGAGGGCATAACAGGCGATGATCGTCTGCAGCAGACGATTTCGGTTCCACTCGCCCGTGATCACGAAGCGCAATCAGCCGCCTTCTGCATGCGCCACGTTCGTCTCGCTGGCCGGCGCTCTCAGCACTTCGTACAGCGCGAGCGCGCGGCGCACGCTGTTGGTGACGGCGCGCGTCGAGAACGTCGCCCCGGCGATGCCGTGCACGCTGCCGCCGACTCGGAGGTCCGGCGCGAGCTCGCGCTGCTCGAACTGCTTCAGCCAGCGCGCGGGGGGCAGATAGTCCTGCGGCTCGTGGAACGCGAGCATGCGCGTTTGCACGACGCGTCCCTCCGGCGAGATCACCACGAGCAGCGCTTCGGGCAGCGTACGCACCTGATGGACATCGATGAACGCGTAGCCGACCTCGCGCCCCTCGCGCCACGCCGTGTAGAGCGTCGCGATGCGGCTCTCGAGCTTTGCCTGTGCGCGCTGCTCGACCGCGCGCACCTGCGCGTCGTCGAGCAGCACCGCTCGCTTCTCGACGCGCGCGCCCGGGAACGCGGCCGCGAGCGCCTCGGCGGCGCTCGCGAACACGTCGCCGCGCGCGCCGCTCGCGAGCAGCAGCACGGCGGCGAGGCAGAGGGCGCTAGTACGCAAACCCGACGCCGAGGGCGAGCTCGTCGGGGCGCTCTCCCTCGCGCGCGTTCTGGTTCCGATACTCGGCCTTGAGCACGACATTGGGGTGCGGGTAGTAGCTCAAGCCCGTCGAGAGCACGGAGTACGCGAGGTTTTGGTCCTCGACGAAGCCCGTGGCGACGTCGTGCTGCGTGTCGAGGTACTCGAAGCGCACGAACGGCTCGAGCGCGCGCTCGTTGCTCTCGCCGAACAGCAGCGGCCACACGTCGTACGCGAGCTCGACGTAGCCGCCGAGCATCGACTTCGCGACTGACTCGTCGAGCGCGGTGCCGAGCGCGCTCGAGAGCGAGCTCGCGCCCGAGACGTCGGTGTACGCAAACAGCGCGCGGCTGTGGAACGGGCCCGTGCGGTACTGCGCGTGCGCCTCGGCGATCCACAGCTTGGTCTCGGGCAGCCCCTGGTTCTGGTCGGCCTTGCCGGCGTAGAACGAGCCGCCGAACAGCAGGCCCGGGAGAACGTCGGGGGTCACATCCACGCGTCCGACGAACCCGAAGTTCTCCGCGATCGACTCGCCGCCTTCCTGGCGGCCGTCGCGGATGCCCTCGGCGCTGAAGCCCTCGGCGTTGAAGCCGGTCATCACGTACGCGCGATACTCGACCTGCTCGCCGAGCTTGCCGAAGGCGCCCGCGCCCATCTCGCGCCACGTCGCAGGCAGAATCACGCGCTCGGTGAGGGGACGGAACACGCCGTAGAAGTACGGCGGCTCGTGCACCTCGTTGATGAAGCCCATCGGCGTGAGGAGCAGGCCGGCGCGGAAGTTCAGCTCGGGCTTCCATGAGAAGTCGAGGGTCGCGAACTCGAGCGCGACCTCGCCCGGCGCGTCGTCGTCGCCTTCGACGAAGGCGTGCTCCAGCTCGATCTCGGAGTTGAACGCGATGTTCTCGTTGAACTTGTATCCGAGATACGTGACGACCCGCAGAGCGTCTGCGGAAGCAGGCGAACTGCTGTCTGCGATCGGATTCACGTAGTTGAGCTCGCCGTATCCGCCGATCGACAGGCCGCGCGGCACGCCGAACACCTTGGAGGCCGCCGGCGCATAGCCGCGTTGGCCTTCGAGCGGCGCCTCTTCCGGCACCGCGGACTCGGTTCGCAGGCGGCCCAACTCCTCCGTCAACGCTTGGACCTGGCGCTCTAGGGCGGCGAGGCGTTCGTCGCGGGGGTCGGGCTGTGCGCCAGTCTCGGCGATGCTCGCCCGCGGGGCGATCACTGCCGTGCAGAGGGCGAGGGGAAGTAGATATCGAAGAGAGGACACGGTCAGGCCTCCGGTTTGGATGAAATTGAAAACCGATTTCAATTTTCACCGTACCGAGGCCAGTCGCGCTGTGTCAATGGACGGAAGCTCAGGTTCCTCGCCGCAATGGGGGTCGGGTCGAGCGCGCGGACTCGACCTGCGGCTACGGCGCTGGAGCCTCGCCCCTGCCTCAGCCCTCGGCCGTGTACCGAACCGGCATCCGCTTGATCCCCGCGATGAAGTTGCTGCGCTGGAATGCGGGGGCCGCGGTCAGGCTGATGTCGGGGAGCCGCGTCAGCGTCTCGCGCAGAATGCAACGCAGCTGCATCCGCGCGAAGTTGGCGCCCAAGCAGTAGTGCTCGCCGATGCCGAAGGAGATGTGGTCGTTGTTCTTGCGCGTGATGTCGAACTGCATCGCGTTCTCGCCGAACACGGCCTCGTCGCGGTTCGCGGACGGGTAAGACAGGTAGACCTTGTCGCCTCTCGCGATGCGCACGCCGCGAATCTCCGTGTCCTCCATCGCCGTGCGCCGGAATTGCATGACCGGCGGCGCGAACCGCAGCGCTTCCTCGATCGCGTCGGGCAGGTAGCGATCGACGTCGCTCTTCAGCAGCGCGAACTGATCCGGGTGCTCGCTCATCAGGCGCATGAACTGCGAGGTGGCATTGCGGGTCGTCTCGTTCCCGGCGACCGCGAGCAGCACGAAGAAGTTGTTGAGCTCGAGATCCGTCAACGCCTCGCCGTCGACGGCGCCGTTCGCGAGCAGACTGATCAGCGCATCGTCG
>DATBRS010000203.1:0-1577 GCA_036560185.1 Myxococcota bacterium
TGCTCGCGGACCTCGGGCTCGGCGGCGGGATGCACTCGATCATCGGGCAGGGCAAGGTGGAGGAGGTGCTGTCGTCGTCGCCTGAGCGGCGGCGCGAGATGATCGAAGAGGCTGCGGGGCTCGGGCGCTTCAAGCGCCAGCGCCACCGCGCGGAGCTGAAGTTGCAGCGCGTCGCGATCCAGGCGGAGCGCGCGCGCGACGTGGAGGCCGAGGTCAAGAAGCGGCTGCGGCCGCTCGCGCTCCAGGCGACGGCGGCGGAGCGCGCGGAGAAGCTCGTCGGAGAGATCGCCTCGCTGCGCGCGCGGATTGCGCAACTCGACCTCGATGCGCTGGGCGGCCGGCTGGCCGAGGGCGAGGAGCGGCGCACGGCTGCAGGCCTCGCACGACGTCACGTCAACGAGCGGCTCGAAGCGCTGCTCGCCGAGCGGAACGAGGTCGAGGAGGAGTTGACCGACGCAGCGGGCAGGCGCGAGGAGTCGACCGCCGCGCTCTACCGCCTCCGTAGCGCCGGGGAGCGGCTGACGCTCCGGCTGGAGTCGATCGCAGGCTTGCGCGCGGGGCTGCCGACCGCGCAGGAGGCGTTCACCGACGGCGCCGAGCTGCGACGTGCCGCAGCCGACGCGGCCGCGAGCTCGTCGGCGGCGTCGAAGGAGCGCGAGGAGCTCGCCGAAACGCTGTCGCTCGCGCGCACGCGGCTCGCCGCGCTCGAGCGCACGCTCGCCGAGCGCGAAGGTCTACCTCCCGCCGCACGCGCGCTCGCCGAGGAGGGCGAGCGCATCGCGCTCTCGCAGCTCGACGTTGCGCCCGGGGACGAACGTGCCGTGGCCGCGGCACTACGGTCGCGCGCCTCGGCAGTCGTCGCGCCAGACGCGGCAGCCGCGCTTGCGCTGCTCGAGCGCGCACGCGCCGCGGGGCTCGGCAGCCTCACGGTCGTGACGCGCGTGCCAGAGCCGTTCCGCGAGGCGCGCGTCGTCGCGAAGGAGGACCTCCTGGCGCAGACCGAGCGCGCAGTCACACGCGAAGGCTTCGGCTACGACCCCGCGAGCGGCGAGCTGTGGTTCTCGGGCGAAGCCGCGGAGGCGGTGCTGCTCGAGCTCGAAGCTCGCGGCCGTGAGCTCCGTCGCGAGATCGACGAGCTCGACGCGTCGCTCGCGCGCGCCGCGACGCGCGCGTCCGAAACGCAGACGAAGGCCGCGGAGGCACGAGCAGCGCTCGACTCGCTGCCGTCGGGGAGGCTCGACCCCGTAGTCGCCGCACGACTTTTGCGCCTCGCAGACCGCGCCGTCGCAGCGCTGGAGGGCGCGGTCGAGTCGAGTGCACGGCTCGAGACGCCGATGCGCGCGCGCGTCGCGGCGCGCGCCAGCGACGCGTCGAGCTCGTCGATCTCACGCCGGAGCTCACGGCCGCGCGCTTCGAGCTCGAGCAGCTCCGCCTCGGCGGCCTCGCCCGAGAACCACAGCTCGCCGCTCGCCGGGTCGTAGCCGAAGCCCTCGCGCGTGACGGCGCGCTCGCTCTGCGCGAGCAGGTCTTCCTTCGCGACGACACGCGCCTCCCGGAACGGCTCCGGCACGCGCGTC
>DATBRS010000204.1:0-10404 GCA_036560185.1 Myxococcota bacterium
TGCGCGCCGCCGAGCGGCGCGATGCCGCGCTTCGACTCCATCTGGCAGAAGCGCGCGGTGTCCGCCGCGATCACGATGTCGGCGGCGAGCATCATCTCGATGCCGATCGTGTAGGTGATGCCCTGGACGACCGCGACCACGGGCTTCAGCGTGCGCCGCTTCAGCGCGAACGGGTCGAGCGCGTCGGCGGGCGGCTCGATGCGGCTCGCCGTGGGCCCGAAGAACTTCGGCATGTCGAGCCCCGCGGTGGTGTGCTCGCCGGCGGCGCACAGCACCGCCACCCACTGCTCGTCGTCGCGGTCGAACGCGGTCAGCGCGTTGCTGAGCGCGACCATCATCTCGGGTACGAACGCATTCTTCTTGCGAACGTTGTCGACGACGATCTTCAGCACGCGGCCGTCGACCTCTGTTCGGATCTGCGGTGACTCAGTCATCGTCCTTCTCCTTCGCTGCAATGGGGCGCGGCTGCGCGCTATAGGCTGCGGATCGCAGGCATGAGTGATTGTCCGATGCGCTCGAACGAGCGCAGCATCGCGTCGTGCTCGCCGACGATGTGGCGCACCATCACGAACTCGAATCCGAGCGCGCGGTAGCTGTGCAACTGCTCGGCGACGCTCTTCGCCCCGCCCACCAGCAGCTGCTCCATGCCGGTGCCGCGGTAGCCCTCGGCGAGCACGCGGCCGACAGTGGACTCCGCCTCGGCGTCGCTCTCGCCGACGTAGATGTCGCGCCGCAGTACCGGCAGCACGGGACGGCCCGCGCGCGCCGCGGCCTCGCGGTAGACCTCGAGTTGCTGCGCGAGCTCGCCGATCGTCGCGTTCTGGCCGGTCAGCCACCCGTCGCCGATGCGGCCCGCTCGCTCCGCAGCTGCCGGCACGGTTCCCGCGATCCAGATCGAGACCGGCACGCGCGGTAGCGGGCTCACGCTCACGCCGTCGAGGTGGAAGTATTTGCCGTGGAACGTGACGCGCTCTCCAGCGAGCAGCGCACGCACGATCGCTACCAGCTCCTCGAGTCGGGCCGCGCGGCTCGCCATCGAGATCCCGAACGCTTCGAACGCCTGTGCGCGGCCACCGTTCGCGAGCGCCACGACCAGCGGGGCCATCGCGAACGCGGCGAGCGTGCCGATCTGCTCCGCGAGGACGATTGGGTGATAGAACGGCGCCAATAACACCACGCCGACCGGCATCTCGCCGGTCACGGCCATCAGCCGCGCGAGTGTCGGGATCGGCGCGAACGAGTTCGCGAAGGCCGCCGGCACCGCATGGTTGTCGCCATAAAGCAGGCCATCGAGACCGGCGGCGCGCGCCGCTGCTGCGATCTCGAGCACGTTGCGCGCCTGCTCTCCCGTATCGGTCGCGCCGAGCGGCCGCTCGATGAAGCTCCCCGGCGGCATCGCCGCGAGCATCTGCTTGAACAGCGCATGGGTGTGCGCACCGGTCGGGTAGAGGAAGCGAAGCGAAGTCCCGAGCTTCATCGCCGCTTCTGCGCCTCGATCTCTTCCTCGACCTCGCGCAGGCGGTCCTTCCCGAAGAACAGCTCGCCGCCGACGAAGAAGCTCGGCGAGCCGAACGCGCCGCGCGCGACGGAGGCGTTGGTATTCGCGAGCAGCTCCTGCTTCACGTCGGGATCGGCGGCGCGCGCGAGCAGCTGATCTGCCGGCAGCCCGGACTCGAGCAGCGCGGCGTGAATCACCGCGGGCTCGTCCATCTTCTTCGGGTCCGCCCACATGTGGCGATACACCTCGTCGACGTAGCGCTCGAAGCACCCAACGCGCTGTGCCGCGACCGCACCGCGCATGATCTGGAGCGTGTTGACGGGAAAGAACGGATTCGAAGCAAAGCGCGTGATTCCGTGCTTCGCGAGGAAGCGTCGCATCTCGAGCGCCGCGTACTCCCCCTTGTTCTTGATCCCGCGCAACGAGACCGCCGGGGAGACGTTGCCGGTGGCTTTGAACACTCCCCCTAGCAGCACTGGCACGTACGCGAAGCGCACACCGCTGCGCTTCTCGATCGCCGGGATGACGAGGTGCGCGAGGTAGGCGTTCGGCGAGCCGAAGTCGAAGTGGAACTCGACGCTCACGTCCATGTCCTCAGCTCGCGCTCATGCCGGGCCGATCGGATCGAGAACCACTACCGGGATCTGCCGCGCACCCGCTTGCTTCTGGTAGTCCCCGTACGGCGGATACATCGCCGCCATCTTCTTCCAACCGTGCGTTCGCTCGTCGCCGCTCGCAGTCCGCGCGCGCGCGCGCATGCGCTTCGAGCCGACCCGGATCTCGCACTCCGGATTCACCTGCAGGTTCTCGTACCAGGCAGGATGCGTCGGCGCACCGCCCTTCGAGCCGATGACCACGTACTTCCCATCCAGTTCCTGGTAGAGGAGTGGCAGCGGCCGGAGCTTCCCACTCTTTGCGCCCCGCGCGATGAGGAGCAGCGTCGGCAGCGGGCCGGGGCCGCCGCCAATGGTCGAATCCCACAGCCGAGCTCGCTCGGGATCGGAGAGGTACAGCTCGACGTGGTCCTTGATCCATTTCGGCATTCCCGCCGAGGGCATCTCGAACTCTTGCTTCTCACTCATGCTGGACTCCTTTCGTAGTTTTTCACTCGCGGTGCGCGGGGGCAGAGGCGTCTCGCGCAGCGAGCTTCTCGAGATAGGGACCGAGGTCCGGCGCGAACGCCGCGTGCGCGCACAAACGCTCGAAGTGCGCGAACGCGCGCGGGTACATCTCGCGGAGCCCTTCGCCGTAGAGCGGCGTCAGCGCTGCTTCCGACAGCACGCGGCGCGAAGCGCGCTCGGCCGAGAAAAGCGCGAGCTCGGCGGCGAACACGATGTCCGCGAGCGTGAGCGCGTCGCCCACTAGGAAGGCACGTGCGGGCGCGAGCGCTTGCTCGATGCCGGCGAGGTAGGCGTCCCGCGCTGCGCGGGCGCGTTCGTGCGTCGGGGGCTTCACGCCGCCGGCTGCGAGCTTCAGCAGATACACCTGCACGTCGCGCGCGAACACGAGGCTCGTATCCAGGAACGCGTCGACGCGCGACGCCGAGTAAGGGTCGTCGCCGTACAAGCCCGTACGCTCGGGCGCGAGCCGCACGACCGCGCGCGCGATCGCGTTCGACTCGAAGACGCCGGTCTTCCCGTCCGGGCTGAAAGCGGCGGGGACGGCGCCGAACGGGTGCGCAGAGAGAAACGCGTCTGTCTTGTGCAGCGTGCCCGCAAAGCCGACACGTGCTTCCCGCACGGTGCCTGCGGAAGTGTCCTCCGCTTCCAGCGGGCGCGCGTCGAAGTCCCACAGCCAGCGCGCGAGTTCGCGCGGTGGCGCGCCGCGTACCTCGATGGCAACCCCGCACAGCCGCGCGGCGATGGTCGCCTTCGCGAGCCGCGGATTCGGCAGATAGGAAAAGATGCGGAGCGCCGGCGGGCGTTCGGACTTGCCTATCGCTCCCTCGTGCGCGTTCACAGCGCCTCCACCCGCGCCGGCGTGTTCTTGTGCCACGGCGTACCTGCGACCCAATCGCGATCCTCGCTGCGCGTCAGCTCGTTGGGCGAGACGCCCACCGCGACGTGCTGGCCGCTCGCATCCGGGAAATCAAGACCCAGTCCGTTCGGCAACGAGATGTGCCCGGGCCGCATGCGGTCAGAGATCTCGACCGAGACCTCGGTGGAGCCGCGCCGCGTCGAGATCCGCACGCGCCCGCCGTCCGCAACACCGGTGCGCTTCGCGTCGTCGGGATGCATGCGCAACGCGCCTGCGCGGTCCTTCTTTCGCCACTCCGGATTGCGGATGATCGTGTTCGCGGTGAACGAGCGGCGCTCGCCGGCCGAGAGAACGAGCGGAAAACCCGCGTTCACCCGCTCCGGTTCGCTCGCGAGGCCGTCGAGCTCGTCGAAGAGCTCGGGGATCGCGAGCTGAATGCGGCGGTTCGGCGTCGTCACTCGGGCGAAGCTCTCCTCCCACTCGTCGACCGAGAACGTGATCGCGCTCTTGCTCGCGAGCATCGCGTCGAAGAGAGCGTCTGCCGCCTCCGGCGGTGAGCCGATGAAGCCTGCGCGCGCGAGCGATGGCGCGATCCTAGGCGCGGCGAGCTGACAGATCGCCCAGACTCCCGCGCCTTCTGCGAGGCCCTCGGGCATGAGATCGCCGATCGCGCGATACACGAGGACCGGCGCGATCGCGGGCGGAAAGGCGCGCGCGCCGAGGAGCTGGAAGAACTTCGTGCGAAAGGCCACGCGGCTCTCGAGCCAGGCTTCACGCAGCGCCAGGGCGGCGTCCTTCGGCAGGGCACCGAGCGCCTCGGCGATTCGCGCGTGCAGCTCCGCCTCCGAGAACAGCCCCGGCAACGGCGGCATCAGCGCCTTGCGCAGGAAGAAGTAGTTGTTGGGGAACTCGAAGTTGAAGAAGACCGCTTCGGCCTTCTCGAACTGACTCGCAACCGGCAGCACGTAGTCCGCCAGCCGCGCCGTTTCGGTGAAGGCCACGTCGATCACCACCACGAGCTCGAGCGCCGCGAGCGCCTCGCGCATGCGCGCGCCGTCGGCGATGGAATGTGCGGGATTGCCGCTCTCGACGAGCATCGCGCGAAAGCGCTTGGGGTGATCGGTGAGGATCTCGTCGGGGACCAAGTTGCAGGGCGTGAGCCCGCCGATGATCTTCGCTCCGGTCACGGGCGTCGTGCCGCCCTCTTCGCCGTTGAAGGCCTGCGGGACGAGCGTGCTCGGTCGATACTCCGCGCCCTTCTTGCCGAAGTTCCCGGTGAGCAGAACGAGCAGCTTGTGGAGGTACGAGACCAGCGTGGAGTGCACGTTCATCTGCACGCCGAGGTCCTCGAAGGTGGCGACGCTCGCGGCCGCCGCGATGCGCCGCGCCGCGCTGCGCACCTGCTCCTCCGGCGCGCCGCTCTTCGCCGCATGGACTGCCACGTCGAGCGACCTGAAGTGCGGCAGCACCTGCTCGAGACCGTCGGCGTGCTGCGCCAGCCAGTCGCGCTTCACCAGTCCCTCCTGCACGATCACGCCGACCATCGCCGCGAGCAGGAACGCGTCGCCGCCCGGCTTCACCTGGAGGTGGATGTCGGCGATCTCGGCGGTCTCGCTGCGGCGCGGGTCGATCACGATCAGCGTGCGCGCCGGATCGTTCGCGATCTCGCGGAGAGTGAGGCGGGCGCGCGGAATGCCGTGCGAGAACCATGGGTTCTTCCCCAGGAACAGCGCCACCTCGCAGTGCTCGAAGTCGCCGCGCGAGTAGCCGCCGACCATCTTCGTTGCGACCCAGAACTCGCCGGTCTTCTCCTGAGAGAGCGCACTCGCGCTGTGCACGGACCCGAGCAGCGACCGCGTCGCCGGCCCGTACACGCCGGGCAAGTGGTTCCCCTGGCCGCCGCCGCCGTAGTAAAAGATCGATTCGCCGCCATGCTCGTCGCGGATCGCCGCGAAGCGCGCCGCCACCTCGCGAATCGCGGTCTCCCAGTCGATCTCCTCGAACGTGCCGTCTGCGCGGCGGCGCAGCGGCTTCGTCAACCGGTGCGGGCCGTTCTGATAGAAGTCGAGCCGCGACGGCTTCTCGCACGCGTAACCCCGAGAAGCGGGATGCGCATCGTCGCCGCGCACCTTCACGAGCCGCCGGCCGTCCTCGCCGCCGAGTTGCACCTCGATGCCGCAATTGCACTCGCACAGGATGCAAGCAGTGGATTTCCACTCGGACATCGTTTCCTCCTCAGGCGCGGGATCGTTGTAGACTAAGTGGTTGCACTATGCAACCGTAAACTTTAGAGTCCGATGCCGCGCCCAAGAGGAGAGTCCATGACCCGCGCGATCGAGTTCCATTTCGACTTCGTCAGCCCCTACTCCTATCTCGCGATCACGCAGCTCCCGGCGCTGGCGCGGCAGCACCAGGCCGAGATCGTCTACAAGCCGTTCCGGCTGCTCGAGCTGATGAAGCTCGTGGGCAACCGCCCGACCACGATCGAGTGCAAGAACAAGCTGCGCTACGCGGGCGCAGACCTTGGCCGCTGGGCCGCCAAGTACGGCGTCTCCATCCACCGCAATCCACACCAGAGCAAGTTCGACAGCGCTCTGCTGTTGCGCGGGGCCCTGGCGGCCGCCGATGACGGCGACGCGGCGGCCTACGTGTCGGGGGTGTTCGGCGCGATGTGGAACGGCGAGCGCGATCTCAGCGAGCGCGCGGAGTTGTTGGGCGTGCTGAAGCAGGCCGGGCTCGCCGGCGAGAAGCTGCTCGAGCGCGCCACGAGCGGCGACTTCGCGACGCGGCTCGATCGCGAGACGGCGGCAGCCGCAGAGCGCGGCCTGTTCGGGTCGCCGAGCTTCGTCGTCGGCAACGAGCTCTTCTTCGGCAACGATCGGCTCGAGTTCGTCGCCGCCGCCCTCGCGGCCGCGCAGGCCTGAAGGAGAGCCCCCATGTCCAAACGAGTTTGCGTCGTCACCGGCGTCGGCCCCGGGACGGGCAGCGCCCTCGCGCGCCGCTTCGCTGCGGGCGGCTATCAGGTTGCCTTGGTCGCGCGCACCGAGAGCCGCCTGCGAGAGCTCGCGGCAGAGTTACCAGGAGCCAGCGCCTATCCGTGCGACGTCGCGGACGAGGCGCAGATCGTCGACACGCTCGCGCGCGTTGCGCGCGAGCTCGGTCCCGCGACCGTCCTGATCCACAATGCCGTGGGCGGCGCCTTCGGCGACTTCCAGCAGATCGAGCCCGCGGTGCTCGAGCGCAACTTCGCGACGAACACGATGGCGCTGCTCCACCTCGCACGCGGCGTAGCGCCGGCCATGCTCGAGGCGGGCGAGGGCACGATCCTGGTGACCGGAAACACTTCCGCGTACCGCGGCAGAGCGAACTTCGCGGGCTTCGCACCGACGAAGGCGGCGCAGCGCGTGCTCGCGGAGTCGCTGGCCCGCAGCCTCGGACCGAGAGGCATCCACGTCGCCTACCTCGCGATCGACGCGGTGATCGACGTGCCTTGGGCGCGCCAGCAGTTCCACGACAAGCCCGACGAGTTCTTCGCCAAGCCGAGCGCGATCGCCGAGATCGCGTTCGGCCTTGCGCATCAGGACCGCTCGGCCTGGGCATTCGACGTCGTCGTGCGGCCCTTCGGCGAGCCGTGGTAGCCGAGGGCGCCGCGGCGCGGTCTCCCGATGCAACCAATGATCGCTAGATTTTTCGTCCGATGAGACGCAAGCGCTTCGACCAGATGAACTGCGGGATCGCTCAGGCGCTCGAGGCGTTCGGCGATTGGTGGACGCTCCTGATCGTGCGCGACGCCTTCTTCGGCGCGCGCCGTTTCGGGGATTTTCAGCGCAGCCTCGGCATCGCGAAGAACATCCTCTCCGCGCGACTCGCGCACCTCGTCGAGCACGGCATCTTCGAGCGCGTCGACGTCGGCACCGAAGGCGAGCGCTTCGAGTATCAGCTGACTGCGAAGGGCGAGGCGCTTCTGACCGTGCTCACGGCGCTTCGCGAGTGGTCGGACGAGTGGGTGTTCGGGCGCGGCAAAGAGCCCGTGGTCGTGCGAGATCGCCGCAGCGGGCGGCGGATTGCAAAGCTGCGCGTGACCGACGCGGACGGAGTTCCCGTCGCACGCCGAGACCTCCGCACGGTCCCCGGGCCCGGCGCTTCGCGCGAGACGATCCAGCGGTTGACGCCTCGCGCGCGCGTGAACGAGTAGGACGACGACGGATCCACTCGACGCTTCCGAGCAGGAGACCTGCGATCCCGCGCGCCCCCTCCCGCGAGAAAATCGCGCATCGATGAGGCGGAGCTCACGCTCCGAAGACCTGCCACCCGCGCGGCTTCGGCACCGGCCGGCTTCTGATCGGAGCGGCGGCGCTCACGTTGCCGCGGTGTTTCCCGCGTGCGCTGGCTCGAACGAGAACCCTGCGTAGCCCTGGGCCGCCAGGTCGGCGATGCGCTGGTAGTAGAGCGAGCCGACGAGGTACGCGGAGAAGTAGCGAGGCTTGCCCTCGATGTTCGCGCCCGTCCACCAGGAATTCGTGCGGGGGAAGAGCGTGGCGTTCGCGATGCCCGCGACCTCTGCAGACCATGCCGTCTCGCCCTCGGTCGTCGGCTCGGCGGCACCCATGCCGGTCTTCTCGAGGTGGCGTAGGAAGCCGCCGATCCAGTCGATCTGGCGCTCGGCGCCGAGCGGCATGTTGTACAAGACGCCGGGCGAGCCGGGCCCGTGGATCATGAACAGGTTCGGGAAGCCCGCGATCACCATTCCGAGATAATTATGGAAGCGATCGTGCCAGCGCTCCTTCAGCCGGACGCCGCCGCGCCCTTGGGGGTCGAGCCGCAGCATGGAGCCGCTGATGGCGTCGAACCCGGTCGCCAGCACGAGCATGTCGATCGGATGCTCGCCCGATCGCGTCACCACGCTGTTCCGCGTGAAGCGCTCGATCGGATCCTCGCGCAGGTCGACCAACGTCACGTTGTCGCGGTTGAAGGCCTCGAAGTAGCCGTCGTCGAGGATCGGCCGCTTCGTCATCACGAAGTAGTCGGGCATCAGCTTCTTGGCGGTGTCGGGGTCGTGGACGATCCCGCGAATCTTGTCGCGGATGAAGTCGGCCAGCGTGGCGTTGGCTTCCTCGCTCGTCGCGATGTCGCCGTAGCCGTCCGTGAAGAAGCGGAAGCTGCCGCGCTGCCACAATTCCTCGTAGACGGCGTAGCGCTGCTCGCGCGTGTGCTCGAGGACGGCGCGAGCATTCGTTTCGAAGGGGAAGCCGCCGGGGTGCGCGAGCATCCTCGCCCGGAACTTGCCGAAGTCGGCTCGCGCTTCCGCCATCTCTTCGGGCGTGATGCGCCGGTTGCCCGCCGGAACCGAGTACTGCGGTGTGCGCTGGAGCACCGTCACGTGCGCCGCCGTCTTGGCGATCTCGGGAATCGACTGAATGCCCGAGGAGCCCGTTCCGATGACCGCGACGCGCTTGCCCGCGAAGGAGACCGGCTCGTGGGGCCAACGCCCCGTGTGGTGGCGCTCGCCCGCGAAGTCGTGGATCCCGGGGATGTTAGGGACGTTCGCGGCCGAGAGGGCGCCGACCGCACAGAGGAGGAACCGAGCGGAGGCGCGGGCGCCGGCATCGGTCTCCACCAGCCAGCGCTGCGTCGCTTCGTCGTAACGAGCGTCCCGCACCCACGTCTCGAACTGAATGTCCCGGCGGAGATCGAGCTTGTCGGCGACGTGGCGGAGGTACGCGAGCACGGCGGACCACTCGGACTGGGTCTCCGCCCAGTCCCACTCCTGCATGAGCTCCTCGGAGAACGTGTAACAGTAGAAAGGGCTGCCTGGGCCATCGACGCGCGCGCCCGGGTAGCGGTTGTACCACCAGGTGCCCCCGACATCCTTGGCAGCGTCGTACACCCGCACCGAGAGACCCATCTCGCGGAAGTGGTGCAGCGCGTACATCCCGCTGACGCCGGCTCCGATGACGATCACGTCGTAGCGTTCGATCGGCCGGTTCTCTTGCGTGCGCTGGTCCTGGCTCGTCATCTCTCGCTCCTGTGCTCACCGCTTTCGGGGCACGCGCGATCGACCCACGTGGCGGGCGGGCGGCGCGTCCTCCAGATCTCCACGCGCGCCGTACGCGATCTACCGCTTGGGGCGCGCTGGACTTGCTGCACGCGCCTTCGTAGCACGGAGAATCGCGCTGGCATCGTCGCTAGGCGTGGAACGAAGCAGCCCGCGGCGTGGTCGTGCGCCATTGGCGCCTCCTTCCCTCCTCGGAGCGCCAGCGTCGCCGTGGCGCTCCAGTGGCTGAGAGGGGCAGTCCCCTAACACATCACGGATTCGGCTCGACGCCGTACACGCGAGCCGCGTTGCCGTAAAAGATCTTGCGTTGATCGGCCTCGCCGAGCGAGGCGACCGCTTCCTCGAGCTTCTTGCGCGGGCCGGGATACAGGCAGGTCGGATGCGGGAAGTCCGTCTCGACCATCACGTTGTCGGCGCCAAGCCGCGCCACGCACGCCGCCACGTCGCGTTTCTCGAACCAGAACGAGGCGTAGATCTGGCGGCGGAAGTACTCCATCGGCCGAAGCGGAAGATCGACGCCGTTCTCGTCCACCTGATACTCCGCCGCCTCGAGCACGAACGGCAGCCAGCCAACACCGCTCTCCACCGAGACGAAGTTCAGCGACGGGAAGCGATCGAGAAGGCCGCTGAAAATGAGGTTCACGATGCAGCGGGCATTGGCGATGAACAGGATCGTCGAGCCGGCACCGAGCGAGCGCGGCATCTCCACACCCGGCCACACGGCCATCGCGGTCGCGCCGCCGGAGCCGATGTGGAAGTTCACGGGGAGGCGGCGCTCCTGTGCGGTGGACCAGAGCGGATCCCACGCGGTGTCGGCGAGCGACGGCAGGCCCCACGCCTCCGGCGAATCCATCATCGTGAAGCCCGTGAGGCC
>DATBRS010000205.1:0-3262 GCA_036560185.1 Myxococcota bacterium
GCGGCGCGCGAGGCCACCGCGGCGAGCGAGCCGGGCGCGATCGCGACGCTCGACGCCGCCATGCGCGCGCACATCGAGCGCGCGCTGGCGCACACGCGCGGCCGCGTCGAGGGCGAGCGCGGCGCGGCGCGCTTGCTCGCGATCAACCCCCACACGCTGCGCGCGCGCATGCGCAAGCTGCGTATCGAGCTCGCGCGCTTCCGCGCCTGAGGCAACGCTACGCAGCGCGCTCCAGCGCGACGCCGAGCGCGAGCGAGATCCAGATCGCGAGCAGCACGGCCCAGCTCGTGAAGTAAGCGGCGATGCGATGCGGAACGCGGTTGCTGCCGAGGTGGATGAACGAGTGCACCGCGCGCGCGGCCACGTAGAGCCACGCGAGGATCTGCATCCCGGCGCCGGCGTGATGCGTGACCATCGCCGTGACGCAGGCGACGTAGAAGAGGGTCGGCGCCTCGAACAGATTCGCGAAGTGACGCGCGGCCTGCGCCGAGCTCTCCGGCTCGGTCTCGCCCTGATAGATCGTGAAGTAGCGCGCCGAGACCCTGCGCTCGCGGACCGCGCGCAGGCGGCTGCGGAACAGGATCGCGAGCGTCGTCGCCGTGAGCGCGACCATCGCCAGCATCGGGAAGACCAGCGCGTGCTCGTTCGGAGGAGTCAGCCCGCTCATACGCGCGTCTTGCGCCCGGCCCAGTAGGGCTCGCGCAGCACGCGCTTCAGGATCTTCCCCGAGCCGGTGCGCGGGAGCTCGGGCACGAACGAGATCGAGCGCGGCACCTTGTATCCGGCGAGCTGCTTGCGCGCGAACTCGGTGACGTCCTCGGCGGTGAGTCCGGACCCCGGGCGCGCCACGACCACGGCGTGCACGAGCTCGCCCCATTCCTCCGAGGGGATGCCGAATACGGCGCAGTCCATCACGTCGGCGTGGTGGTCGAGCGCGGACTCGATCTCGGCGGGATACACGTTCATGCCGCCGCTGATGATCATGTCCTTCTTGCGGTCGCAGATGTAGAAGAACCCCTCCTCGTCGAAGTACGCGACGTCGCCGACGGTGTGGTAGTCGCCGCGCGTGTCGGCGAGGAACTTGTCGTGCGCCTTGTGGTAGGTGGAGAGCACGTTCTTGCTGCGCACGAACAGCTCGCCCGGCTTGTTGGGCTCGTCGACGCGCGCGCCGTCGTCGTCGAACAACACGAGCTCCACGCCGGGGGCGGCCTGCCCGCAGGAGCCCGGCTTGCGCAGCTGATCCTCGGGCTTCAGCACGCAATCGACGCCCAGCTCCGTCGAGCCGTACACCTCCCACAGCGAGCTCGGCGGGAAGTCGCGCAGGTAGGCCTGCTTGAGCGCGAAGGACCACGGCGCGGCGTTTGCGACCATCACGCGCATCGAGCCGCGGTCGTACTTCGCTCTCACCGCCTCGGGCAGGTTCACGATCAGGCGGATCGGCGTCGGAGCGCTGAAGGTGCTCGTGACGCGGTATTTCTCGACGAGGCGCAGCCAATCTTCCGCATCGAACTTGCGCTGCAGCACGATCGTCTGCCCGAGCGAGAACGCGACGCCCATGAACCCGCCGGGACCCGAGTGATAGAGCGGGCCTGTCGGCAGATAGACGTCGTCGGGGCGGTATCCGAGGTGCCTGAGAAGCGCGAGGCTCTGAGCCGGATCTCCGGCGCCGCGCACCGCGCCCTTCGGATTCCCGGTCGTACCGGACGTGTAGATCATGCTGGTCGCTTCGACGCCCGCGAGCTTCGGCTCGCTCTCGTCGCCGGAATCGAGCATCGCGTCACCGGCGAGCTGTCCCGCGCGCGGCGGGCCACCGAACACGGCGACGCTGCGCAGCTTCGCGCAGCGCGGCGCGATCTCGGCGAACAGGCCGGCGAACTCGGCGTCGGTCCACACGAGCACGGCGTCGCAGTTGTCGACGATGTATGCCGCCTCGTCGGCCGTGAGCCGATAGTTGAGCGGTACGGCGGTAGCGCCGAGCTTGCGGGCGGCGTGGATGATCGCGACGACGCCAGGAGAGTTCTGCCCGCACCACACGACGCGATCTCTCGGCTGGACACCCGCGGCGCTCAGTTGATTCGCGAGCCGATTCGCGCGGCGATTCAGCTCGAGATAGCTCCAGCGCGTGAGCGTTCCGTCCGCGCGGTCGTCGATCACCGCGAGCTTCTCGGGCTGCGCCTGCGCGTGCAGCGCGAGAAGGTCGGACGCGGAATTGGCTGCGGGTGCGGACATCGGGAGCTCCTGTTCGGGGTGGTCTCGCTTCGGCGGCGGCTCGGTCGCCCGCGTCTAACTACTCGGCGGCGCCGCGGCGATGCCCTCGAACACGAGGTCGACGGCAGCCACGATCGCGTCGCGACACGCTTCGGCGTCGAGCTGGCCGTTCGCCCACGCGATGCGCGCGCCGTTGGTGACGTAGAGGATGGTGCGCGCGGCGGCGAGCACGTCGGCGTCGCGCTTCAGCTCCCCACGCCCGCGCGCGGATTGCAGGATCTCGGCGACCAGGCCGATCGTGCGGTCTTGCAGCGCCAGCACGCGCTTCGCGACGCGCGCCTCGGGATGCGAGGTCGCGCGCAGCATGATGACGGTGAAGTCGCGGTCCTGGGCGAGCAGCGCGTGCTCGGCGTCGAGGAAGCGGCGCAGGCGCTCGCGCGCGGCGAGCTCGCGCGGCTCCGCGGCGCGGAAGCGCTTCCAGGCCAGGTCCTGCAGCTCGCCCAGATCCTCGACCAGCAGCTCTTCCTTGCTGCGGATGTGGCGGTAGATCGAGCTCGCGCCCATGCCCGCGCGGTCGCCGATCATGCGCAGCGTGGTGGCGTCGAAGCCGTGCTCGCGGAACAGCGAGCGGAACGCGGCGCGGATCTTCGCGCGGCTCTTGCGGCCGCGGACCAAGCGGCCGTCGTCGGCGCGGCGCGGTTTACGCGAGCGGCGGTCAGGGGTCGTGGGCGCATGCGTTTCCATTTTGCGGCGGGCAGGGTCGCACACTATCGGTGGCGAGCGGGCCTCGAGAGGCGCGCGGCGGCGCAGGGACGGGCCGGGCGGTCGCGACTCCGGGCCCTTGGCAGCGAGATGTTCGGCGTCGGGTGGAGGCGATGCGTGGCGTCTGGGCGCGCTCGAGCGCTCGCGACCCAGACTTCGGGGCGCGGGGGGTTGCGGCGGTCTGGGCGGGATCCGGGCCCTCCGCTGCGATCCCCCCGCCCCGCCCGCCCCTGCGCCGGCGTTCCGCGGTGGAACCCGGGCGAACCGAGAGAGTCTGTAGTGGGTCGGCGCG
>DATBRS010000206.1:0-5793 GCA_036560185.1 Myxococcota bacterium
CCGGCGTCACGCCGCGATCCGAGAGGATCAGGATGCTCGCGCCGCCACGCACCGCACGCTCCGCCTCGGCGCAGAGCAGATCGAGCGCGCCGCGCAGCCCGGCGCCGGCCTCGGAAGTCTTGAACAGACACGAGAGCGTGGTCGCCTTGAGGCCCGGGCGATCGAGCTCGCGCAGCTTCTCGAGCTCCTCATCCGTGATCACCGGGTGCTCGACGCGAATCATGCGCGCGTGCTCGGGCGTCTCCTCGAGCAGGTTGCCCTCGGCGCCGAGCGTCGAGTAGAGCGCCATCACCGGCCGCTCGTTGATCGAATCCATCGGTGGATTGCTGACCTGCGCGAACAGCTGCTTGAAGTAGCGATAGAGCATCTGCGGGCGATCGGAGAGGCACGCGAGCGCTGCGTCCTCGCCCATGCTGCCGATCGGCCACTTGCCCTGCGCGCCCATCGGCGCGAGCAGGACGCGCAGGTCCTCGGTCGTGTAGCCGAACACCTGCTGCAGGCGAACCCGCTCGGCATCGCTCATCGCGGCGGGCGCCGCCTGGGGCGCCGGAAGCTCGGAGAGCCGGACGCGATTGCCCTCGACCCAGTCTCGATACGGGTGTTTCGCCGCGTAGCGCCGCTTGATCTCGGCGTCGTCGAGGATGCGACCCTGTTCGAGGTCGACGCAGAAGATGCGGCCCGGGTGCAGGCGCTCCTTCAGCAGCACGTTCTCGGGCGCGATCGGCAGCACGCCGACCTCGGAGGCCATCACCACGAAGCCGTCCTTCGTGACCGTGTAGCGCGACGGGCGCAGGCCGTTGCGATCGAGCACCGCGCCGATCACGCGGCCGTCGGAGAACGCGATGTCGGCGGGCCCGTCGTAGGGCTCCATCAGGAACGAGTGGTACTCGTAGTAGGCGCGCAGCTCGGGATCCATGTCGTCCCGGTTTTCCCACGCCTCGGGAATCATCATCAGGATCGCTTCGGGCAGCTCCCGGCCGGTGCGCACCAGGAACTCGAGCACGTTGTCCATGCGCTGCGAGTCCGAGCCGCCCTCGCGCATGATCGGAAACAGCTTCTGGAGATCGGCGCCGAATGCTCGCGAGGCGAGCGTGCCCTCGCGCGCGCGCATCCAGTTCTGGTTGCCCTTGATGGTGTTGATCTCGCCGTTGTGCGCGAGGTAGCGGAACGGGTGCGCGAGGTCCCAGGCGCCGAGCGTGTTCGTGCTGTAGCGCGAGTGCACGAGACACATCGCGGACGCGAACTCGGGATCGCTGACATCGGGGAAGAAGCCGCGGATCTGCCGCGGCACGAGCATTCCGGTGTAGACGAGCGTGCGGCTCGAACAGCTCGGGACGTAGAAGAAATGCTTGCCCGCGTGCTCGGCGAGCACGGCTCTCTCGGCGACGCGCCGGATCACGTAGAGCTTGCGCTCGAACGCATCGGCGTCGCTCGCGGCAGCGCCGCTCGCCGCGATGAAGAGCTGGCGGATGCGCGGCGCCGCGGCGCGCGCGAGGCGGCCGATCGTCTCGGGGCGGGACGGCACTTCGCGCCAGCCGATGACGCGCTGGCCCTCCGTAACAACCGCCCGCTCGAACAGTTCCGCTTGGCGCTGCGCGGCCGCCGAGTCCTGCGACGCGAACACCATCGCCACGGCGTAGCGGCCGGGTGGCGGCAGCTCGAGCCGCTGCTGCGCGAGCTCGCGGCGCAGGAACGCATCGGGAATCTGCACCAGCAACCCCGCGCCATCGCCGGAGTCGGGATCACACCCGCAAGCGCCGCGGTGCTCGAGGTTCTCGAGCACGCGCACGCCCTTCTCGACGACGTCGTGCGACTTCTCCCCGCGGATGTTCGCGACGAATCCGACGCCGCACGCATCGCGCTCGAACGCAGGGTCGTAGAGACCTTGCTTGGGCCAATGGCTCTGGGCGATTTCGCTCATCGAGTCCGGTCCGAGTTATTGGGGAGTTCGCGGCGCGTCCCTGAGAAGTGTCGTTCGCCCGGTTCGGTCGCCCGGCACACTTCTGCGCGCGCTCGCAGAGCGAGCGCTCTTACAGGGGGTGTCGAACTCTCGGACCGGATCTGCGGTTCGGCCCAGGGCTCACGGAAGTCCGCGAGAGTCCTCGGCTTTTCCAGCTCGGGATCGTATGCGAACGGAAAAACAGCGTCAACGGAGCGGCGCGCTTTCGAGCAGCGCGCGCAGCCGCGCCGGGTGGTTCGTGAACAGCCCATCGGCGCCGAGCTCGAGCATGCGGCGCATCTGCGGCTCGGCGTCGACGGTGAACACGTAGAGCGCGAGGCCCTCGGCGTGTGCGGCACGCACCAGCTCCGGCGTCGCCTGCGCGAGCTCGGGGTTCAGCGCCTCGGCGCGTAGGCCGCGGGCGCGCGCCGTCCAGTTCGCGGCAGAGCCTCGCGAGATCAGGAGCGCGATGCGCGCGGCCGGCGACTGCGCGCGCAGCTCCGCCAGCACGTCGTCGTAGAACGACGAGAACAGCGTCTGCGCGAGCAGATCGCGGCGCTCCACCTCTGCGAGCGTCGCGGCCACGAGCCCCGCATAGGCCCCGCGCGCGCCGACCTTCAGCTCGAGATTGAACGGGATGCGCGCGCCGAATTCGTCGAGCACCTCCGGCAGCAGCGGCACGCGCTCGCCGCCACCGGCGTCGAGCGCCCGCACCTCCGCGAGCGTCGCGTCCGCGATCTCGCCGCGGCCGCCGAGGTGTGCGAGCGAGGCGTCGTGTGTGACGGGGATCGCACCGTCGCGGGTGCGGTGCAGGTCGATCTCGATCATGTCGGCTCGCTGCGCGATCGCGAGCCGATAGGCCGGCAGCGTATTCTCGGGCCGCTCGCCGGACGAGCCGCGATGGGCGATCACCTTCATGTTCCATTCCTCGGAACGCGACTTGTTGGGGATTCGGGGCGTCGGAGCGCTCAGCGCTCCCAGTCGCGCGAGCGCTCGACCGCGCGCTGCCAGCCGGCGTAGAGCGCGTCGCGCCGATCGCGGCTCATCTGGGGCTCGAAGGTGCGCGCTCCCATGCCGGTCGCGGCTTCGAGTGCACTGCGGTCGCGCCAGAATCCGACGCCGAGGCCCGCGAGCGCGGCCGCGCCCAGCGCCGTGACCTCGAGCACGGGCGGCCGGCGAACCGGCACGCCGAGCACGTCCGCCTGGAACTGCATCAGCCAGTCGTTCTGGCAGGCGCCGCCGTCCACGCGCAGCGTCTCGAGCGCGACGCCGGCGTCGGCTGCGAAGCAGTCGACCACGTCGCGGCTCTGGTACGCGATCGCTTCGAGCGTCGCGCGTATCAGGTGCGCGCGCGTCGTGCCGCGCGTGATGCCGACGATCGTGCCGCGTGCGCGCTCGTCCCAATACGGCGCACCGAGGCCGACGAACGCGGGCACGAGATAGACACCGCCCGTATCCGGCACCGAGCGAGCAGCGGCCTCGCTATCGGCCGCGGTCGCGACCAGGCCGAGGCCGTCGCGCAGCCACTGCACCGCCGCCCCCGCCACGAAGATGCTGCCCTCGAGCGCGTACTCGACTCGGCCGCCGAGCCCCCAGGCGATCGTCGTGACCAGCCCGCTCTTCGAGAGCGGCGCCTCGCGGCCCGTGTTCATCAGCAGGAAGCAGCCGGTGCCGTAGGTGTTCTTCGCGCGCCCGGGCGCGAAGCAGCCTTGGCCGAACAGCGCCGCCTGCTGATCGCCCGCCGCGCCCGCGATCGGGATCGCGGCGCCGAGCCACGCGCTCTCGGCCTCGCCGAACGCGCCGCTCGAGTCGCGTACCTCGGGGAGCAATGCGCGCGGGATGTCGAGCTCGCGCAACAGGGTGTCGTCCCAGCATCGCGCGTGAATGTCGTAGAGCATCGTGCGCGAGGCGTTGCTGGGCTCCGTCGCGTGCACGCGGCCGCGCGTCAGCTTCCAGATCAGCCAGCTGTCGATCGTGCCGAAGGCGAGCTCGCCGCGCTCCGCGCGCGCCTGCGCGCCGGGCACGGCGTCGAGGATGAAGCGCAACTTGGTCGCGCTGAAGTAGGCGTCGATCACGAGGCCCGTCTTGCGCCGCACCTCCTCGGCCAGCCCGCGCGCGCGCAGTTCCTCGCAGATCGGCGCCGTCTGCCGCGACTGCCACACGATCGCGCGGTGGATCGGCTCGCCGCTGGCGCGCTCCCAGACCACGGTCGTCTCGCGCTGATTGGTGATGCCGAGCGCTGCGATGTCGCTCGCGCTGGCTCTCGCCTTCGCGAGCGCACCGCGAGCCGCGCGCAGCTGCGTCTCCCAGATCTCCGCCGCATCGTGCTCGACCCAGCCCGGCCGCGGGAAGTGCTGCGTGAGCTCGTGCTGATCGACGGCGACGACCGCGCCGCGCTCGTCGAACAGAATCGCGCGCGAGGAGGTCGTGCCCTGGTCGAGCGCCATCACCAGCTTCATGCGAGCTCCCGGCCGTCCCTGCTCACGGCTCGAACAACGCCTCGACGAACTCGTCGGCGGAGAAATCGCGCAAATCCTCGACCGCCTCGCCGACGCCGACGTATTTCACCGGAATCCCGAACTCGTCGGCGAGGCCGATGATCACGCCGCCCTTCGCGGTGCCGTCGAGCTTCGTGAGCACGATGCCGGTGACACCGGCGGCCTGCGTGAACTCGCGCGCCTGAGAGATCGCGTTCTGACCCGTATTCGCGTCGAGCACCAGCAGCGTCTCGTGCGGCGCGCCCGGGCACTCGCGGCCGACGATGCGCACGATCTTGCCCAGCTCCTGCATGAGCGGCTGCTTGGTCTGCAGGCGGCCCGCGGTGTCGACGATCGCGACGTCGACGCCTCGCGCGAGCGCAGCCTTCACCGTGTCGAACGCGACCGCCGCCGGATCTCCGCCGTCGGGGCCGGTCACCACCTCGCAGCCCGCGCGCTGCCCCCACGTCTGCAGCTGTTCCCGCGCGGCGGCGCGGAACGTGTCGCCGGCGCCGAGCAGCACGGTCTTGCCCGCGGCGCGGTAGCGCGCGGCGAGCTTGCCGATCGTGGTCGTCTTGCCGCTGCCGTTGACGCCCAGCACGACGATCACGTGGGGCTTGGCAGTCGTCGCGAGCGGCGCTCCGCTCGCCTCCACCTTGCGCAGCTTTTCGGCGATCGCGCCGCGCAGCGCCGCGCGCACCTGCTCCGCCCCGCCGCCCGCCGCCTCCTTCTTCACGCGCGCGAGCAAATCCTCCGCCGTCTTCACGCCGAGATCCGCCGTGAACAGCAGCGCCTCGAGCTCGCCCTCCAGCTCCGCGTCGAGCGTGCGCGCCCCGACCAGCCGGAGCGCCCGGCCGACCAATGCCGCCTGCGTCTTCCCCAGCCGCTCACGCAACGACGCGCGCTGCAGCGCGCCCGGCGCTGCCGCTGCAGGCACGATCTCCAACGCGGACGACTCCGCCTGCATAGGCGGCGCAGGCAGCGGCGATCCCTCCCGCAGCGCAGGTCCCGACCGCCGCCGCGCCCGCACGAGCAACGCCGCGAGCGCAGTCAACCCGAGCGCAGCAGCCGCCACTCCCCAATCACCCACCGCCGCGCGCAAAGCCTCGAGCAACCCGACTCCCCCCATTGGGCGCGCCACGATAGCGGCGTCACTCGCAGCCTCCGAGCACGCGCGGCGAGGGCCGCTCGATGCGGCCCTCGCCGCGCCCCTCCCCAGCAAAGCCGCCGCAACCGACACGAGCTCACCGCGAGCGCGCGGCGGGGCGGGCGGCGGCGGAGCGGAAATCAAGCGCAGCAGGCAGCGCCCCAACATCAAAGGGCTCCGGCCCGCCGAGCATCGGTACGCCCCGAGAGACGCGCGAGCCATTCCGCGCA
>DATBRS010000207.1:0-2857 GCA_036560185.1 Myxococcota bacterium
TGTCGCTGCTCTACGACGCGCGCTACGCCGAAGCCGGCTGGATGCTGAGGCTGATCGCGGTCGCGATGATCCCTGTGGTCGTCTCGTACTCCGCCGAGCGCGTCCTCGTCGCGCACGGCGATTCGTTCTCTCATACGCTGCTCCAGGCGGGCCAAGCGGTCTCGTTGTACGGCGGAATTGCGCTCGGCTACGCGCTGTGCGACGCGCCGACCCGCGGAGTGATCACAGGCGTGGTGATCGGCCGCACCGCCGGCTACCTGCCGCTCGCGTGGCTCGTCTCGCGGAAGGGTGCGTGGCTGCCCGCGCTGGACTTGGTCGCGTTCGGCGCTTCGGCAATCCTGATAGTCGCGGGCTTCGAGTGGCGAGGGTGGCCGTGAAGGACCGCGGAGTAAAGCCCGCATGATCTTCTCGCACGGCGGCTCGAACGCTCTCACTTGGATCGCGCTGCTCGGCTGGCCCTTCGTGGTGTTCACGATGTTCGCGCTCCTCGGGCCGCGGCGCGCTGCGCTCTGGTCGCTCGTGATCGGCTCGACGTTCCTGCCCGAGGGTGCGTTCCTGTTCGCTGGCCTGCCCGAGTACACCAAGCAATCCGCCACCAGCGTCTCAGTGCTGCTGGCCTCGATTCTGCTCGACGCGGGCCGCCCGCTTCGCGTGCGCTTCCGTTGGGTGGACCTCGCGATCGTGGCATGGTGCGTAGGCCGCTTCGCGACATCGCTGAGCAACGGTCTCGGCGCCTACGACGGCCTCTCCCAGACGTTCATCGAGCTGGTGCGCTGGGGAATTCCGTACTGGGTGGGTCGCACCTATTTCTCCGACGACGACGGCCTGCGCGAGCTCGCGCGCGGGATCGCGATCGGCGGCCTTCTGTACATGCCGCTGTGCCTCTTCGAGGTGCGCTTCTCGCCTCAGCTCCACACCAAGATCTATGGCTTCCTCACGACGCCGTTCTACATGGTCCTGCGCTACGACGGCTATCGACCGATGGTGTTCATGCAGACGTCGCTGATGGTGGCGATGTGGATGGCTTCCGCGACGGTGCTGTGCGCGTGGCTCGGCTACTCCGGCGCCGTGAAGAAGCTGTTCGGATTGCCAACGAAGTGGTTCGTCATCCCGCTCGCCATCACCACGATGCTCTGCAAGGCGTTCGGCGCGATCACACTGATGCTCGTCGGGATCTCGTTCTACTTCATCGCGCGGCGCGCGCGCTCGGCGCTTCCCGTCGCCGCGTTCGCGCTTCTGGTCGGGAGCTATCCGATGCTGCGATACACCGGCGTCATGTCGCAGAACGGCATCCTCAGCGCCGCGAGCGTCGCGTACGACGCGGAGCGCCTCGACTCCCTCGGCATTCGGCTGCGCAGCGAGGACATGTTCATCGGCCACGCGAGCGACCGGCCGCTGCTCGGCTGGGGCGGCTGGGGCCGCAGCAACGTCTACGTCGAAGGCGTCGGCCGCGCGGTGCCCGATGGCCTGTGGGTGATCGCTCTGGCCAGCGCAGGCTGGCTCGCGCTGGCGTCGCTGATGGCGATGTTCCTCACGCCAACCGTGCAGGTGTTGCGCCGTTTCCGAGCGGCGCGCTGGGCGCGGCCCGATACTGCGCCCTACGTCGCGATGGCGGTGCTCGTGCTCATCTACTGGGTGGACTGCCTCTCCAACGCCATGGTGAACGCCGTCCTCGTCGCGGCGATCGCCGGTACGAACGGCTGGTTCGCCGCGCGCCAGCGCAAGCCCGCGACCACTCCCACGCTGCCCGATGCGCCTAGCGAAGGCACCGTGCAATCGCCCGAGACGACCGGGCCGCCGCTCAGCCTGGGACGGGCCTTGAGCTCGCGGCGGCGCGGACCGCCCGCGTGAGGCGCGGCCCGGCAGTCGGGCTGGCCGTGTTGTTAGGGCTTGCTGCGCGCGCAGTTGCAGCGCCGGAGGCGGAGTGCGGCGCCGCGCAGAGCTCGTGGCGGCGCGGGGACATAGACCTCGCCGGGGCACCCGTGGACCTGCGCTTCCTGAACGACGCTCCCGCGGGCACGCACGGCTTCCTGCGCGCGCACGGCGAGTCGCTCGTGTTCGAAGACGGCACGCCCGCGCGCTTCTGGGGCGTCAACGTCGCGGCGAGCGCGATCTTCGAGTCGAGCGACGCGGAGATCGACTGGCAGGCGGAGCGGATCGCGCGCCTCGGCTTCAACCTCGTTCGACTCCACCACCACGACGCGACGCGCTGGCTGAAAGGGGGCGGGGTCGTCCGCTTCGGCCCGCGCGACAGCCGCGACCTGAACCCCAGCGGCCTAGCGAAGCTCGACCGCTGGATCGCGAGCTTGCGCCGCAACGGCGTCTACGTCTGGCTCGACCTGTTCACGAGCCGCACGTTCCACCGCGGCGACGAGATCCCCGGCTTCGAGGAGATCGAGCGCGCGAAGCTCGCAAGCGGCGCGACCGGGCATGGCTTCCTGTACCTGAATCCGCGCCTTCAGGAGCTCGTGCTCGAGCTCGGCGAGAAGCTGCTCGCGCACCGCAATCCGTGGACCGGACTCCGCTATCGCGACGATCCGGCCGTCGCCGCCGTGCTCGTGACGAACGAAGACGACGTCACGCACCACTTCGGGAATCTCTTCCTGCCCGACAAGAACACGCCGTGGCACCGCGCGCGCTTGATCGCCGAAGCAGAGGCGTTCTCGCGGCGCACCGGGCTACCGGTCGAGCGACTGATCGAGACGTGGAAGCCGGGCCCGGCGAAGCTGCTGCTCGCCGACCTCGAGCAGCGCTTCGCGGAGAAGGCGCGAGCACGGCTTCGCGCGGCCGGACTGAGGGCGCCTCTCGTTCTGACGAGCTTCTGGAACGCCGAGCCGTACTTCTCGCTGCCGGCCCT
>DATBRS010000208.1:0-21866 GCA_036560185.1 Myxococcota bacterium
GCCTCTTCGGTCTCGGCCTGCTGTCCGGGCTGATCGCCGGGGGGCTCGGCCTCGGCGCGCTCTACACCACCCGGCCCGCCGCGCAGCGCAGCGGCCGCAACCTCGCGTTCGTGGGCATCGCGGCCGCGATCGTCGCGGTCGCGATCGTGGGCTTCGCGCGCCAGCCGGGCGCGGGCACACCGCCGATCAACGACATCAGCACCGACCTCTCCGACCCGCCGGCGTTCCCGAGCGATCCGTCGGGCGACGGTCGCGACATGAGCTTCCCGGCCGGCTTCGCCGAGCAGATCAAGGCCACGTCGTCTTATCAGGACCTCCAGCCGATCCGCGTCGCCCGCGCGCCCGCCGAAGTGCTGAGCGAGGCCGAGCAAGCCGCGCGCGCGCTCGAGTGGGAGAACGTCACGGCGGACGCGTCGGCCGGGCTCGTTACCGGCAGCGAGACCACGAAGCTGTTCCGCTTCGTCGACGACGTCGTCGTGCGCGTGCGTGACGACGGCACCGGCGGCTCGGTCGTCGACGTGCGCAGCAAGTCGCGCGTCGGGCAGGGCGACGTCGGCGCGAACGCGGCGCGGATCCGGCGCTTCTACGCGGTGATGCCGAAGTAGGTGGCTCCGTCCTCAGCGCGGCTGGGCGAATACGTGATCATGGGATTCGCCGTATTCGCCGCATTGGGATACGTGCTGCCCTGGTGGACGAAGCGCGGCAGCGCAATCGGACGACATCGTCGCCTCGTCCGGCTCTGCTACGGCGATGCGACGCAAGCCGAGATGCTCATTGCTGCGGAGATGGCGCAGAGGCCTGGCCTCACGCGCGAAGACGCGGTGAGCTTCGTGCTCGCGCAGCTTCGGCGAGACCGGAAGTGACCCTTCCTACTTCCCGAGCTCGTCCTCGAACCACTCGTTCGCGCGCTTCACACTCGGGTCGCGCTTCATTTCCGCCGTGCGCAGCTCCACGCGGCGGATCTTTCCGCTGATCGTCTTCGGCAGCTCCGCGAACTCGAGCCGGCGGATGCGCTTGTAGGGCGCGAGCCTCGCGCGCAGGAAGGCGAACACGTCCTGCGCCAGCTCGCGGCTCGGCGCGAAGCCGGCGCGGGGTACGACGAAGGCCTTCGGCACCGCGAGCCGCAGCGCGTCGGGGCTCGGCACGACGGCGGCCTCCGCGATCGCCGGGTGCTCGATCAGCACGCTCTCGAGCTCGAACGGCGAGATGCGGTAGTCGCTCGCCTTGAACACGTCGTCGGCGCGGCCGACGTAGGTGACGTAGCCGTCGGCATCGACGCTCGCGGTGTCGCCGGTGTGGTAGTGCGCGTGCCGCATCGCCTCGGCGGTCTTCTCGGCGTCATCCGTGTAGCCGACCATCAGGCCGAGCGGGCGCGGCTCGAGCGCGAGGCAGATCTCGCCTTCGCGCTGCGCGCCGCCGTCGGCGTCGAGCAGGCGCACCTGATAACCCGGCAGCGGGCGGCCCATCGAGCCGGGCTTCACCGCTTGCCCCGGCGTGTTGCCAATTTGCGCCGTCGTCTCGGTCTGCCCGAAGCCGTCGCGCACGGTGAGGCCCCACGCGCGGCGAATCCGCTCGATCACCTCGGGGTTCAGCGGCTCGCCCGCGCCGCACAGCTCGCGCAGCCGCGTCTTCGTGCTCGCGAGCTCGGGCGCTTGGATCAGCATGCGCCACACCGTCGGCGGCGCGCACAGCGTGGTCACGCCGTGCTTCACCAGCGCGGCGAGCATCGCCTTCGCATCGAAGCGCGCATAGTTGTACAGGAACACCGTCGCGCCCGCGTTCCACGGCGCGAAGAAGCAGCTCCAGGCATGCTTCGCCCAGCCCGGCGACGAGATGTTGAGGTGCACGTCGCCCGGCTGCAGGCCGATCCAGTACATCGTCGCGAGGTGCCCGACCGGGTAGCTGGCGTGCGTGTGCAGCACGAGCTTCGGCTTCGAGGTCGTGCCCGAGGTGAAGTAGAGCAGCAGCGGATCGCTGGCGCGCGTGAGGCCGTCGGGTGCGAACGTCGCCGGCTGCGCGTCGGCCTCCGCGAAGCTCCGCCAGCCGCTCGGCTCGCCGCCGACCGCGACGCGCGAGAACGTGCCCGACGCATCGGCGAACTTCGCCGCGTGCGCAGCGCCGGCGACGACGTGCTTCACGCGTCCACGCTCGAGGCGATCGCGCAGATCGTCGCCGGCGAGCAGCGTCGTCGCGGGAATCATCACCGCGCCGAGCTTCATGCACGCGAGCATGGCCTCCCAGAGCGCCACCTCGTTGCCGAGCATCAGCAGCACGCGGTCGCCGCGCGCGACGCCGAGGCCGCGCAGGAAGTTCGCGACTCGATTGCTGCGCAGCGCGAGCTCGGCGAACGAGCGCCGCTCCTCGGCGCCGGATTCCTCGACGACATGCAGGCCGATGCGCGCGTTGCCGGCGGCCATCGGGTCGAAGTAGTCGAGCGCCCAGTTGAAGTGCGTGAGCTCGGGCCAGCGGAAGCCGCGCAGCGCGGCGGCGTAGTCGGTGCGATGCGCGAGCAGGAAGTCGCGCGCGGCGAGGAACGCGGCGGCCTCGCTCACGCGAGCTTCTCGCCGCCGCGCCACACCGCGAGCGCGAAGTTCGGGCACGCGCGCGCCGCCGCGACGATCGCCTCGGCGCCGTCGCCCGGCGCGCGCGCGATCACGACGCGGCGCTGCGCGTCGAGCGAGAAGGTCGCCGGCGCCCGGCGCGCGCAGGCCCGCGCGCCCCTGCAGGCGGCGCGATCGGCCGTGATCTCGAGCGCTGCCATCGCCGCCTCACGCCGTCACGAACTTCTCGAGCAGCGCGTGGAAGTGGCGAGGCTTCGTCTCCTGATAGCCCGCCAGCGTGACGTGGCTGTGCGCCGCGGCGCGCAGCCCCGCCTGCACGCGGAACAGGTTGCCCGTGTCCTGATTGAACACGCGCGCGAGGAAGCCGAGCTCCGGCGCTCTCGTCCAGTCCTCGTCGTCGCCGAGCAGATGGAACTTCGCCGGCGCCGGCCGCTTGCCGCGGAACGGCGCGAGGAAGAACACCTCCATCAGGCAGCTGTTCGGGTCGTTGCCGTTCGGGCGGAAGCGATAGGTGATGCGGTTGTAGGCCGCCCACGGATGGAAGTTCGGGAACAGCGTGTAGTAGAACGAGTCGGCCAGCTCCGCGTCGGTCAGATCCTCGACGCCCGGCACCACGCCCTTCAGCTGCATGCGCGCGAGGTCCGCGGCGAGCTGGCGCGCGGTCATTCCCGCCGGCACGCGCAGCAGGGGCTCGCTGTCGATGTCGCGGGAGAACATCGCGTCGAGCTGATCCTGCTCGCTCGGCTCCCAGCCGAGGTGCGGGCTCGGCGTCATGTTCGGCGTGATCGCGCGCGAGAACGTGTCCCAGGCGTCGTACTGCGAGTTGCAGTCGCCGATGCCGGGGAGCATCTGCGGGTGCGTCTGGATCACGTGGTAGGCCTCCATGAAGGCCTCCTGACACACCTTCCAATTGCACTGGATGATCTTGCCGACCCAAGCCTCGATGTACTTCTGCTCGTGCGGCCAGCGCGTGAAGTGTTTGGGCAGATCACCGAGGAACGTCTCGAGCGACACGCCGTCGGGATCGAGGCTCACGAACACGTAGCCGCCCCAGCTGCCGACGCGGACCTCGGGCAGGTGGTACTGCGCGCGCTCGACGTGCGGAAAATCCCAGCGCGCGGGAACCGACTTCAAGCTGCCGTCGAGGTGCCAGCTCCAGCCGTGAAACGGGCACTTCAGCTCCTGCGAGCGCCCGTCACAGTCTTTGATCGCGCGGCCGCGGTGCAGGCAGACGTTGCGGTACGCGCGGATCTCGTTCGGCGCCGCGCGCACGACCAGGATCTCGATCTCGGCGATCTTGTAGACGGTGTGGTCGCCGACCTCCGGGATCTGCTCCTCGCGGCACGCAAACTGCCAGACCTTCTTCCACACCCGCTCGACCTCGAGCGCGTGGAACTCGGGCGACGTGTACCGCGAGATCGGCACGCGCGCGGTCGCGAGCTCGCGCGCCGATTGCCAGCGCAGCACCTCCGGCACCGCGCGCGTGTCGCTGTCGAGCAGCTGTTGATACGTGAGGCCGTCGGAGCGCGGGCCTTCGTTCGGCTTGCGGAACGGGAGCAGCGTCTCGGTGGCCATGCGGCGTCTCCTTCTCGAGCTCGGGTTGCGCGGCGCGAGCCGCTGCGCGCTAGAAGTGGTGTCCCTTGGTGAAGCCGCCATCGCACACCAGGTTGGCGCCCGTGATCAGGCTCGCCGCGGGGCTCGCCAGGAACACGACGGCACGGGCCACCTCTTCGGGCGTGCCCATGCGCCCGATCGCGCATTGCGCGAGCGCTCCCTGATAAACCGCCGGCATGGCGTTCTTCAGCATCTCCCAGTTGCCGCCCTCGAAGTAGATCGGACCGGGCGAGACCGTGTTCACGCGGATGCCCTGCTTCGCGAGCGCCTGCGCGAGATCGCCCGCGTGTGCGATCAGCGCGGCCTTCATCGCGTTGTACGGCTGCGGAACGCCGAGGTACTCGAGCGCGGCGGTCGAGCTGATGAAGACGACGCTGGCGGCGTCGGATTGCACGAGGAACGGCAGCGCGGCCTCGACGCCACGCGCAGCGCTCATCACGTCGATCTCGAAGGTCGCCTGCCAGGCGGGCTCGCCCATGCCTCCGCCGCCGCTCGCGTTCGAGACGAAGACGTCGAGGCCGCCGAGCGCGCCCGCGGCCTCGGCGACGAACGCGCGCAGCGCCGCGCCGTCGCTCACGTCGACCGCTCTCGCGAATACGGCGACGCCGCGCTGCTCGAGCTCCTTGCGCGCGGTCTCGAGTCCGCCCTCGCTGCGCGCGCAGATCGCGACCGCGCAGCCATCGTCGGCGAATTGGCGCGCGATCGCGAGGCCGATGCCGCGGCTCGCGGCAGTGATCAGCGCCCGTTTTCCGGAGAGCCCGAGCTCCATGCCCTTCCCCTTTGCGCTCGCGCCCGCGGAGGCCGGGCGAGCTGGAGCCGCGGGAACCGCGGCGCTCGGCGCGCGCACACCGGTCGGGCCCGCGTCGCGCGACTCGAGCTGCGGGCCGCCCACCCAATTCAGCATGTGGAGATCGGCGTCGCGCAGGTCGCCGGAGAGCCAGCGGCCGTTGTCGGTGAAGACGCCCGAGCGGCCGTCGGCCTCGGTCACGCGGCAGCGGCCGCCTTCGAGCCGCTCGTAGATCGCTCCCGTCAGCGGGTGTCGCATCTTCATGCGCGCCCCCTAACACCTGGCGCCATCTGCCGTATGCGGAGCTCGACGCGCACTGGCGCCTCCCGGAGAGCGCTCTCAATTTAACACGATCAAAGGAGCGAGTTCCATTGCAATATCGCGAGGTTGTGCGACGCGATCGCTCGAGGCCGCCGCCTCGCCCTGGAGGCGTGACGTCAGCCCTGGCCGCCGAGGCGCTCGAGCGCGACTCGCTTCGCCCAGCGGTAGTCGGCTTTGCCGCTCGGCGCGCGCACGATCTCGTCCACGAACACGAACGCGCGCGGGAGCTTGTAGCGCGCGAGGTGCGCCTCGCAGGCGGTGCGCAGTTCCTCTTCGCTCGCGCTCGTGCCGGCGCGCAAGGCGACCAGCGCGGTCACCTGCTGCCCGAAGCGCTCGTGCGGGGTACCCGTGACGACGGCGTCCCACACCGCGGGGTGATGCTTCAGCGCATGCTCGATCTCTTCAGCGAAGATCTTCTCGCCGCCCGAGTTGATCGTGACCGAGTCGCGGCCGAGCAGGCGCAGCCCGCCGCCCGCGAGCGCGATCGCGCGGTCGCCCGGCACGGAGTACCGCACGCCGCCCACCACGGGAAAGGTGCGCGCCGACTTCTCGGCGTCCTTGTAGTACCCGAGCGGCACGGGGCCGCTGCGCGCGAGCCAGCCCGATTCGCCGGAGCCCGCGGCCAGCACGCGGGTGAGATCCTCGGAGAGCACGACGTTGCTGGCGGCGAGAGCGAAGTCGCCGGTCGTCGCCTTCGCACCGGGCCGCGAGATTTGCGAAGCCTGCTGCCCGCTCTCCGAGGAGCCGAGCACGTCGATCAGCCGGATCTGCGGCAGGCGCGCGAGCAGCTCGTCCTTCACCGACGCGGTGAGGATCGCGCCGCCCGAGGTGATCGTCTGCAGCGAGCTGGCGTCGTAGGAGCGCTCGCGCAGCGCGTCGAGCAGCGGGCGCGCGAACGCATCGCCGACGATCGTGAGCGCCGTGATGCGCTCGCGCTCGACGGTCGCGAGCACGTCGTGCGCGTCGAAGCCGCGCACCTTGGATTGCACGAATACGGTGCCGCCGGTGTGCCACATCGTGAACGCCGCCCAGTGCGCGGCGCCGTGCATGAACGGCGGCGTCGGCAGCGCGCGCACGCGGCTCGCACCACGCCGCGCGCGCTCCACGATCGCGTCCAGCGTCGGCTCGGTACTCGGCGGCAGCAGCGCCGCGCGCAGGATCTCGTCGTGCCGCCAGAGCACGCCCTTGGGCATGCCGGTCGTGCCGCCGGTGTAGAGGATGTAGAGGTCGTCCTCGCTGAGTTGTTGGGGAATGGCCGGCTCCGCGGCGGCCAGTGCCGCTTCGTACTCGAGTGCGCCGTCGAGCTTCGCGCCCGAGCCGTCGTCGACGCAGAGCCACAGCCGCACTCCCGGCAGCTGGTCGCGAATGCGCGCGAGCGTCGGCGCGAAGCTGGCGTGGAAGATGACCGCCCGCGCGTCCGCGTTGTCGAACAGGTAGACGAGCTCTTCCTCGACGTAGCGGTAGTTCACGTTGAAGGGCGCGCAGCGCGCCTTCATCGCGCCGAGCATGCCCTCGAGATATTCGTTGCCGTTGTAGAGGTAGAGCGCGACGTGATCCTGCCCCGACTCGTGATTCGCGAGGCCCGCGCGCTCGCGCCGGCAGCCGAGGCCTGCGGTCCGCAGGACCGACGCGAGGCGGCGCGTGCGATCGGTGAGCTCGCGCCAGCGCAGGCGCCGCTCGCCGTACACGAGGCACTCGGCGTCGGGCACCGCGGCTGCGATCGCTTCATGAATGGCGGCGAGATTCGGCAACGCGGGCTCCTCGGTGCAGATGGACGATCGGGCGCGCGATTCTCGCGCGGACGCGCCGCGAAGGCAGCGGGCGCGCCGCGCAACGCTCGATTCTCGCGGCGCGGTGCACGTATGCTGCGCCGATGCCCTACGAGCACCTCCGCTTCGACCTCGACGAGCTGGGCGTGGCGACGCTCACGCTCGATCGCCCCGCACAGCTGAACGCGTTCTCGGGGGCGATGGGCCGCTCCCTCGCGGAGGCGTATCGCCGCTGCGACGCCGACGATGCGGTGCGCGCGGTGGTCGTGACCGGGGCCGGGCGCGCCTTCTGCGCCGGCGCGGACATGAGCGACGCCCCGAACACTTTCCGCATCGACGACGCCAGCTCGTTCAGCGCCGCCGCGGTCGAGTTCCCCGCATTCCGCGTGCGCAAGCTCGTGATCGCCGCCGTGAACGGGCACGCGATCGGGCTCGGGCTCACGCTCGCACTGCAGTGCGACGTGCGCTTCCTCGCGCGCGAGGGGAAGTACGGCGTCGTGCAGGTGCGGCGCGGCGCGATGCCCGACGCCTACGCGCACTGGACCGCGACGCGCACGCTCGGCCTCGCCCGCGCCGCGGAGCTGTTGCTGACCGGCCGCACCTACACGGGCGACGAGATCGAGCCGCTCGCGGTCGCGACGCGCGTGCTGCCCGCCGCCGAGGTGCTGCCCGCCGCGCTCGCGCTGGCGCGCGACGTCGCCGCGAACGCGGCGCCGGTCTCGATCGCGCTGAGTAAGCAGCTGCTCTGGGACGCGCCGGGGCTCACGCCCGACGAGGTGGAGCGCCGCGAGACCGCGCTGCACCGCAAGCTGTTCGCGCTGCCCGATTGCATCGAGGGCCCGAGCGCGTTCGCGCAGAAACGCGCGCCGCGCTGGAGCGGGCGGGTCAGCCGCGACGCATAGCGTCATGCAGCGAAAGCCTGGGGTCAGACCCCTTTCTTTCACGCGCCTGCGTTCATTCGCTGACCGGCACTCGCCGCTTCAGGGCTCGGTGGACCGTCGCCTGCGACACGCCGAGTTCGACAGCGACTCGACTCGCGGGAATCCCCAGCTCGTGGATCGCGCGGGCCGCCACTCGCTCTCGCGCGCGGCTGGCGAGCGCTCCGCGTCCTCCGAGGTTCTCGCGATCAATGCCCGCCCGCTCAGCTTCGAGCCGCACGATCGCGTCGAATCGCACCTCGATCGGCGGCTCCGGCCGCAGCGAGCGGAGCTCTCGCCTGAGATACGCCTGGGCCGCCTCGAGCGAACCCCCAAGCGCCTGCGCGACGGCGTGAACGCCCTCGAACGCATGTGGAGGCCGGTTGCCGATGATCGCGCCGTAGGCGCACCACGGATACCAGGCGAGGCGCGGAGGGGGCACGATCCGGTGCCGCACCGGGTTGAACAGGACGTACTTGATCAGTGCGGCGAGATCCGAGTCGTCGCGAACTACCCGTGAGACGAACCTGTCCTGGAACAGGTGGCCGACCCGCCCGTGCTTGCGATTGCACCCCTGCGCGAACGGACCGTTCAATCTCGCCATCAGCTTCGCGAGCGGTGGGCCCTCGCGCCGCACCAGCAAGTGAAAGTGATTGGGGATGAGCGCCCACGCGAAGCACGTGAACTCCAACTCCGTCACCAAGCGCGCGAGCCTGCGAACGAACTCCGAACGGTCCGCGTCGTCCCAAAAGATTGCCGCGCGATTCACGCCGCGCGCGGCGACGTGATGAATGAGTCCAGGCGCGTCCAGACGCTTCCTTCGCGGCATGCATCGATCTCCGGGGGACCCGGCGGCCGAGAGAGCTACGGCACCTGCCGCTCTGTTCGCCAGAAACCGGACGCGATCGCTGCGCATCCGGTCGCACCGCGCGAGCCGCGAGTGAAAGATCGGGGTCTGACCCCGCATCGCTGCGTGCGTGGCGCGGCGCGTCACGGCGAACCGCACGCGTCGTGCTCCTCAGCCCAGCCGCAGCAGCGCCTCCACGGCCTCGAGCGTGGCGTCGAGGCGGTCGGCGGCGGGCTCGGCGGGCCAGCCGCCGTCGCGCTCTTGCGCGGCGACCAGCGCGGTCGCGACTTCGCGCGGCTCGATCTGCGCGCCGGGCAGCGCCTTCACGCGCGCGCGCAGCAGCACGCGCGCGAGCTGCAGCGTCGTGAAGTGCGCGGCGCGCCAGCCCTTCTCGAGCTCGCGCCCGCACCAGACGAGCGCCTCGTCGGCGAGCTCGCTGTCGATGCCGGAGAGCGCATGGGCGTAGGCGAGCAGCGGCGCGTACTCGCCGCTCTGGAGCAGCGCCGGCGAGTAGGCGCGCGCGAGAAAGGCCTCTGCGCGGCGCAGCAGCGATTCGCGCGCGAACGGCGTGCGCGCGAGCAGCCCCGCGGTCTCACCGGTGAGCGCGACGCGCAGCTCGGGCGGCAGCGCGGGCGAGCCCCAGCCGCCGTCGGGCGCTTGGCCGCTCGCGAGCAGCGTGACGGCCGCCTCGCACAAGGCGTGATCCGTGAGGCCGAGCGCGCCCAGCCAGGTGAGCGCGCGGCGCGCCGCCGCCGGCGCGTCCGCGTCGAGCGGGCGCCACGCGACGAACGCGCCGTCGGCCCGGCGCTGCCGCGCGAGCGCCTCGAGCAGCGCTCCAGCCGGGAGCTCGCGCAGCAGCGTCTCGCAGTAGACGCGCTCGAGCTTCGCCCCGTGCTGCGCGACGAAGCGCGCGGCGCGCGTGAGCGGCGCGTCGAGCAGATCGCTCTTGCCGGCGCGCGGCTCGTTCACCCGCGCACCTCCAGCAACAGGCCGGTGAGGTAGCGGCCCTCGGGATGGAAGAGCGAAACGGGATGGTCGGCGGGCGCGGCCAGCTCCGCGCTGACGCGCGCATCGCGGCCGGCGTCGAGCGCGGCGCCAAACGCGATCTTGCGGAACAGCTCGGGCCCGATGTGATGCGAGCAGGAGAACGCGAGCACGCTCGCGCCTGGCGCCGCGGCCCGTAACAAGTGGAGCAGCACGTCCTTGTGTGCGCGCGCGGCGCGCGTCACGTCGGCCTTGCGCCGCGCGAGCGGCGGCGGATCGGCGATCGCCAGCTCGAAGCCGCGCGCCTCCTTGCGCGCGAACTCGAAGCCGTCCGTCTCGATGAAGCGCGCGTGCCCGTCGCCCGCGCGCGCTGCGCCCACGTTGCGCTCGGCCAGCGCGAGCGCATCGCGCGACGAATCGACGAGTACGACTTCCGCCGCGCCGCCGTGCAGCGCCGCCACGGCAAAGCCGCCGGTGTAGGAGAACAGGTCGAGCACACGCTTGCCGGCGGCGAGGCGCTGCACGAGGTCGCGCGCGTCGCGCTGGTCGAGGTAGAAGCCGGTCTTCTGACCGTGCGCAACGTCCGCGAGGTAGCTGCGCGCACCCTCGCGCAGCAGCACGGGCTCGCTCGGCGGCTCGCCCCAGAGTGTGCGCGGCTCGGCGGGCGCGCCCTCGCGGCGCAGCGCCGCCGCATCCGGGCGCGCGAGCCCGACGCGCGCGCCTGTTAGGTCGCGCAGCGCGTCGGCCACGGCCGTACTGCGCGCGAGCCAAGCGGCGCTGCCGGCGCGCACGACCACGACGTCCGCGAACTGGTCCACCACCAGGCCCGGCAGCCCGTCGCCCTCGGCGTTCACGAGCCGCCGCGCGTTGGTGTCCGCGAGCAGCGGGTGACGCGCGCGCGCCGCGACCGCCGCGCGCAGGCGCTCGGTCACGAGGCTCTCGTCGCAAGGCTCGTCCTCGAAGGCCAAGAGTCGCACGCGCAGCTGGGAGGACGGCGCATAGTGCCCATGGCCGAGCGTCTCGCCGTTCGCGGCGACGACGCGCACGAGCTCGCCCGCGAGCGCGTCGCCGTCGACGCGCGCGACGGCGCCGGACATCAGCCACGGATGGCGGCGCCGCACGGACGCGTCGCGGCCCGGCAACAGCACGACGGACGCGACGGGAGACATGGCCGCGCAACGTAGGCGAGCGAGCCCGCGCCCGCGCGCAGCCGCCTAGACTGCGCGCCCATGTCGACCCCCCACCGCCCCGTGAATCGCCTCGCGCGCGAGACCAGCGCCTACCTCCGCCAGCACATGCACAACCCGGTGGATTGGTTCGCGTGGGGCGACGAGGCGCTCTCGACGGCGCGCGCGCTGGACAAGCCGCTGCTCGTCTCGATCGGCTACAGCGCCTGCCATTGGTGCCACGTGATGGAGCACGAGTCGTTCGAGGACGAGGCGATCGCGCGCCTGATGAACGAGTGGTTCGTGCCGATCAAGGTCGACCGCGAGGAGCGGCCCGACGTCGACCAGATCTACATGGACGCCGTGATGCGTCTGCAAGGCCACGGCGGCTGGCCGCTGACGGCGTTTTGCCGGCCCGACGGCGCGCCCTTCTTCTGCGGAACCTATTTCCCGCCCGAGCCGCGCCACGGCTTGCCGAGCTTTCGCCAGGTGCTCGAGGGCTTGCACCGCGCCTATCAGCAGCAGCGCGACAAGGTCGACGAGACGGCGCGGCAAGTGCTCGCCGCGCTGCGCGAGCGCCCGCGCGGCATGGCGAGCGCGCCGCCCGGCAGCGCGCAGCTGGTCGCAGCCGCGCGCAGCGTGATGCAGCACGCCGATGCCGAGCATGGCGGCTTCGGCGGCGGACCGAAATTCCCGACACCGTCGAACCTCGACCTGATGCTCGCCGCCGCGCCGCTGCTGCCCGCGCCGGAGCGCGCGGCCGTGCTCTCGCACATGCATCTCACCGCCATCGAGATGTCGCGCCGCGGCCTGTACGACCAGCTCGCGGGCGGCTTCCACCGCTACTGCGTCGACGGCCACTGGGGCGTCCCGCACTTCGAGAAGATGCTCTACGACCAAGGCCAGCTGCTGCGCTTCTACGCGGACCTCTGGCGGCAAACCGGCGCGCGCGACGACGACTTGTGGTGGCCGATCGCCGAGACCGCCGCGTGGCTGCGACGCGAGATGCGCGCGCCGGACGGCGGTTGTTACGCGAGCCAGGACGCCGACAGCGAGGGCGTCGAGGGCAAGTTCTACGTGTGGACGCCGGCCGAGGTGAGCGCCGTGCTCGGGGAACCACGCGCTCGGGAATTCTGCGCGGCGTACGCCGTCCGCGAGATGGGGAACTTCGAGCACGCGAACGTGCTGTGGGACGAGCGCCGCGGCCCGCGCGAGAGCTTCGCCCCGGAGCGCGCGGAGCTGCTCGCGGCGCGCGCCAAGCGCATTCCGCCCGGCACCGACACCAAGCGCCTGCTCGGCTGGAACGCGCTCACGATCTCCGGCCTCGCGTATGCGGGCAGCCTGACGGACGACGAGGCGCTGCTGGAGGATGCGGCCGCGCTGGCCGAGTTCTGCGCGACGCGCCTGCGCGAGCCCGGCAGCGCGCGCTGGCTGCGCGTCTACGCGGAGGGCGCCGCCAAGGTGCCCGCCTTCCTCGACGATCTCGCGGCGTGGCTCGCGGCGCTGCTCGATCTGCAGCGCGCGGGCTGCGGCGAGCGCTGGCTCGGGCTCGCGCTCGAAGTGTCCGAGGAGATCCGCGCGCGCTTCTTCGACGCCGGCGAGGACGATCTCTTCTTCACGCCGAGCGACGGCAGCGCGCTGGTGCACCGGCCGCGCTCGGATCACGACGGCGCGACGCCGCACTCGGCGGGGCTCGCAGTGGTCGGGTTGTTACGGGCCGCTGCGCTCTCGGGCCGCCGCGAGCTGCGCGCCACCGCGGAGCGCGTGCTGCGCACGCACGCGTTCGCGCTCGAGCGCGCGCCCCACGCGCTGCCGACGCTCGCGCGCGCGGGCGCCTGGGCGGAGCGGCAGGTCGGCGTGGCGGTCGTGATCGGCGGCGCAGAAGACCCGCGCACCGCCGCGCTCGCGCGAGCCGCGCGCCGCGCGCTCGGCCCCGAGGAGCACGTGCTCGTCGCGGCGCCGGGCAGCGCGAGCGCGCTGCTCGACCCGAGTTGGCTCGCCGGCAAGACGCTGCTCGCGGGCGCGCCGGCTGCCTACCTGTGCCGCGGCACGACGTGCTCGCTGCCGGTCGCCGAGCCCGAGGCGCTCGCCGCGCTGGCGGCAGCGGCTCCGTAGTGACCGAGATCGCGGAGGCTTTCCGCACCGCCTGGCGCATGATCGCGAGCGGCGACGCCGCGCTGCTCGAGATCGTCGCGCTCTCGCTCCGTGTGACGGGCGCGGCGGTGTTGCTCGCCGCGTTGGTGGGCTTGCCGCTCGGCGCTCTGCTCGGTGTCGCGCGTTTTCCGGGCCGACGCGTGATCGCGACGATCCTCAACACCGGCATGGCGCTGCCGCCGGTGGTGGTGGGGCTCGCGCTCTATCTCGTGTTCTCGCGCTCGGGCCCACTCGGCGCCCACGGCCTGCTCTTCACTCCGAGCGCGATGGTGATCGCCCAGGCGCTGCTCGTGACGCCGATCGTCGCGTCGCTCTCGCGCCAGGCGATCGAGGATCTCGCTCGTGAATACGACGAGCAGTTGCGCGCGTTCGGCGCGTCGCGGCTGCGCGTTGCTGCGACGCTGCTCGTGGAAGCGCGCTACTCGCTGCCAACGGCCCTGCTCGCGGGGTTCGGTCGCGCGATCGCCGAGGTCGGCGCAGTGATGATCGTCGGCGGCAACATCGCCCACCTCACGCGCACGATGACCACCGCCATCGTGCTCCACGCGAATCGCGGCGACACGGCGCTCGCGCTCGCGCTGGGCATGATCCTGGTCGCGCTCGCCGCACTCGTGAACGCAGCGACCGAGGGGCTCCGCGTCGTCGCGCGTCGAGCGGGAGCGTGACGCGATGAGCGCGCCCGCCTCGATCCTGCCGCTCGCCTTCGACGACGTGTCGTTCTCCACGCCGGAACGCGCGCTCCTGCACGGCGTGAGCTTCCGCTGCGAGGCCGGTGGAATCTCAGTGCTGCTCGGCCCGAACGGCGCGGGGAAGAGCCTCGTGTTGCGGCTTGCGAGCGGTCTGCTCACGCCCTCCTCCGGCGCCATTCGTTGGGTCGGAGCGAGAGCAGACGGCGCGAGCACGGCTCGCGCGATCGTGCTGCAGCGCCCCGTGCTGCTGCGGCGCAGTGTCAGCGCGAACGTCGCCTACCCGCTCGCGCGGCGCGGCGTCGCGCGCGCGCAGCGCGCCGCGAGGGCGGCGCGGGCGCTCGAGGCAACGCGGCTCGCGGCGCACGCCCAGCGCCCTGCGCGCACGCTCTCGGTGGGAGAGCAGCAGCGCGTCGCAATGGCCTGCGCCTGGGCGTGCGACCCCGAGGTGTTGCTGCTCGACGAGCCGGCAGCGGCGCTCGATCCGAGCGAGACGCGCGAGCTCGAGCGCGCGATCAGCGCGATGCGCGACGAGGGCCGCAAGATCGTGATGAGTACCCACGACCTCGCGCAGGCGCGCCGGCTGGCGAGCGAGGTGCTGTTCCTACATGGCGGCCGGCTGCTCGAGCAGACGCCCGCGCCGGAGTTCTTCGCGCGCCCACGCAGCGACGCTGGGCGGCGGTTCCTCGCCGGAGAGCTGCTGGCCTGAGCTGCGAGCTCGCGCGCGGCGTCACTTCAGGAAGAACACAGGCTCGCCGTCGATGCGGAACGCCGCGATCGCGGCGCGACCCTTCGCGCCGGTGAGCCACGCCGCGAGCCGCTCGCCGAGCTCCGCCTTCACGCCAGGGTGCTTGGCCGCGCTCACGACCATGACGCCGTAGTCGTTGTGAAGCCGCGGATCGCCGGTGACGAGCTCGACCAGGGCGAGGCCGCTGCGCCTCGCGAGCCAGGTCGCGCGATCGGTGAGCGTGTATGCGCGGCGCTCTTCGGCCATCTCGAGCGTGGCCGCCATGCCGCCCCCCGCTTCCAGATACCACTGGCCCGATGCCGGCAGCGGATCGCGCGCGGCCATCGCCCAGTAGCGCTTTTCCGCGCTGTGTGTGCCCGAGTCGTCACCGCGTGAGACGAACGCCGCCCGCGCGTCGGCGATCGCGGCGAAGGCGCGCGCGATCTCCGCGCCCCTCGCGCGCGCGGGATCAGCGCCCGGTCCGACGACGAGGAAGTCGTTGTACATGACGTCGCGGCGCGCGGGCGATTGACCCTCGGCGACGAACGCGTCTTCCGCCGCACGATCGTGCACGAGCAGCACGTCCGCGTCCCCGCTCCTGCCGATCTCGATCGCGCGGCCCGTGCCGACTGCGACCACGCGCACGTCGATCCCCGTCTCCGCCGTGAACTTCGGCAGCAGGTCGTCGAGCAGCCCGGAATCCTGGGTGGACGTGGTCGTCGCGAGCGTGAGGAACGGCCGCTCGTCGGCCGCGAGCGCCTGCGCTCCAAGCAGCGCGGCGGCGGCGCTCAAGCGAACGAATAAGAGACGCCGCGAGAGACGCGGGCGACGACGCATGCGGCTCCTCCGAGTCGCGGCGGCGGCTCCTCCGCCTCCGCTATTCCCGGAACAGCATAAGGGTACGGGTCAGCGCTTCGCTCGCGCTGGGCTCGGTTTCTTCACCCGCGCCCGCTTCGAAGACGGGCGTGCGAGCTCGCGCTGGAGTGCTGCCAGGTCGCCGGCGATGGCGCCGTTCGCATTGAGCTCCATCGCGCGAAAGCGCGCCACGAGGTTGCGTCCGAAGCGAGTGAGGCGCGCGCCGCCGCCATCGGCGCCGCCGATTCCTGCGACCACGACGCCGCCGCGGAAACAGCGATTCAGATCGTCGACCAGGTCCCAGGCGTGGCGGTACGCCATGCCCATCGCGCGAGCCCCGGCCGAGATGGATCCCTCGGCGTCGATCGCCTCCAGCAGGCCGATCTTGCCGGGCCCGAGCGAGTGATCGGGGCCGACGTGAATGTGCAGGCGCAGCCGGAAGCTCATCGCGTTGTTCTAACGCTTTCGACTGCCGTAGTCGCCGAACGGGTCGTCGCGTTCGCGCACCGCCGAGCGGAAGCCGACGGATTGCGCGCGCGCGACGAAGTCGAGGCCTTCCTGCGTGTGGCGCGCGATCCCGTCGAAGAGCGTGCCGAGCAGCCGCGAGCTGGCGAGGCCCATGTGCTCGGCGGTCTGATTGCAGAGCAGCTTCAGCATCACGAGCTGGCTGGTCGGCACCATCGCCATGCGCTCGGCGAGGGCGTTCGCGTGGGCGAGCAGCCGCTTCTCAGGGACCGTCTCGAGAATCATGCCGATCTCGACTGCACGCTTCGCGGGAATCTCGTCGCCCGTCAGCATGTACCGCTTCGCTTGCTCGAGGCCCATGCGATAGACCCACATCGCGGTCGTCGGCGTGCCCCACACGCGCGATGGCGGGTAGCCGAAGCGCGCGTCGTCCGCGGCGACGATCAGGTCGGCGCACAGCACGAGATCGGTGCCGCCCCCGATGCACCAGCCCTGCACCGCCGCGATCGTCGGCTTCTTCGCGTACCAGAGCTTCATGTACGCGGCGACGTACTCGCCCATCATGCGCAGGTCGGCGACCGAATCCCATTGCTTCGTGCGCGCGACACGCTCCGCGTTCGCGGGCTGCCACGGTGCGCGCCCGAGCGACTCAATACTCGGCCCCGGCTTCTCGCGCGCTTGCGCGCGCGTCGACCAGTCGAGCCCGTAGCCGGCGCAGAACGCTGGGCCTTCGGCGCGCAGCAGGATCACGCGCGCGTCGCGGGCGGCGTCGGCGTCGTCGATCGCGCGCGCGAGCTCGTCGCGCAGCCGCGGCGTGATCGTGTTGTACTCGGCCGCGCGCGCGAGCACGATGTGGCGCACGCCGTTCGCGGTCTCGGTGCGAAGGGTCCGGTTGGTTTGGGCTCCGCTCGCGTTCCGCTCGCTGCGCGCGGCCTGAGCCGCGGTCGCGGCTCGGGCCGCTTGCGGCTTCTCGAGCTGCGTTCGGTCGCTGCGCGATCGTTGTCGCTTCCGCGCGCTCAAGCGAGATATCTCCCCGGATCGCGCGTGATGTCCTTGGTCATGTTCTTGTGGTGCGCCTCGAGGGTGCCGCCGCCGATCTCGAGCAGCTTCGCGTCGCGCCACAAGCGCTCGACCACGTTCTCGCCCATGTAGCCCACGCCGCCGAGCACCTGGATCGCGGCGTCGGCGGCGCGCTTCGCCGCCTGCGTCGCGAACAGCTTCGCGGCGTCGGCCTGCACGCGCTGGCCGGTCGCCGAGAAGTCGATGCGGCGCGCGGTGTCGTAGGTGAGCGCACGCGCCGCGGAGTATTCGGCGAACGTCTCGGCGATGTAGCGCTGGATCTGGCCGTGCTCGCGGATCAGCACGCCGAAGGTCTCGCGCTGGTTCGCCCAATCCACCATCGCTCGCAGCGAGCGCTTCGCGATGCCGAGCGCCATGCCGGCGAGCGTGAGCCGCTCCGCCTCGAGGTTGCGCATCATCTGCAGCGTGCCCTGCCCTTCGTCGCCGAGGCGATTCGCGAGCGGCACGCGCACACCGTCGAACACGAGCTCGGCGGTGAACGAGGCGCGCATGCCGAGCTTGTCCTTCCACTTCTGTCCGAGCCGGAAGCCGGGCATGCCCTTCTCGACCAGGAACGCGGTGAGCGAGCGCTCGCCCGTCGCCGCGTAGACGACGAACACGTCGCCGAGCGTGTGCTCGTCGCTGCCGCCGTTGGTGATGAACGTCTTCGTGCCGTCGAGCACGTACGCGTCGCCTTCGCGGCGCGCGCGCGTCTTCATCGCGATCACGTCGGTGCCGACCGCGGGCTCGGTCATGCACAGCCCGCCGAGCAGCGCGCCCGAGGCGGCCCCCGGCAGGATGCGGCGCTTCTGCTCCGCGTTGCCGTTGACGGCGAGGTTCTGCGCGAACAGCACCGAGTGCGCGAGCACGGCGAGCGCGAAGCCCGGGTCGCTCGTGCACAGCTCTTCGTAGAGCTGGATCGCCGCGGTGGCGTCGAGCCCGGAGCCGCCGTACTCCGCGGGCAACGTCACGCCCAGCAGCCCCAGCTCGCCCGCGCGGCGGAAGAGCGCGTGGTTGAACTTCTCCGCGCGATCGTGGGCCGCGGCCTGCCCCTCCACCTCGCGCTGCACGAACTCGCGCAGCGTCTCGCGCAAGAGCGCGTGCTCCTGCGTCGGGTCGTAGAGATCGAAGCTGCGCCAGTCGAAGTCGCCCATGCGGCGCAGCTTACTTCGCTCGCGCGCGGGCCGAAGAGCCCATCTCACGCGGCCGCGAGGTGCGCCTCGACGAAGGTGCGGATGGCCTCGCGCGACGCGGCGGGCGTCGACTGGAACACGAGCCCGAAGTCGGGGATCAGCTGATACGAGGCCTCCGCGCGCGTCTCGATGCGGCCGGTGCGCGGCAGGTCGAACGAGAGCTCGAGCGAGCTGCCGAGCGGCATCGGCTCTTGCGTGCGCAGCAGGCAACCGTTCTCGGAGAGCGAGAGCACCGACCCGCTCCACTCGCGGTCAGCGCCGCGCATGCGCGCAGGCAGGTTGGTAGGGATGCGCAGCGAGCCGCGCGGCACCGGCTCGAGGATCTGCTGGATGAGGCGATACAGCTCGTGCAGACCCGCGGGCTGCGAGATCGCGCCGAGCACGCGGCGATCTTCGATGCGGCTCGGATCGCGGCCAGTCAGCAGCAGGATGGGCAGCCGATCGAACGGCTCGCCGGTCGGGAACGAGCCGAACATCCGATCATCGACCAGCGCCAGCAGCGGCTCGCGCTTCGAGACCGGCGGATACGCCTGCCACTCCTCGAGTGGAACGATCGCGTAGCCCATGCGGCCGAGGATCGCGCGCGAGAGCGGGACGAAGGCGGTGGGCCGCGCCACCGAGAGGATCAGGCGGCGCTTGTCTTCGGCGACTCCGGAGTGCTCCATGCGCCCCTTCATCGGCCGATTCGACGGTGCGACTGAGGCGTAACTTGGGGCGGAGGCGCGCGCGCGTAGAATCCGCGCTCGTGGAGCCCGCACTCGCACACTGGTTGGCCGCGCAGCGAATTGCGATCGAGCGCGCTGCGGGCGCGCTCGATCCAGCCAGCAGCGAGGCCGAGGCGCTGCGCCGCTTCCGCTCGTTCGCACTGCTCGCGCTGGTGCGCGGCGCCGCGACGCCTTCGCTCGAGGGCCTGCGCGTCTCGCTGCGGCGCGCGGCGAGCGCGATCGACGCGTGGGTGCGAGCCGCGGCCGAGCTCGCGGGCCCCAGCGCCGAACAGGTGCGCGCGCCGCTCGCCGCGCTGCGCGAGCAATTCATCGCGGCGCTCGGCGCGAGCGCGCCGGTTCGCGCGGCGAGCGGCGCAGCGACGCCGAGCGCGCGCCGCATGGTGCCCGCCGCGATCGACCGCATCGCCGATGTGTTCCTCGCCGCCGACGCCGACACGGGCGCGATCGTCGACGCGAATCCCGCGGCGTGCGCCCTGCTCGGCGTGAGCCGGCCCGAGCTGCTCGCGCGCACGCTCGATGCGCTCGCCGCGCCGCCCGATCGCGCCGATTGGACGCAGCTGCTCGACGCGCTCGCCGAGGGCAGCGAGCCGCAGTGCGCACGGCTCGCGCTGCTCGACGCGAGCGGCGTCCCGCTCCGGCTCGACGTGCGCGCCACCCGCCTCGTCGCGCGCGGACGCACGCTCGCGCTCTTGTTAGGGCGCCCCTAGCTCGCGGCGCAGGAACGGCACGAGCTCGGACCAGGCGGCTCGCGCTGCTTCCGGGCGATACGCCTCCGGGCGCGTGTCGTTCAGGAACGCGTGCCCCGCGCCGGGGTAGATGTGCACTGCGTGCACATGCGGGGTCCGCGCCAGGCGGCGCTTCAGCTCCTCGACGTCCGCGACCGGGATGAGGTTGTCCTCGGCGCCGTACAGCCCGAGCAGCGGGCAGCTCAGCTGCGGGATGGCGTCGAGCGGTTGCCGCGGCTTCTTGCTCGGATCGAGGCCGGCCTCGTAGCGCACCATCCCGTAGAACGGCGCGCACGCCGACAGCCCGCGGCAGCTGCAGGCGCCGAGCAGTGCGTATTGGCCGCCCATGCAGAACCCGACCAGGCCCACCTTCTGGCCGCGAACCTCCGGGCTCGCTGCGAGCGCGTCGATCGCTTCCTGCACCGCGCGCAGCACCGCGGGGTCGTCCAGCTGCGCGATGAATGGCAGCACGCTGCTGGCGCTCAGGCCCGCGCGCCCCGTATAGCGGTACTGATCGACCACCAGCGTCGCGAAGCCTTCCTGCGCGAGACGCTGTGCGAGGCGGCGATACAGGTCGGACACGCCCCACACGTCGGGGATGATCACGACGCCGGGCCGGGGCGGGCCGGCGAGCGTCGCCCAGGAGCCGAGCGCGTCCTCGCGCGTGATCACTGCGGAGCGGATTCGATCGCGAGGAGCTCCACGTCGAAGGTCAGCGTCGCCTCCGGCGGAATCACGCCGGGCACGCCACTCGCGCCGTACGCGAGGTCAGGCGGGCAAACCAGCGTCGCCTTGCCGCCCACCTTCATCTGCGCGACGCCCTGCGTCCAGCACGGAATCACGCCGCTCAGCGGGAACGTCGCGGGCTCACCGCGCGCGATCGAGCTGTCGAACTCGCTGCCGTCGGCGAGCCGTCCGGCGTAGTGAACGCGCACGGTGTCGGCCTCGGTCGGCATCGCGCCCGAGCCCTCGACCTGATGGGTGACGCTGAACGGCGAGCCGTCGGGTGCGCCGGGATTCTTGGCGGCGACCGGTGCGGACGCAGGCGCCGCCGGCGCGGCGCTCGCCGCCGCGTCTTCCTGCTTCGAGCAGCCGAGCGCGAGCGCGGCAACCCCTACGCATGCGAGCAGTCGAATCGACACGCGAGCTCCTTCGTGCGCTCGGCCGATCAGGCGCCGGCGCGCTCCTTGACGGCGGGATTCGTGATCTCGCCCTGATGGGTGAGCAGTGTGCCGCGGGTGATCTCGTCGCCGAGATCGAGCGCGAGCTTCGCGTCCTTCACGAGATGCGTGACGAGCGCGACCACGTTGCGGCTGAACAGCCGGCTGGCGTCGCCGGGGATCTCGCTCGGCAGGTTGGTCGGGCCGAGCAGCAGCACGCCGTCGACCTCATGGTCGCCGCCGGGCCGCGTGAGCGCGCAGTTGCCACCGTTCGCCGCCGCCAGATCGACGATCACCGAGCCGCGCTTCATGCCCCGCACCCCGGCCTCGTCCAGCAGCACCGGCGCGGGCTGGCCTGGCACCAGCGCGGTGGTGATCACGACGTCGCTCTTCGCGGCAGTCGCCGCCATCAGTGCGCGCTGCCTGCCGTAGAACGCCTCGCTCTGCGCCTTCGCATAGCCGCCGGCGTCCTGCGCGTCGCCGGCATCGAGCTCGAGCTTCACGAAGCGCGCGCCCAGCGACTCGATTTGCTCGGCCGCCGCCGCACGCGTGTCGTAGGCCTCGACCACGCCGCCGAGCCGCTTCGCGGTGGCGATCGCTTGCAAGCCTGCGACGCCGGCGCCGATCACGAACACGCGCGCCGAGGTGATCGTGCCGGCGGCGGTGACGAGCATCGGGAACAGCTTCGGCAGGCGCAGCGCGGCGAGCAGCACGGCGCGGTAGCCCGCGATCGTCGCCTGCGACGAGAGCACGTCCATCGCCTGCGCGCGCGTGGTGCGCGGCACGAGCTCCAGGGCGAACGTGGTGATGCCCTGCCGCGCGAGCGCGCTCGCGCGCTGCGGATCGTCGAGCGGCCGCAGCAGCGCGATCAGCGTCGCGCCGTTCCTCAGCCGCGCGCTCTCAGCGTCGCTCGGCGCCTGCACCTTCAGCACGAGATCGGCGGCGGCGAGCGCGCCCGTCTCGAGGCGAGCGCCCGCGGCGCTGAAGGCCGCGTCGTCGAAGCCCGCCGCCATGCCCGCGCCCGGCTCGACGCGCACGTCGAGCCCCAGCTTCACGAGCGCCTTCACGCCGTCGGGGACGAGCGCGACGCGCCGCTCTCCCGCGGCAGTCTCTTTCGGAACGGCGACGATCATGGGGCGCGCAAGATACGA
>DATBRS010000209.1:0-4826 GCA_036560185.1 Myxococcota bacterium
CGCGCGCTTCGACACGCACCCGCACGCACCGAACGCGCACGCGCTGCGGCGGCTCGTGCGCACCGGGCTCCCGTTCGGCGCGCAGTGGGTGTTCGACTCGCTCTCGTTCGCCGTGTTCACGCTGCTGCTGTCCTCGATCAGCGCGGCGTCGGTCGCGGCGAGCCACTCGTTCATCATGCTGGTGAACGTGTCGTTCATGCTCGCGCTCGGCGTTTCCGGCGCGACGCAGACGCTGGTCGGCCGCGCCGTGGGCGCGCGCGAGTTCGAGCTCGCGGTGACGGCGCTGAAGAACGGCCTGCGCGTCGCGCTCGCGTTCTCCACCGCGCTCGCCGTGGGCCTCACCGCCGCGCCGGCGCTGCTGATGCGCATCTTCACCGACGACCCCGACGTGCTCGCGCTCGGCGTCGGCGTGCTGCGCCTCGGCGCGATCTTCCAGCTGCTCGACGCGACGCACATCGTCGCGATGGGCGCGCTGCGCGGCGCCGGAGACACCGCCTGGCCCGCCGCGTGGCAAACCGCGCTCGCGTGGCTCGTGTTCCTCCCGCTCTCTTGGTTCCTCGGCAACCACCTCGGCTACGGCCTGATCGGCGCCTACGCCGGCGGCACGGTCTACGTCGCGCTCCTCGCCGGCGGCCTGCTCTGGCGCTTCGCCAGCGGCAAGTGGCGCGACGTGAGGATCTAGGCCGCGGCGCGTATGCCCGGGAAGCACGGGGACGGTCCGCAACTAAGTCAACGAAAGCCCGGCTCGCCTCCGCTCCGTTGTGACCGCTGCTGTCACAACGCGCGCCCATCCTTCTCGCACCGTTGCTCGCTCGGCTGGCGCGCGGGCGTATGATCGAATCGGGAATCGGGGTTGGAGGTTGCACATGGGTTTCGTGGAGATCGCGCTGCTCGCGGTCGGGCTGCTCTTGGGCGCGTGCGCCGCGATGCTGTTCGCGCTGCTGCGCCGCGTCGCGCCGGACCCGGCTGCATCGCTCGCGCCGCGGCTCGAGGAGCTGACGCGCGGGCAGGAGCGCACCGACCGCGCGCTGCGCGACGAGCTGCTGCGCAGCCGCGAGGAGCTCGCGTCGCAGACGCGGCACGTGCGCGAAGAGCTGGGGCTCACGTTGCGCGACATGGGCACCGCGCTCGATCAGAACCTCGCGCGCTCGCGCGAGGCGCTCGACGCGCGCCTGCGCGGCATGCAGGACGACAACCAGAAGAAGCTCGACGAGATGCGCGCGACCGTCGACGAGAAGCTGCAGAGCACGATCGAGCAGCGCCTCGGCGCGCAGTTCAGCAAGGTGCAGGAGCAGCTGGAACGCGTGCACAAGGGCCTCGGCGAGATGCAATCGCTGGCGGTCGGCGTCGGCGACTTGAAGCGCGTGCTCACGAACGTGAAGACGCGCGGCGGCTACGGCGAGACGCAGCTCGAGGCGCTGCTCGAGCACTGCCTCGCGGCCGGCCAGTACGCGAAGAACGTTCAGACGAAGGCCGGCTCGGCGGAGCGCGTGGATTTCGCGGTGCGCATGCCGAACGGCGCGGACGGCGATCCGCTCTGGCTGCCGATCGACGCGAAGTTTCCGCAGGAGGACTACGCGCGCCTGCAGGACGCCGTCGAGCGCGGCGACCTCGCGGGCATCGAGGAAGCGGGCCGCGCGCTCGAGACGCGCATTCGCGGCGAGGCGAAGACGCTCAAGGACAAGTACGTCGCGCCGCCGCAGACGACGGATTTCGCGCTGCTCTTCCTCCCGACCGAAGGCCTCTACGCCGAGGTGCTGCGCCGGCCGGGCTTGGTCGAGGCGATGCAGCGAGACCACAAGATCGTGCTGGTCGGCCCGACCACGCTCGCGGCGATTCTCAACAGCCTCCAGATGGGCTTCCGCACGCTCGCGATCGAGCAGCGCAGCACGGAGGTGTGGCAGCTGCTCAGCGCGGTGAAGCAGCAGTTCGGGCAGTTCGGCACGCTGCTCGACAAGGTCGACAAGAAGCTCCAGGAGGCGGCGACCACGATCGGCGACGCGGCGCGCCGCACGCGCGTCATCCAGACGAAGCTCGGCAAGGTCGACTCGATGCCGGAGCACGAGGCGATCGCGCTGCTGCCCGAGCTGACGGAGCGCGGCGAACGCGACTGAGCCCGCACTAGCATGCGCGCCTCACCAGAGGAGGAACGCAGCATGAAGGGCCCCGACAAGGCAGTGACCCTCGACGAGCTCAAGGCGCTCGTCGGCAAGGAGCTCGGCGTCTCGGAGTGGACGCTGGTCGACCAGAAGCGCATCGACGCGTTCGCCGACCTGACCGAGGACCACCAGTTCATCCACGTCGACCCGGCCGCCGCCAAGGCCACGCCGCTCGGCTCGACCATCGCGCACGGCTTCCTCACGCTCTCGCTGGTCGCGAACTTCGGTTATCAGGTCGTGCCGGGCGTGAAGGGCGCGAAGATGGGCATGAACTACGGCATGAACAAGCTGCGGTTCGTGTCGCCCGTGAAGAGCGGCTCGCGCGTGCGAGGGCGGTTCAAGCTGAAGAGCCTCGACGATCAGGGTGGTGGGCGCTGGCTCAGCACCACCGAGGTGACGGTGGAGGTCGAGGGGCAGGAGAAGCCGTCGATCGTCATGGAGTGGCTCGGGATGACGTTCGTTTGAGGCATTGAGTTGGTGCGCTCGTGCGGGCAACGCCGCGCGCGGAGGCGGGGGCTCGGCTTCGCTCACCCGCTCGGCCGCGTGTTGTGGTGGTTCGCGCAAGTCGTACCTGATTCTTTGATCGAGGCGTTCGCGCGGCCTGCGCCTGGGGTTCGCTTCGCGACCCCCGCCCCCGCTCGCGGCTCGTGCAGGCGCGAGCGAGACGGTGCTCACACGAAGGTCATCGACCTCGCGAATTGGAGTTGGAGCGTGCGTCTGAGCTCGAGTGGGGCTCCAGCGAACGGCCAGTCCAGTGCATCACCACATCTTCAGTTCGCACGCGCGCCCAGGCGAACTCGCGCAGCAGCTCGCGCGGCGTCACCGGCGAGCTGGTCTCGCGCAGCCCGCACGCGTGCGCGAGCACGCCGCACAGCGCCTCGGCGGAGTAATGCGATCGCAGCTCCGGCGCGGCGACGGCGCCGTGGAGCTTGGCGAGCTTGTCGCCGCGCGGCTCGAGGAGCAGTAGATGGTGCCGGAACGTTGGCACCGCCAGCCATAACAGCTCGCGCAGCGCGACTTGCAGCGGCGTGTGCAGCGCGAGGTCGCGGCCGCGCACCACGCGCGTGATGCCGCTGGCGGCGTCGTCGACGACCGAGGCGAGGTGATAGGCGATGGCGCCGTCGCGGCGGCGCACGATGGGGTCGCCGAACGCGCGCGCGGGATCGAGTGCCCACACCGCGCCAGATTCGTCCTGCACGATCACCTCACGCGAGGGCACGCGCACGCGCAGCGGCTCCGCGCTCGCGCGCCAGCCCGCCGTGGGCAGCGCGCGCTCGCGGCACGTGCCCGGATACGCGAATCCGCCGTCGGGCGCGGGCACGCCGTGCGCGCGCAGCGCGGTGCGCGAGCACGCGCACGGATAGAGCAGGCCGCGCGCCGCCAGCGCATCGAGCGCGGCTTCGTGCCGCGGACGCGCTTCACTCTGGAGCTGCACCTCGTCGAACTCGAGCGCGAACCACGCGAGGTCTTCCTGCAAGCCCGCGACGAGCTCCGCGCGCGCGCGCTCGGGGTCGAGATCTTCGAGGCGCAGGATCACACGCCCGTTTTGCGAGCGCGCGTCCAGCCAGCACAAGAGCGCCGCGAGCAGCGTGCCAGGATGCGCGCGGCCGGTGGTCGACGGGGCGAAGCGTCCGACGGTCGCGGTCATCGCGCGCGCAGCGCCCTCGCTGTGGGCGCCGACGCCCTAAGCGCTGCCCGTGAGCTCGCGCCGCTCGCTGTGACCGCTCTCACCGTAGCGCCATTCGCATCCACCTCGGCCTCGGCCGCGCGTCGTGGCAGTTTCTCGCGCTTCGCGTGGCGGCGGCGATGCGCGGCCTCGTAGCATAAGCGCTCATCGCTCGAGGCGCGCGCATGGGAATGCTCGAAGGCACCGTCGGCATCGTGACCGGCGCCGGCACCGGCATCGGCCGCGCGACGGCGCTGCAGGCCGCGCGCGAGGGAGCGCGTCTGCTGGTCGCCGGCGTGAACCGCGCCGGCGGCGAGGACACCGTGCGCAAGATCGAGAAGTGCGGCGGCGAGGCGATCTTCGTGGTCGCCGATCTGCGCCGCGAAGACCACGCGGCGGCGATGGTGCAGGAGGCGCTCGGCGCGTTCGGGCGTCTCGACTGGGCCTGCAACAGCGCCTCGGTCAGCGAGAGCGTGAAGCTGCTGACGGACCTAACAGAAGGCGAGTGGGACGACTTCGTGGGCGTCTCGCTCAAGGGCATCTGGCTGTGCATGAAGCACGAGATCCCGGCGATGATCGACAACGGCGGCGGCTCGATCGTGAACATCGGCTCGATGGTCGGCGAGCGCGGCATGCCCGGGCTCTCGGCGTATGCGGCGGCCAAGGGCGGCCTGATCGCGCTCAGCAAGACGGCCGCGGCGGAGTTCGCGCCGCGCGGCATCCGCGTCAACGTGGTGAACGCCGGCATGATCCGGACGCCGGCCAACGAGCGCTTCGAGAAGCTCTCGCCCGACATCGCCAAGCGCGCGATCGAGAGCCACGCGCTCGGCCGCATGGGCGAGCCCGAGGAAGTCGCCGAGATGGCGGTGTGGCTGCTCTCGAAGCGCGCGAGCTTCGTGACGGGCGAGTGCATTGCGGTGGATGGGGGGTCTCAGGTGAAGGCGACGACGTTTCCGGTGGACTGAAGGTTCGGGGATCGAGGCGGGGCAGGGGCGGGTGGG
>DATBRS010000210.1:0-4330 GCA_036560185.1 Myxococcota bacterium
ACTCGACGGAACCTACGAGCGGCTGCGACAGAGCGGTTTTGCCGATGTGGAGGAGACGACATGACGACCCGGCGTCGGTAGCCGCCGCAGTCGCCTAGTTCACTCCCCCTCCCAATACCCACACTTCGCCTCATCTCTCGCCATCGCCCACGTCCGCCCCGTCTGCGTGCTCCCAGGTTTCGGCGATTCGAGCACCGCGTACTTCCCGCTGTCGGGGTACTCGCACACGTCGGGCTCGTTCATCGTGCTCACGCACAGGTAGCGGAGCTCGGCGTCGCCGCTGTTGATGATCTGATGCGCGGTCTCGGGGCCGCCGGCGGGGACGAGGATGCAGTCTCCGGCGCGCAGCGCGTGCTCTTCGGCGCCGAAGCGGAGCTTGCCGCTCCCTGATAACACGAAGAACAGCTCCTCGTTCGCGTGGTGGCAGTGGAACGGGAAGGCGCGCTTACCGGGCGGCAGCGCGGTGACGCGGGCGCCGAGCTTCTTGGCGCCGAGGCGCGCGGCGATCGGAGCGAGGCGCGCTTCGAAGCGATCGCCGTGGCGCTGGTCGAGGTACGAGAGCTCGTCGAGGTTGAGGATCGGACGCGGCATCGAGGGCAGCTCCTCTCGCGGGCGTGGAGTTCGAGGGCGAGGATGTTGGCGCGGAGGATGATCGCATGACGCGATCGGCGGCACGCCTCGTTGACTCTCGACCCAATGCGTCCGCATCTCCGGCGCCCGCAGCGCGGCGGCGGCGCGGCGACGGCTCGCGCTGCGTCGAGGCGCGTTCGTGAGCGCCGCGCAGCTCGATCTTCTGCGCCTACTCGGGCTCGGCGCCGCGCTGCTGCTCGGGCTCGCGCTCGAGCGCCTCGGTCCGCACGCGCGGCTCGCGCGCCCGTGGCGCACGAACCTCGGGCTGTGGGCGCTCGACTCGGTGCTGATGCGCGCCGTCTGCGGCGCGTGCGGCTTCGCGGTGGCGGCGTGGTGCGAGGCGCACGGGGTGGGCGCGCTGCACGCCCTCGCGGCGCCAGCGTGGCTGGCGTCGCCGCTCGGCGTCGTGGGGCTCGATGCGATCTCGTATCTCTGGCATCGCGCGAACCACCGCGTCGCGTGGCTCTGGCGCTTCCACCGCGTGCACCACTCCGACCGCGCCTTCCAGACGACCACCGCGCTGCGTTTCCACCCCGTCGAGCTGCTGCTCGCGCTGCCGCTTCGACTGGCGGGGATCGCGGCGCTCGGCCTCACGCCGTTCGGCGTGCTGATCTTCGAGCTCGTGTTCGGCGCGATGAATCTGCTCGAGCACGGCAACTTCGATCTGCCGCGGCGCGCCGAGCGCACGCTCGAGCGCGTGCTGGTGACGCCGGCGATGCATCGCCTGCATCACGCGCGCAACGCGGCGGATCTGAACTCGAACTTCGGGACGATCCTCTCGCTCTGGGACTTCGCGCTGCGCACACGGCGCGAGTCGGCCAGCTCACGCGCGTTCGAGACGGGCCTCCCGGGTGGCGCGGGCGAGCGCGAGATGCCGCTCGTCGCGGCGCTCGTCTCGCCGTTCTCGCGCGTGCCGCGAGTGGAGCCGAGCGCTTAGGGGGCGCCGGCCAGCGGCTGGAGCACGCGCGCCTCGCGCTCTAGGTGGTGCGAGATCTTCGCCAGCGCCTGATCCACCGCGCTGCGCGCGGCTTCGCGGTCCTCGTAGCTGATGGCCTCGCGGATGCGCGCGAGCTCGACGTCGAGGCGCTCGCGCTCGGCGAGCAGCGTCGCGACCTCGACGCGCAGTTGTTGCGGCACTGCCGAGCGCGGCACCGAGACCGGCACGCCCGGCTGCGTCGCGCGCGCGGCGGGGGGCGGGCTCAGCACGGTCTTCGAAACGGGCGCGATGTGCGCGGGCGGCGAAGCGAACTGCGGGCAGGAGGCGCCGCGCGGCGAGAAGACCAGCCGGCCGTTGCCGTCGTACATGCACGAGCCCGAGGACGCGCGCGCGGGTTGCGCCGGCGGCGTCTTGTCGCTCGCGGCTTGCGCGGCGGCGTCGCCGGCAAGCAGTGCGCAGGCGGCGAGCGCACCCAACAACTCGAGAGCGGAGCTCCGCAGGGATCGGAATCGATGGGACATGGCGTATCCCCCCGTTTCCCTCTCTTCGGCGCGGCCCGTCCGGCGCAGCGTGATGCGCGTCGCGGCCAGCGGGGGAACGCGAGCGTCGCGTTGCGACGGGCGTCACAACTCCGCGACCTCAGCCCCTGGTGCGCTCAAGCGCGCTCGGCCTCGAGCACCGAGAAGGGGCCGCGCGTCGGATGCGCCACGAGCCGCAGGCCCGCGCTCGCGAAGAGCGCGGCGGCTCTCGCCTTCAGCTTCCCGCCGGAGCCAGCGCCATCGGGTTGTAGTAGAAGCGCTCGTGCTGGATCTTGTCGCCCTTGATCTCGTGCACCGCGATCTCGCGCAGGTTCACGAGCCGGCCGTCGCGCAGCTGCACGGCGCCGTCCCACTCGATGCAGATCGTGTTCTTGCCCGTCCACACGTTGCGCGCCGTCCACACCGCGCTGCTCTGCATCTGCGCCCAGCGCGCGTTCTTCTCGTCCAGCCCGGCGTGGCCGCGCGCGGGCTCGCCCATCGGCTCGGCCGACGTGCAGTCCTCGGTGTAAAGCGTCACGAACGCGTAGTCGGGCTGCTGCGTCGCCTTCACGATCTTGCGTGCGAGCGCCTCGAGGCTGGGCGCGGCGGACTTCGTCGCAGCTCTCTTCTTCGCCGGCTTCGCGCGCCGCACGCTGCGCTTCTTCGCCTTGCTCGCCTTCTTCACTTTTCGCTTCGCCATCTCGTTCTCCTCGTGTTGGGCGCAGCCGACTCTACACCCGCGGCGTGCGGCCGCGGCGTTCGCCTAGCATGCGCGCGTCGCACGAAGCGAAGGAGACCCGATGTCCGACTTCTGCCTGACCCAGCGCGAAGGCAACCTGTTCATCGTCACCATCAACCGGCCCGAGGTGATGAACTCGCTGCACCCGCCCGCGAACCGCGCGCTGGCGGCGGCCTTCGACGAGTTCCATAACAGCCCCGACCTCTGGGTCGCGATCGTCACCGGCGCGGGCGATCGAGCCTTCAGCGCGGGCAACGACCTCAAGCATCAGGCGACCGGCGGCGACATGAGCGGGCAGCCGGCGAGCGGCTTCGGCGGCCTCACCGCGCGCCACGACCTCGTGAAGCCGGTGATCGCCGCGGTGAACGGCGTCGCGATGGGCGGCGGCTTCGAGATCGCCCTCGCCTGCGACCTGATCATCGCGAGCGAGAACGCGATCTTCGCATTGCCGGAGCCGCGCGTCGGCCTCGCGGCGCTCGCTGGCGGCGTGCACCGGCTACCGCGCCAGATCGGCCTCAAGCAGGCGATGGGCATGCTGCTGACGGGCCGGCGCGTGCCGGCGGCGGAGGGCCAGCGCCTCGGCTTCGTGAACGAGGTCGTGCCCGCCGGGCAGGCGCTCGCGGGCGCCAAGAAGTGGGCGGCGCAGATCCTCGAGTGCGCGCCGCTCTCGGTGCGCGCGAGCAAGGAGGCGGCGATGCGCGGCCTCGGGCTGCCGATCGAGCAGGCGATGGCGGGCCGCTACGACGGCATCGCGGCGATGGCGAAGAGCCAAGACTTCATCGAGGGCCCGCTCGCGTTCTCGCAGAAGCGGCCGCCGCGCTGGCAGGGCAAGTAGCGCGTCGGTGCCTCAGGCGTGCGCCGCGGCGCCCGCCGCTCGGGACGCCCGCCAATAACAATACGCGCCGATCGGATAGGCGAGCATCGCCGCGACCAGCGCGTAGCGGATCGAGAGCGGCCCGTAACGCGGCGCGAGCGAGTCGGAGAGCTCGCCGATCCACCACGGGCCGAGGCCCAGTCCAATCAAGTTGAGGAAGAACAGCAGGATCGCGGTGGCGCGGGCGCGCATGTGCGCGGGCACGAGGCTCTGGGAAGTCGCGTAGGTGGGCGGCGGCCACATGCCGCCGGCGATGCCGATCACCGAGATGCCGAGCAGCGCGACCCACGGATCCGGCCACAGCAGGAACGCGACGTTGCAGGGCAGCGCGATCAGCGCCGAGAGCGCGGCGACGCGCAGCGGCCAGCGCGGATCGCGCCGGCCCAGCCGATCCGCGAGGTAGCCGCCGAGGAAGCTCGAGGCGACCCCCGTGAACAGGTTCACGAAGCCGATCGCCACGCCCGCGCTGCGCAGCGAGAAGCCGTGCACGCGCATCAGGAACGACGGCTTCCACACGCCGAAGCCGTAGCCTGCGAAGGCGGCGAAGCTCACCCCGGCGACCATCCAGACGAAGGTCGGCTGCGCGAACAGCGCGCGCAGCACGTCGACCAGGCTGACGGCGGGCGGCGCTG
>DATBRS010000211.1:0-36931 GCA_036560185.1 Myxococcota bacterium
TGCAGCGATCGAAGAGGGCGTCGTGCCCGGCGGCGGCGTCGCGCTGATCCGCGCACAGGCCGCGCTCGATGGTCTCGAGAAGGGGCTGCCGGCCGATCAGGCCGCTGGCGTCTCGATCGTGCGCCGCGCGGTGGAAGAGCCGCTGCGCCGCATCGCGGAGAACGCTGGCGTCGAGGGCTCGATCGTCGTCGACAAGGTGAAGAACGGGAAGGGAGCCTTCGGCTTCAACGCCCGCACCGAGGTCTACGAGGATCTCGTGAAGGCCGGCGTGATCGACCCGACCAAGGTCGTGCGCTCGGCGCTGCAGAACGCCGCGAGCGTCGCCGGCTTGATGCTGACGACGGAGGCCATGATCGCCGAGAAGCCGGAGAAGAAGGCTGCTGGCGGCGGTGGCGGCGGCATGCCCGGCGGCATGGGCGGCATGGGCGGAATGGGCGACATGGACATGTAGCCCGCAGCAGCGCGACGCCGGCAACGGTGTCGCGCCGCAGCGCCCGCAAACACGAACGCCCCGGAGCGACGAGCTCCGGGGCGTTTTCGTTTGCGGGAGCGCTGCGCGGCCCCGGCGCCGCCTACGACTACTTCTTCCGCCGCGCACTCACGATCGCGACGCTCTGCACCGGCACGTCGCTCATGCCCGCCTTCACGCCGGTCGGGACGGCGGCGATCTTGTCCACCACGTCCATGCCCGCGCTCACGCGTCCGAACACCGCGTAGCCCCAGCCGTCGGAGCCCGGGTAGTCGAGGAACGCGTTGTCCTTGTGGTTGATGAAGAACTGCGCGCTCGCGCTGTGGGGCGCGGAGGTGCGCGCCATGGCGAGCGTGCCGCGCAGGTTCTTCAGGCCGTTCGCGGCCTCGTTCTGAATCGTGGCGCGCGTCTTCTTCTGCTGCATCGCGGGCGTGAAGCCGCCGCCTTGCACCATGAAGCCGGGGATCACGCGATGGAAGATCACGCCGTCGTAGAACCCTTCGTCCACGTACTGGAGGAAGTTCTTCACGGTGATGGGCGCTTTCGCCTCGTCGAGCTCGACCTCGATCTCGCCGAGCGTCGTCGTCAAAACCACCACGGGCCTCCCTCCTGGCGCGCTCTGCGCGCTCGCGTCGCTCTGGGCGAGGCAGAGAGTCAGCAAGCCGAGAGCAAGCTGCAGCGCAAACTTCCGTCCTGTCGTCACTCTGATTCTCCCAGCGACATCTCGATTGCAGCGCGCGGAATTGCGCGGAGCGGGGCGCATCCTACCGACTCTTTCCAGGCGCGAAGGCCACTCACGCGCAGCCCCGCTGCCCGGTGCGGACGCGGATTCACACGGCTAAAACGCCGCGCGGCCGATACGGGCTGGTGCCGAGTCTTTCGACGGAGGTTCTTCGGACATGAGCAAGCGCGTCAAAGAAATCCTCAGCTGGTACTCGAGCGATTCGCCCGGAACGCTCGCCAACATCGCTCGCCTGCTGAACCACGGGCGGCTCGGCGGCACGGGCAAGCTCGTGATCCTGCCCGTCGACCAAGGCTTCGAGCACGGCCCGGCGCGCTCGTTCGCGAAGAACCCGAGCGGCTACGACCCGCGTTACCACTTCGAGCTCGCGATCGCGGCCGGCTGCAACGCCTACGCCGCGCCGCTCGGCTTCCTCGAGGCGGGCGCCGCGGAGTTCGCCGGCGACATCCCGACCATCCTCAAGCTCAACAACTCGGACTCGCTGTACAACGGCACCGATCCCTGCCCCGCGGTCACGGGCAGCGTGGACGACGCCCTCCGGCTCGGCTGCTCCGCGATCGGGTTCACGATTTATCCCGCCTCCGCGGCGCGCGACACGATGTACGCGCAGATTCGCGCGCTCTCCGAAGAGGCGAAACGCAAGGGCCTCGCGGTCGTGGTGTGGTCCTACCCGCGCGGCTCGGGCATCTCGAAGAAGGGCGAGACGGCGGTCGACATCGTCGCCTACGCGGCGCAGATCGCGGCACAGCTCGGCGCGCACTTCATCAAGGTGAAGCCGCCGACCGAGCACATCGAGCAGGATGCCGCGCGCAAGGTCTACGAGAGCGAGAAGATTCCGGTGGCGACGCTCGCGGATCGCATCCGCCACGTCGTGCAGAGCGCTTTCGCAGGCCGCCGCATCGTGATCTTCTCCGGCGGCGAAGCGAAGGGCCGCGACGAAGTCCTGAACGAGATCCGTGGCATCGCGGAAGGCGGCGGCTTCGGCTCGATCGTCGGCCGCAACTCGTTCCAGCGGGCGAAGGCCGACGGCGTCGCGCTGCTCCACGACATCATGGACATCTACGCGAACGCCTGAGCGCAGCGCGCTCGGCTCGCTACTTCTGCCCCGGCTTCGCGCGCGCGGCGGCGAGGCCACGCTTGGCTTCGTCGTCGTTGGGGTCGCGCACCAGCGCGAGCTCGAGCTCGCGGGCGGCGGCCGCGGCGTCGCCGTCGTCCAGTAGCAAACGGCCGAGGATGGTGTGCGGCTTCGCCGCGCGCGGGTCGCCTTCGATCATCTTGCGCGCGCACGCGATCGCCTTGGCGCGCGCGATGCGCTGCGTGACGCGCGCCGCCAGGTAGGCGGTCCAGGCCTCCAGCATGCGGTACTCGGGCTCGTTGGGCTGGAGCGCCACGACTTGCTGCATCGCGACCAGCGCCTCGTTGAACTTCTCGCGCTCGACGAGCTTGCGCGCGCTCTGGAACAGCTTCTCGGCTTCGAGCCGCGCCTTGGAGTCGTCGCGCTGGTTGACGCTCGGGGCCGGCGCGTCGTCGGAGGCTGCGCCCTCGTGGGTGGAGCCGGCCGGCGCTCGCTTGCGCGGAGCGACCACATCGCGCGAGAACTGCACGCTCGCGCGCGGCTTCAGCGCGATGCGCGCGAGCACTTTCGCCCCGGCCGCCTGCGGAACGAGCGCGCCCGTCAGCGACAGCGCCGCGACCGGCGCGCGCGCCGCTTCGTTGCCGCGCCAGACCTCGGCCAGCGTGCTCGCGCGGGCGATGCTCCCGGCGATCCGCGCGTCCTCACCGCTGAGGCGAAGATCGGGCGCCGGATCGCGCAGCTTCATGCGCGCGCCCGCGATCGGCGCGAGCAGCGCGTTCTGCTCGTCGCTGGAGAAGTGGCGCTTCACGACCTCGACGAGCAGCGCCGGGAACGGCAGCACCGCGAGCGGCTCGATGCCGTCGGGCAGCGCCGCGGCCGCATCGAACGCGAGCTCGACGCGGCTCGCCGCGAAGCACTCCACGATCTTCTCGCCGGCTTGGCGCGAGAGCGCCTGATAAACGTCGAGCGGCCGCATCAGGCCGAGCTCGATCAGCACCTCGCCCATGCGCTGATGCTCGTTCTGGATCACGTGCTCCGTCATGCGCTGGACGACGCGCTCGTAGTCGGGCTCGCTGAGCGCGCCAGTGCGCACGAGCAGGCGCCCGAGCGTGTCGCGCAGCGAGCCGCCCTCGACGCTCACGGGCACGCCGCGCCGCACGTAGACGCGCGTGATCACCGCGGCCGCGCGCACCTCGAGCACGCCCGTGTCGGTGCGCTCGGCGAGGTCGACCAGCACGTTCGCGAAGCCGCGACGGTCGATGCTGGCGTCCGGCGGCGCCTCGGCTTCGATCAGCTCGCGGATCAAGTGCGGGAGCTTCGCGGCGTCCACCGGCCTCGCGATGCAGCGCGCCGGCCGCGCGTCCGAGGGGAGCGCGCCGAGGACTTCGTGGCTGCGGTCGATGGTGTCGATCAGCAGAATTGGCGGGCAGCCCGCGACCGCCGAGACCGCGGCACAGGCGCCGACGGGCTCCGCATCCGGCAACGGATGCGAGAGCAGGAGCGCGTCGAAGCGCTGCTTGTGCAGCTCGTCGCAAGCCCCCATCACCGTCTTGGCGAGCACGACTGCGATCCGCTCGCGCGCGAGCGGGCCTCCCAGCGTCTTCACGTCTTCTGCGCGCGCGCTCACCAGCAGCACGCGCGTCGGGCTCGCGGCAGCCGACACGTCGCCCTCCTTGCGCTGCCCATCGGCGGCCCGTCGGTCGAACTCGACGGCCTTCCGGCGCGCCGCGCGCGCAGAGGCGCGCGGGGCACGGCTGCTATCTCCCGCGCGCATTGGGAGGCGCGCGATGAGCGGCGCTCGCGTGAGAGAGATCCTGGCGAGTGGGGCGGTGGGGGCGCAGGCGCGCGTGCAGGGCTGGCTGCGCTCGGCGCGCCACTCGAAGGGCGTCTCGTTCTTCGATCTCTCCGACGGTTCGTGCATGGCGGGCCTGCAGGTCGTGATCGAGCCGACGCTCTCGAACTACGAGAGCGAGCTCAAGGCGCTCGGCACGGGCGCGGCAGTCGAGGTGGTGGGCGAGCTCGTCGCGTCGCCGGCGCAAGGCCAGCGCGTGGAGCTGCGCGCGGCGAGCGTCGCGGTCGTCGGCGCCGCGCCCGCGGAGTATCCACTCCAGAAGAAGCGTCACAGCTTCGAGTACTTGCGAACGATCGCGCACTTGCGCCCGCGCACGAACACGATCGGCGCGGTGCTGCGCATCCGCAACGAGGCGTCGCGCGCGATCCACGAGTTCTTCCAAGAGCGGGGCTTCGTCTGGCTGCACACGCCGATTCTCACCGCCGCCGACGCCGAGGGCGCCGGCGAGATGTTCGAGATCGCGGGCTCGCAGGAATTCTTCGGCCGCACGGCGCGGCTCACCGTCTCGGGCCAGCTCGAGGGCGAGATCGGCGCGCTCGCGCTGAAGGACATCTACACCTTCGGGCCGACCTTCCGGGCGGAGAACTCGAACACCAGCCGTCACCTCGCCGAGTTCTGGATGGTCGAGCCGGAGATGGCGTTCTGCGATCTCGACGGCAACGCGGGGCTCGCCGAGGAGTTCCTGCGCTTCGTGCTGAAGCGCGTGCTCGAGCGCGGCGCCGAGGACATGCGCTTCTTCGACGAGCGCATCCAGAAGGGCGTGATGCAGAACCTCGAGCACGTCGTCGCGGCGCCGTTCGCGCGCATGTCCTACGGCGAGGCGATCGCGGCGCTCGAGAAATCCGGCAAGAGCTTCGAGTACCCGGTGCGCTGGGGCATCGACCTGCAGAGCGAGCACGAGCGCTGGCTGTGCGAGGAGCACGTGAAGCGGCCGCTGGTGGTCACGGACTATCCGGCCGCGATCAAGGCGTTCTACATGTTCCAGAACGACGACGGGAAGACGGTGCGCGCGATGGACGTGCTCGCGCCCGGCATCGGTGAGATCATCGGCGGCTCGCAGCGCGAGCACCGGCTCGACCGCCTCACCGCGCGCATGCAGGCGCAGGGCATGAGCACGGAGGAGCTGTGGTGGTACCTCGACCTGCGCCGCTACGGCTCGGTCCCGCACGCGGGCTTCGGCCTCGGCTTCGAGCGCCTCGTCCAGTACGCGACCGGGATGGCGAACATCCGCGACGTGATCCCGTTCCCCCGGGTGCCCGGCTACTGCGAGTTCTGACCCCGGAAGCAAAGGGGTCTGACCCCTTTGCTTCCGACTCCTGCCGGGGCATCGGCTTGCCGATGTAACGGTGTTACCTAACCTGTACGCCGTTCGTCCCCCTGTACGCCGTTAGTCGGCGCCCCCGAGACCCCCTCCCCATGTCGACCGAGACCCACGAGCAACGCCGCGAGGCGCAGCGCGACCTCGCGCGCCGCGCGATCCTCGACGCCACCGAAGCGCTGCTGCTCGACGACGGCTTCGACGCCTTCTCGATCCGCCGCCTGGTCGAGCGCTGCGGCTACGCCGCACCTTCGATCTATCACTACTTCGGCGACAAGGACGGGCTCTTCGACGCGCTGATCGAGGAGCGCTTCGCGAAGCTGACCGCGCAGCTGAAGCGCGTGCCTCGCGGCGAAGACCCGGTGCTCTACATCCGCGGCCTCGCGATGGCTTTCGTGCGCTTCGGGTTGAAGAGCCCGACGCACTTCAGGCTACTGTTCACGCCACGCGCCGGAGATGAAACACCGCCGCCCTCGGGCGAAGACGCACGGCAGCTGCTCGAGGTCGCGCTGAACGCGCTCTGGGAGACCGGGCGCCTGCGCTTCGGCGATCCGCGCACTGCGGGCCAAGCGCTCTCCGTGCTGTGCCAAGGCCTGGTCTGGAGCCGCATCGCGCGCCCGGACCACGACTGGAGCAAGACGCTCAACGAAGACTCGATCGACGCGCTGCTGCGCGGACTCGTCGCGCCCGACGATGCCGCCGCGAGCGGAGCAGGAGAGAAGGTATGAAGAGGCAGGCACTTCTCGCGGCTCTGATCGCCGGCGCTCTCGCCGTCGCATGCGGCGGCGGCCAGACCGAGCAGAAGGCGCTCGGCGCGCCCGTGGTCGTGGCGCCGGTGACGGTCGGCGACATGGAAGAGCGCATCGAAGGCACGGGCGAGCTCGTCGCGCCGGATCGCGCCCTGATCGCTGCGGAGGTGGACGGCCGCATCACATCGATCCGCGTCGACGAAGGCGTGCACGTGGCGGCGGGCGACGTGCTGCTCGCGATCGACCCCGAGAAGCGCCGGCTCGACTCCGACTCCGCGAGCGCCCAGCTGCGCGATGCGGAGTCGTCGCTGGTCGTGGCGCAGCGCGAGTACGAGCGCGCGGTCGCGCTGCACGAGCAGGGCATCGCGTCGGATTCGCTGCTCGACCTGCGCGGCTCGGAGCTCTCGCGCGCGCAAGCGCGCCGCGACTCGATGCTCGCCGCGAGCGGCGTCGCGAACAAGCAGCTGCGCGACGCGAGCGTGCGCGCGCCTTTCGCCGGCCTCGTCGCGCGCCGCGAAGTCTCGCGCGGCGACTACGTGCGCACGGGCCAGGCGCTGCTCGAGGTCGTCGCGCTCGACCCGATCGAGGTCGAGTTCAGCGTCGCGGAGCGCGACTCCGCGCGCGTGGCGCAGGGCCAGCCGGTCACCGTGACCGTCGAGCCGTATCCGAACGAGCGCTTCGTCGGCTCGGTGAGCGCGGTCTCGCCCGTGATCGATCCGCGCACGCGCACCATGCACGTGAAGGCGCGCATCCCCAACAAGGACGGCCGGCTCCGCCCGGGTCTGTTCGCGCGCACCGATCTCGGCGTGGCGAAGCGCACCGGCGTGGTGCTCGTGCCGGCCGAGGCGATCTTGCAGCGCGCGGACGGCGAGGTGCTGTTCATGGTGGGCCCTGACGATCGCGCGAAGCGTGTGGTCGTGAAGACGGGCACGCAGCGAGACGGCCGCATCGAGATCATCGAGGGGCTGCCCGCGAACGCGCAGGTCGTGATCGCCGGGCAAGCGGGTCTCGTCGAGGGCTCGGCCGTCGTGCGCAAGAGCGAAGCGCCCGCCGTCGCGCCGCCGCCCGGCGCGAGCCTCGCGAGCCAAGGCGCGAGCGCAGGGAGTGCACGCTGATGGGCTGGATCGACATCTTCATCCGACGTCCCGTTCTCACCTGGATGCTGACGCTCTCCCTCGTCGTGTTCGGCGTGCTCGGCTTCAAGCGCCTGGGCGTCGACCAGTACCCGAAGATGGAGATCCCGCGCATCAACGTCAGCGCCATCATGGAGGGCGCGAGCCCGGAGGTGATGGAGGAAGACGTCACGGAGCTGCTCGAGGAGCAGCTCAACACGATCGAGGGCGTGAAGAAGCTCACCTCGAAGTCGAAGCAGGGCATGTCGTCGATCTCGATCGAGTTCGAGATCGGCGAGGACCTCGACCGCGCCGCGCAGGACGTGCGCGACCGCGTCGATCGCGCGCGCTGGGACCTGCCGAAGGAAGTCGAGCCACCGGTGGTGCAGAAGCTCGACGTGTCCGGGTTCCCGGTGATGTGGGCGCCGATCATGACCGAGCGCCCCGCCGTCGAGGCGAGCGAGTTCGTGAACGATTTCGTGAAGCCGCGCGTGGAGACCGTCTCCGGCGTCGCCGGCATCGAGATCTTCGGGCGGGAAGAGCGGCAGATCCGCATCTGGGTCGACGGCGAGGCGCTGCGCGCGCGCGGCCTGGCGGCGGTCGACGTGATCAGCGCGATCCGCCGCGAGCACGTCGAGCGCCCGGGCGGAATCGTCGAGGGTCCGAGCATCGAGTTCAGCGTGAAGACGGACGCCGAGTACCGGTCCGTCGCCCAGCTCGCGACCATGGTGATCGCGTACGTCGACGGCGCCCCGGTACGGCTCGGCGACGTCGCGCGCGTTGAAGACGGCGCGGAAGATCAGCGCTCGTTCGCGCGCTACGACGGCCACCCGGCGGTCGGCATCGGCGTGATCAAACAGTCCGACGGCAACACCGTCGCGATCGTCGACGAGATCTTGCGCCGCATGCACGAGATGGCGCCGCTCATGCCCGGCGACATGAAGTTCAAGTTCGGCGACGGCGTCGCGGATTTCTCGCGCTCGATCCGCGAGTCGGTCGCCGAGGCGATCTTCTCGCTCTGGTTCGGCGCGCTGCTCGCGACGCTCACGGTGTTCGTGTTCCTGCGGCGCTTCCGGCCCACGCTGGTGGTCGGCCTCGCGATCCCGATCTCGCTGATCACGACCTTCGGCTTCATGTGGATGTTCGACTACACGCTGAACACGATGACGCTGCTCGGGCTCACGCTCGCGGTGGGTGTCGTGATCGACGACGCGATCGTCGTGCTCGAGAACATCGAGCGGCATCGCGAGAACGGCGAGCCGCCGCGCGAGGCCGCCTCGAAGGGCGCGCGCGAGATCGCGTTCGCCGCGACCGCGGCCACGATCTCGGTGGCGGCGGTGTTCATCCCCGTGGTGTTCGTCGACGGCATGATCGGAAACTTCTTGGGCGAGTTCGGCGCGACCGTCGCGATCGCGGTGCTGCTGTCGCTCGTCGTCGCGCTCACGCTCACGCCGATGCTCGCCGCGCGCATTCCCGAGCCGAAGGAGCGCTCGCACGGCAGCATCTACAACGTGTTCGAGCGCTGGTTCGTCGCGCTCGAGCAGCGCTACCGCGCGATCCTCGACTGGACGCTCCAGCACCGCATGAAGACGGTGCTGGTCGCGCTGATGAGCCTCCCGCTTTCGATTCTCATGGTGCGCAATCTCGGCGGCGAGATGTTCCCGCCCGCGGACGTCGGCCGCTTCTTCGTCGCGATGGAGACGCCACCCGGCACCACGCCCGCAGCGGGGCTCGCGATGATGAAGCAGAACGAGGCGATCGTGCTCGCGCTTCCCGAAGTAGCGGGCGCCTTCTCGGGCGTCGGCTTCTCGGGCCCGGACGGCGGTGCCGATCCGACGCGCGGGATCATGTTCGTGATGCTCAAGAACATGAAGGAACGCGAGCGCGGCGTGCACGAGATCATCGCCGAGGCGCGCGAGAAGCTGAGCGCGATTCCCGGCGAGAAGGTCCGCATCAGCGACATGTCGGGCATGATGATGTCGTCGGACCGCGGGCAGTTCGAAGTCGAGCTGCAGGGCAATCTGCCCATCCAGGATCTCGCGTCGCTCGGCGAGCGCTTCGTCGAAGGTCTGCGCGCCAAGGGCGGTTTCGTGGACCTCGACCAGAGCCTCAAGCTCGGCCGGCCGGAGCTGCGCGTGATCCCCGATCGCGAGAAGGCCGCGGCGCTCGGCATCGACGCGGATCAGCTCGCGACCACCGTGAACGCGATGATCGGCGGCATGGACGTCGCCACCTACAGCGAGGGCGGGAATCGTTACGACATCCGCGTGCGGCTCGAGACGAAGGACCGCATGGATCCCGAGGCGATCCTCGGCCTGTACGTGCGCACGCGGCAAGGCGACACCGTCGAGCTGCGCAACCTCGTGCGGGTCGAGCGCGGCGCGGCGCCGTCGGCGATCTCGCGCGTGAACCAACAGCGCGCCGTCACCGTCTCCGCGAACCTCGACGGCAAGGACTTGCAGGCCGCGCTGGCCGACGCCAACGCGGTCGCAGCGGATTTGCTGCCCGAGGGCGTGAAGATGTTCCCGGCCGGCGGCACCGAGGAGATGGTGAAGAGCGGGCAACAGCTCTTCTTCGCGCTCGGGCTCGGCATCCTCGTGATCTACATGGTGCTCGCGGCGCAGTTCGAGAGCCTCGTGCATCCGCTCACGGTGATGCTGGCGTTGCCGCTCGCGATGGTCGGCGCGCTCGGCGGCCTCGAGTTCTTCGACACGCTCGACGAGCTCGGCGTGCTGCACAAGCCGGGCATGACGCTCAACCTGTTCAGCTTGATCGGCATCATCCTGCTGATGGGCCTCGTCACCAAGAACTCGATCCTGCTGGTCGACTACGCCAATCAGCTGCGGGAGCGCGGCATGGACAAGCTCACCGCCATCCGCACCGCGGCGCCGGTGCGCATGCGGCCCGTCCTGATGACTGCGATCGCGATGATCTTCGGTGCGCTGCCCTCGGCGCTCGGCATCGGGCCGGGCGCGGAGACGCGCGCGCCGATGGCGGTCGCCGCGGTCGCCGGCATGCTCTCGTCGACGGTGCTCACGCTGATCGTCGTGCCGGTCTTCTACCTCGGCCTCGACGACCTCGCCGAGAGAGTTCGCGGCATGATCTGGCGGCCCAAGAAGGCGGAGCCCGCGGCGGTGGTGCCGCAGCCGCGACACGACCCCGCAACGGCCTGAGTCCGGCGCGACGGAGCGAAGCACGAGCCGGGAGGAGAGAGCATGCGCAATCCCCGCAACATCACGCGGCCGCTCGCGATCGGTGCGCCGAAGCCCTGGCTCGAGATTCCCGTGCGCCCGTCGCGCATGATCCACTTCTTCGACCCGAGCAATCCGCGCATGGCGTCGAAGGTGCCGGAGATCTCGGCGCGCGTGGACGTGCTGCTCGCGAATCTCGAGGACGCGATCGAGACGAAGAACAAGATCGCGGCGCGCGAAGGGCTGGTGAAGATCGCGCAGTCGATGGACTTCGGCGCGACGCAGTTCTGGTCGCGCGTGAACAGCCTCGACTCGCCCTGGTTCCTGGACGACATGCTGACCATCGTCGGCGAGGCCGGGCACAAGCTCGACGTGATCATGATTCCGAAGGTCGAGGGCCCGTGGGACATCCACTTCGTCGACCAATTATTGGCGCAGCTCGAGGCCAAGCACCGGCTGCAGCGCCCGATCCTGATCCACGCGATCCTCGAGACGGCGCTCGGCGTGGCGAACGTCGAGGAGATCGCGATCGCGTCGCCGCGCATGCAGGGCATGAGCCTCGGCCCCGCGGATCTCGCGGCCTCCCGGCGCATGAAGACGACGCGTGTCGGTGGCGGCCATCCGGGCTACTTGGTCCGCGAGGATCCGAAGCCGAGCGACGCGAACGCGCCGCGCGCGACGGCGCAGCAGGATCTGTGGCACTACACGATGGCGCGCATGGTGGATGCCTGCGCCGCCACGGGCATCCTGCCGTTCTACGGCCCCTTCGGCGACATCGCCGACGCCGTCGCCTGCGAGGACCAGTTCCGCAACGCGTTCTTGATGGGCTGCGTCGGCGCCTGGTCGCTGCATCCCGGACAGATCGAGATCGCGCGCCGCGTGTTCAGCCCGCCGCCGGCGGAAGTGCTCTGGGCGAAGCGCGTGGTCGAGGCGATGGGCGACGGCTCGGGCACCGTGATGATCGAGGGCAAGATGCAGGACGACGCGACCGTGAAGCAGTGCAAGGTGATGATCGGTCTCGGCAAGCTGATCGCGCGCCGCGACGCCGACATGGCGGCCGCCTACGGCTTCAGCGCGCGCGACCTCGACGACGAGTAGCGACGGCGAAACGCGCGGCGCACCCGCCGGCTGCCTCGCAAATCGCCGGCGTTCGGGTGTAGGGTGGTCTGCGCGGGCGCAGCGCCCGAGGAGATCACTCATGGCGAAGCTTCCCCCGAACACGCAACGCATCATTCCCTACCTCTCGTACAAGAACGGCAAGGGCGCGATCGACTTCCTCGCGAAGGCCTTCGGCTTCGAGGTCCGCAGCGTGATGCCTGGGCCCGGCCAGAGCGTGATGCACGCCGAGCTCGGCCTCGGCGACGCGGTCGTCTACCTCGGTACGCCCGACGGCTACGCGCCGGCGCGCGCGCTCGCGAATCGCAACGCCGCGGTGCTCGTGTACGTCGACGACGTCGACGCGCACTGCGCGCGCGCGCGCGAGGCGGGCGCGAAGATCACGAGCGAACCCGCGGACATGTTCTACGGCGACCGCGTCTACAACGCGACCGATCTCGAAGGCCAGATGTGGTTCTTCCACACGCACCTGCGCGACGTCTCGCCCGAGGAGATGCAGGCAGCGATCGCGAACATGGCGGCGCGGCCCGAGACCTCGGCGCCGCCGGCGCCGCGACGACGCCGTGCACCCAAGGCGCGCAGCGCGAGAGCAGCGGCGAAGCCGAAGAAGAAGACCGCCAACAAGAAGTAGGCGCAGCGCGCGCTGGTTGTTACTGGGTCGCGCGCCCGCGGTAGTGGTAGCGGTACGCCTCGCCGAAGCCGGCGCGCGCATACAGCGCCCGCGCTGGCTCGTTCGCCACCTCTACTTGCAGGTAGAGCCGCGTGGCGCCGCGCTTGCGCGCGAAGCGCGCGATCTCTCCCAATACGGCGTCCGCGAGCCCGCGCCGGCGCTGCTCGGGAAGCGTGAGCATCGAGAACACGCCCGCGAGCGGCGGCGCGACGAGCGTGAGGCCCACGGCGCCGAGCTCGCCCGCGCCGGCGCTCGCGCTCGCGAAGCCCGCGCTCGGCTCGATGCGCTCGAGGAACGCGCGATAGACACGACTCGCTTCGCCGGAGAAGCGTCCTCGTTCGCCCGAGAGCGAGAACCAGGCGGCGCCGAGCGCGGCCTCGCAGCGCGCGTGCACGCCGTCGCGCAGCGGCAGCGCCGCGACGCGCTCGGCGTTCGCGACCTGCACGCTCACCTCGTCGAAGCGCTCGTAGCCGCGCGCGGCGAGCAGTGCGCCCAGCCCGGGGTCGGCGACCGGCGTGATCTGGAAGATCGCCGGCAGCCCGCGCGCCGCGTAGAACGCCTCGACCGCGTCGATCCCCGCCGCGAAGCCGCCCGGCGGTTCGCCCGGGCCGGCCCACACCGAGTTCGCGCGGTTCGTGACGCCGTGCATCGCGCGCAGCCGCCAGGGGCCGAGATCGACGATCTCTTCCGCGCGCCAGGCCGCCACGGCCGCGCGCTCGAGCGCGGCGATTTCGTCCTGACGCTGCGCGGCCACGCTTTCCCTCGCGCGATCCGCACTATCGTAGGCGCTTCTCGCGGGAGGAACGCGCATGAAGTTCGGCGTCTTCGGCATCAACACCGGCGCCTGCGCGCGGCCCGATACCTCGGCGAAAGTCGCGCGCGCGGCGGAGGCGGCTGGCTTCGAATCGGTATGGACGGGCGAGCACGTCGTGCTGCCGGATCCGCAGGCGGCGCCGTCGCCCGCGCCGCCGCAGCACCCGATGCTCGATCCCGCGGTCTCGCTCGCGTTCCTCGCGGCGCACACGCAGCGCATCCGGCTCGGCACCGGAATCATCATCCTTCCGCAGCGCAACCCGCTCGTGCTCGCGAAGGAGCTCGCGAGCGTCGACGTGCTCTCGAACGGACGCCTGATCTTCGGCCTCGGCGCGGGCTACCTGCGCGCCGAGTTCGACGCGCTCGGCGCGCGCTTCGACGATCGCGGCGCGCGCACCGACGAGTACATCGACGTGCTGCGCGCGCTCTGGACGCAGCAGAAGCCGAGCTTCGCGGGCCGCACGGTGAAGTTCGACGGAATCGACGCGCAGCCGCGCCCCGTGCAGAAGCCGCACCCGCCGATCGTCGTGGGTGGCATGAGCGCGAGCGCCTTCGAGCGCGCGCTGCTGCGCGGCAACGGCTGGTATGGCTTCGCGCGGGATCTCGCGGCGGCGCGAGCCGACATCGCCGGAATCGCTGCGGCGCGTGCGCGGGTGCAGCGCCCTGCAGCGCTGGGCGCGCTCGAGATCAGCATCACGCCGCCGCGAGCCATCGACGAGGCCGCCGCGCGCGCCTACGCGGAGCTGGGGGTCGAGCGCTTGATCCTGCTGCTGCCCGGCCGCGGCGAAGACGAGGCCCTGCGCTTCATCGAGCAGTCCGAGCCGCTCGTGCGCAAGCTCGCCTAGTCATCCAAACGCAGACCCAGAGAGGCACGAGATGGACCTGAAGGCCGCAGACGAGCTCCTCACCACCACGCGCTCGGTGCGCAAGCGCCTCGACCTGAAGCGCGCCGTTCCGCCCGAGTTGCTCGAGGAGTGCATCGAGATCGCGCTGCAGGCGCCGACCGGCTCGAACGCGCAGGGCTGGCAGTTCCTGTTCGTCACCGACGCCGCAAAGAAGCGGGCGCTGGCCGATCTCTACAAGCGGGCGTTCATGCCCTACGTCAATCGCGCGGAGCAGCCGCAGTACGGCGAGGGCGACCCGCGCGCCGCGCAGCGCCCGCGCGTGCTCGACTCGGCGATGTACCTGGTCGAGCACCTGCACGAGGTGCCGGTGCACTTCATTCCGCTGATCGAGGGCCGGGTCGAGAATGCGCCCGCATTCGCGCAGGCCTCGGTGTATGGCTCGATCCTGCCGGCGGTGTGGTCGTTCATGCTCGCCGCCCGCGCGCGAGGCCTCGGCTCCGCCTGGACGACGCTGCACCTGCCGTTCGAAAAGGAAGCCGCCGAGTTGTTGGGGATTCCGTTCGAACGCTTCACCCAGGTCGCGCTGCTGCCCGTCGCCTATTTCACGGGCGCCAGCTTCTCACGCGCGCAGCGCCTGCCCGGGAAGCGGCTCACCCATTGGGATCGCTGGGGAGCTCATCGGAGCTGAAGCTCTCCCGGCGCCGGCTCTCGGCGGCGTCGACGCCGAGCAGATCGCGCAGCGCGTCGATCACGCGGTCGAGGCCGCTGCGCGCGCCGAGGCTCGGCGGCGTGACGAACCAGAGCCCCACGTAGAGCAGGATCACGAGCCCGTTGATGGCGGGGATCAGCGCGCCGATCAGGAAGCCCGCGCGAACGAGCGGTAGCGGCAGCGCGAGCTGGTCGGAGAGCGCGGCGCAGACGCCGGCGAGGCGGCGCTCCGGGCGGTTGCGGTGCATCGCGCGCAGCGAGTCCTGGGCGCGATCGAAGTCCTGCGAGTCCATGCGAGTTCCTCCCGAACGGGCGGGCGTGCTGCCCGAACGAGGCGCCTACGCCCGCGCGCCGCGCGAAGTTCGCGCGCGCGAGAAATCGGCTCAGCCCAAGCGCCGCGCCCGGCGCGCTCCGAGGCCGAGCAGCGCGGTGGCGGCGAGCAGGAGCACCGCGGCGGCCGGCTCGGGCACGAACGTCAGGCGCAGTACGCCGAACGCGGCGAGCGTGCCCAGGCTCGAGTGCGAAATCCGCATCGGCGTGACGAGCGAGAGCGAGCCGGCACCCAGTGGGGTGCGCTGATCGCTGCCCGCGAACGAGACGGTGCGCGGACTCCCGGACGTGCCGACGCCGGTGACGCGCACGAGTCCGGCGCTCCACGTGCCCGCGCTCAGCGTGATCGCGCTGCTGGACGTCCCGAGCCGGATCGGCGCGCCCCCGAGGCCCACGCCGCGCGTGCTCGAGAGCGTGAGCGGGATCGAGAACGCGGTCACGCCGCCGTTCATCAGGCGCGCCCTGCCGCGAATCGCCATCGGCCCGTGCAGTGTCGCGCCCGCGAACGCGCCGGCGCCGTTCGCGGCCGTCAGGATCACGCGCGTGATGAACGGCGAGCCCGGAGCGGTCGCGGCCGTGGTCGCGAAGGCCGAGGCCGGCAGCGTCACGCCGCTGGCGGCCGAGCTCCCGCTTCCGCCGCCGCTGATCCCGATCGGCGGCAGCCCGCCGATCACGACCGAGAGGTCGCCCGTGAACGGGCCGGCGAGGCCCGGCGAAGCGAGCCCCGCGAGCGCCCACGCGAGCGCGACGGCCCGAGCGATCCGCAATCTCCGCGCGTCCATCCCGCCTCCCGCGAGCCGACGGCTCCGCGTCACCGCCCCATCCTAAGCGGGGCCGCAGGCGCATCACAAGCATCTTTGGCGGGATTCGCCTACGACAAAATGAGCCCACGCGACACGCGGGCCCTCATATACTGCGCCCGCCGTTCCCGAGCGTTCGGAGGTGCCCAGTGCGCGCGGTACGTCTTGCAGTCGCTCTGTTCGTCGTTGCAGCGTCGTCGATCGCCTGGAGCTGCGGGCCCTTCGCCATCGTCAGCGTCAGCCCGGCGAATGGCGCCTCGGTCGCCACGCCGTCGTTCAGCGTGCAGATCGTGACCGACGCGGGCCTCGTTCCGGGGACGCTGGCCGCCACGCTGAACGGCGTTCCGGTGCCGCTCGCCGGCGGCCCGACCACCTGGACGGCGAGCTACGGCGCGGGCGCTCCGCTGCGCGATCAGAACCTGCTCGAGGTGACGGGCAAGGGCACGAACGGCGCTGCCTACCGCCTGCGGAATTCGTTCGCGTGGCTGCCGCCCAAGGCGCGCGTCCGGCGCATCGCGCAGGCCAGTGAGCTGATTACCGGCCCGCTCGGGCACAGCCGCATCGGCGACTGGCTGTTCGAGAACGACGTCGCCCGCTTCGTGGTGCAGGACGCGCCGCAGCGCGACCTGCACAGCGTCGGCCAGTACGGCGGCGAGATCATCGACGCGGAGCTGATCGGCCGTGAAGGCCGCGACGCGTTCCTCGCGCTCGCGACCTCGCTGAACATCGAGACGGTCGTGAACCCGATCTCGATCGTGGTGGTGAACGACGGCCAGGACGGCACGCCCGCGATCCTGCGCGCCTGCGGCCCCGATGACCTGCTCGACTACGTGAACGCGTCCTCGCAGGTCGCGCAGCTCGGCGCGACGTTCCCCGCCGCCGCCGACGACCGCAACTACGCGGTCGACGCCTGCATCGAGTACGTGCTGCAGCCCGGCCGCCGGGACGTGCAGCTGAACACGACCGTGTTCAGCAGCGAGGCGGCGACGCGCCGCTTCTGGCCCGGTTACTACGTGAACGGCGGCGGCACGCTCGAGCAATGGCAGGACACCGCGCAGGATCCGTTCGCGGGCCTCGGCGAGATGCTGGTCACGGGCTCGAACCTGGCGCTCTCCTACTTCGGGACCGAGTCCTCCGAGGGCGTCGACTACGGCGTGCTGCCGCTGCAGATCCCCACCTCCGCGGCGACCTCGAGCAGCTTCACCACGTCGGGCGTCACGTTCATGCTGCACAGCCAGTCGATCGCCACGCTGCTCGCGGTGCCCGCAGGCGCGCCCGGGCCGCTGCAGATTCCCGCCGGCGGCAGCCGCATCTTCTCCGCGCACTTCGCGGTGGGCGACGGCAGCGCCTCGAACACCTCCGAGTTGCGCGCGGAGCTCGACGGCACGCCCACCGGCACGCTCGAAGGCTGTGTCAGCGCCGGCGGCGTCCCGCTGCCTGGCGCGCGCGTCGCGGTGGCCCTCGCGACCGGCGCCACGATCGACCACGTCGTCTCGCACTTCGTGACCGACGCCAGCGGTTGTTATTCCGGCCGCATCCCGGCCGGCAGCTACGCCGCCGTCGCGGGCAAGAACGGCTACCCGTACGAAGCGGACGCCGCGTCGCCCCCGCTGCACCCCGTCGCGATCGCCGCGAACGCCGTCGTCACCGAGAACTTCGCGCTACCGGCGACCGCGACGCTGCGCGTGAACGTGACGGACGCGAGCGGCGCCCCGACGCCCGCACGCGTCAACGTGATCGGCTTCGACCCGAGCCGCGAGCCGACGATCTTCTCGCAGGTCTCGACGCTGCTTCCCTCCTCCAACACCGGCGTGCTGAACGACGTCTCGCGCGACGTCCTCGGCACCGGCTTCGCGGCGCTCGCCTTCGCGGACGCGAACGGCGCCGCCGAGGTCCAGGTCGAGCCGGGCAGCTATCAGGTCTACGTGACGCGCGGCAGCGAGTGGTCCGCGTTCGGCGCGCCGGTCACGCTGAGCGGCGGCGCGACCACGCTGGTGAACGCGCAGATCGTGCGCGTGCTCGACACGGCGGGCTTCATCTCCTCCGACTACCACGTGCACCAGGTGAACAGCCCGGACTCGCGCGTCGCGAACGCGCGCCGGCTCGCGTCCTTCGCGGCGGAGGGCGTCGAGAACCTGATCGCGACCGATCACGACGCGATCACGAACCTCGCGCCGGAGTTGACCGCGCTCGGCCTCGCGCCATTCCTGCACACGACGATCGGCGAGGAGATCACCTCGTTCGACTACGGACACTTCAACTCCTACCCGCAGGCGCAGGATCTGACGCGCGTGTCGAACGGCTCGACGGATTGGGCGGGAGCGGCCGCGCCGGGCGCGGATTTCCCGTCGCTCGGGAGCTTCGGCCTCACCCCCGCGCAGATCGAGGCGGCCGCCAAGGGCAAGGCGCAAAACGCCGCGCTGCCGACCGTCGTGCAGATCAATCACATCGATTCGCACTTCGATCCGCTGCGCATCGACACGGCGCAGACGCCGCCGCGCTCGAATCTCGCGGCGTGCCCCGGCAGCGTCGCGAACCCGTGTCCCACCTTCTTCCGGCTGAATCCGGCGGTGACGAATTTCTTCCACGCCTTCGCCGCGCTCGAGCTCTGGAACGGCAGTAACAACTCGCACCAGACGCAGTTCCTCGACGAGCGCATCGGAATCTGGATGAACCTGCTGAACCAGGGGATCCTCTCGACCGCGATCGCCGACACCGACACGCACAGCGTGGTCGACCTCGAGACCGCGGGCGCGCGCACCTGGACGCCATCGTCGAGCGACGCGCCGAACGCGATCTCCGACGCCGAGATCGCGCAGGCGGTGAGCAGCTCGCGCGCGGTGGGCGGCCAAGGCCTGTACGTGCAGACGCGCCTCGTCGAAGGGGCGCAGGCCGCGGATTTCTCGCTCGGCGGCACGACGCTGGTGACGGCGACCGACGGCTCGGTCGATCTCGAGATCCACGTGCAGGCGCCGATCTGGGCGCCGTACGACACGATCGAGATCTACCGCAACGCCTCGACGCGCGTCGCGCACCTGAACGGGACCACGCCCACGCTCTACGACGCCGTGCCCACGACGACGCTGAGCGCCGGCACCGACTTCAGCGTGGCGACGACGAACGTCGCGCCGAGCGTGCCGGGCGCGCAGCGGCTCGAGACGCACCTCACGCTGCCGCTCGCGGGCCTCACTCGCGACGAGTGGATCGTGGTCGTCGCGAAGGGCACGAGCGGCGTGTCCGCCCCGATGTTCCCGGTCTTCCCGCGCAACCTCTCGGCCGCGCAGAATCCCACGCTCGGCGACCTCGTGAACGTCACCGCGAGCGAGAGCGGCGTGCGCGCGCTCGGCTTCACGAACGCGCTGTTCGTCGACGTCGACGGCAACGGCGACTTCGATCCGCCCGGCGTCTCGGTGGTGCCCTGAGAAGTCTCACGCGCCCGTCGAATCGCGTGCGGCGCTCGCGCGCAGCGGAGCTGGCCGCTGCCGCGGTCGCTGCCGTGCTGCTCGCGAGCAGCGCAAGCGCGGAGGCGAAGCCGCGCGCCGCCGCGGGCGAGCTGCTCGCGCCCGCGGAGAACGCCATGCGAGTGGTCGTCGGCACGCTCGGCACGCCGCGCCCACTCGACGCGCAGGGCTGGAGCGCGGAGCTGGCAGTCGAGCGCACACTCGCCGGGAGCGCGGCGACAGGCGCCGCGCTCCGCGTCGCGTGGGAGGAGCTCGCGCCGAGCCGCGCAGTTCGCTTCGCGCCGGGCGAACGCGTGCTCGTAGCGCTCGATCCGCTGCCGGACGGATCGCTCTGGAGCGCGCGCTTCCCGCGCCGCGACGCTCTCGCCGTCGCAGGCCGGGGCGAGGCATTCGCGCGCGCGCCGGACGCGGCGAGCGCAGACGCGCTGCAGCGCTACCTCGCGCTGCCGCGGCCGCAGCGCGGCGCGCAGGCGGGCGTCGACGCGCTCGCGAATCTCGCGCGGCGCGCGAGTGAATCACTCGCGCTCGAGGCGCTCGCGCGGCTCGGCACGCTGCCCGCGCTCGCGCAGAACCTGAGCGCCGACGCGCGCGGCTCGCTCGCGGCGCTGATCGCGGACCCGCGGCGTCCCGGTGCGCTGCGTGCCGCCGCGCTCACGCTCGCGGGCCGGCGCAAGCTGAGCGCGCTCGCGCCCGAAGCGCGCGCGCTGGCGAGCGTGGGCGGCGCGCTCGCGCCGGCCGCAGTCGAGGCGCTCGGCGCGATGAGCGCGCTGTCGCCGGCCGAGGCGCAGCGCTACGCCGCATCGCGCGACCCGGCACTGCGCGCCGCGGCGCTGCGGGGTGCGCCCGGCGCGCTCGACGCCACACGCCTCGAGGCGCTCGCCCGGAGCGACGCCGCGGGGGAGGTGCGCGCGGCCGCGCTGGCTGCGCTCGCGCGCCGCGAAGGCGCGGGCGCGGCGAACGCGGCGGTCGACGCGCTGTTCGACGCGGACGCCGAGGTGCAGAGCGCCGCGCTGCGCGCGCTGCCCGCGTTCCCGAGCGAGTCCGCGCAGCTCTTGCGCGCTCGCGCATTCGGCCCGCGCGCCAACGACACCGAGGCGCTGAAGCCGGCGCTCGCGGGTCTCAGCGTGCTCGGCCGCGACGGCGCGGCGGTGCTGAACGAGATCGAGCGCGATCACCCGAACGCGGAGATCCGCCGCCTCGCGCAGTTCTTACTGGGCCGCACCCCCGCGCACTGACGCTGCGCCACCTTATGCTCGGCGCGATGACTTACGCCGACAGCTACGCGCGCCTGATCGCGCGGCACTACGACGCGCTGAACGAGACGCTGCGCGGCGCGTCGCGCGACGCCGCGTTCTACCTCGAGCTGGCGCGCGCGAGCGGCGGCCCGGTGCTCGAGCTCGGCTGCGGCACCGGGCGCGTGCTGCTGCCGATCGCGCGTGAGGGGATCGCCTGCGTCGGCCTCGACGCGTCGCTCGACATGCTGGCGATGCTGCGCGCAAAGCGGCCGCCGCCGAACCTCGAGCTGGTGCACGGCGACATGGCCGCGTTCGATCTCGGCGCGCGTCGCTTCGCACTGATCACGGTCCCGTTTCGCGCGCTCTCGCATCTGCTCGACGTGCCGGCGCAGCTGGCGGCCCTCGCGAACGCGCGGCGCCACCTCGCGCCCGGCGGCCGGCTCGCGCTCGACGTGTTCGATCCCAAGCTCGCGCGCACGGCGATCGCGGAGGAGCCCGAGGAGCTCGCCGTCTCCGCGAACACGCCGCGCGGGCGCCTGCAGCGCTTCGATCGCGTGTCGCGCGACCTTGCGCGGCAGGTGCTGACGCTGCGCGTGCGCTTCGTCGCCGATGCGCCGGAAGATTGCGGTGAGGGGGAGCTGCAGCTGCGCTGGTTCCACCGCTACGAGCTCGAGCATCTGCTCGCGCGCGCCGGCTTCGCAATCGAGGCGCTCTACGGCGGCTTCGACCGCAGCCCGTGGACGCCGGGCGGCGAGACGATCGTGATCGCACGCGCGGACTGACCGGCTCCCGATCAGCGCGGCGTGCGCACCAGGCCCTCTTGCACCACGGACGCGACGCGCGCCCCGCTCGCGTCGTACATCGCGCCGATCACGAGGCCGCGCGCCGCGTGGGCCACCGGGCTGTGGGAGGCGTAGAGGATCCAGCCGTCGAAGCGCGCCGGCCGATGCAGCCACACCGCGTGATCGAGGCTCGCGACGCTGCGCTTCCCCCACGAGAGCCCGTGCGGCCGCGACGCGGTCGACAGCAGCGTGCGGTCGCTCGCGTACACGTAGAACGCCTCGTGGATGCGCGCGTCGTCCGGCAGCGGCGCGATCGCGCGCAGCCAGACGCGCTTGTCGGGCGGCTGCTTCGCGCCGCTCGGGTCGTCGGGATCGCACACGCGCACCTCGACCGCCTGCCGCCGCCGCGCGCGCGTGTCGTGCAGCATTCGCGAGCGCAGGTCCTCCCAATCGGGGAGGCCGTCCGGCGCCGGCGCATCCGGCTTCGGATCCTGATGCGCGACGCCGTCCTCGGCGACGCAGAAGCTCGCGTCGAGATTGAAGATCGCCTCGCCGCCCTGATGCGCGACGACGCGGCGCGTGGTGAAGCTGCGGCCGTCGCGGATGCGATCGACCAGGAAGCGAATCGGCAGCCCGTGCTGTCCGGGCCGCAAGAAGTACGCGTGCAGCGAGTGCAGCGCGCGCTCGGGCGGCACGGTCGCGCTCGCGGCCAGCGCGGACTGCGCGGCGACGAGCCCGCCGAACAGCCGGCCCTCGCCTCGCGGCGTCTGCGCGAGGAAGAGATCGCGGTCGAGTGGATCCAGCGTCAGCAGCGAGAGCAGCTTGTCGAGCGGAGAACGCGGAGTGGGCACGAATGCGGACCTTCGTGGAAGCGCACCCGAACTTCAACCGGCGGGCGTCAGGCCGGCGCGACCCACGCCATCAGCCCGTCCACTTCGACCACGCGCACCGCCGCACCCGCGGCGATGCGCTCTACGCCAGGAGCGCACTCCGCTCGCCAGCGCTCCGCGCGAATCCGCACCGTGCCGCTCGGCGCGAGCTCGGTCTCCGCGACGCCGCGCTTGCCGACGAGATCGTGAACTCCGCCGCGCGCGTGCCCCTCGTACGCGTGCGCGACGAAGCGCGCGAGCACGGCGTCCTTCGTCACCCACAATGCCAGCGCGGCGAGCGCCGCCCAGGCCGGCACCGCGAACCACTCCCACGCCGCGAACGAGAGCCCCGCCGCGAGCCCGATCCCCGGCAGCTGGAACGCCGCGTACCGCAATAGCGCAGCGCGAGAAGGCGGAGGTCGCTTCACAACCAATGAGTACCGCACTGCCACGCGCGCTTCGCCAACCCAATTCGCCTCGATCGCTGCCGCGTTCGTCATCCGCGCGGGCCGACCTCCGACTGCACCGCCTGCCCCGCTACGAATCCACCCCAGCAAGCGAAGCGCGCAGCGAAGGCGCGAGTCTTCGAGCGCCGAAGCGAAGTAAACAAGGGAAGGCTCAACGGCTTCAGATCGCCGAGGCGCGAACCTCGAAGCCAGGAACGACTACTTCAGTCCGCGCCGCATCATCTCCTCGGCGATCTGAAGCGCGTTGAGCGCCGCGCCCTTGCGCAAGTTGTCGCTCACCTGCCAGAGCCACAGCTTGTTGCTGACGAGGTCCTTGCGCACGCGGCCGACGAAGACCTCGTCGCGCCCGCTGGCGTCGAGCGCGGTCGGGAAGACGTTGTGCGCCGGGTCGTCCTTCACGATCACGCCGGGGAAGGCCGCGAGCGCCTTGCGCGCGTCGTCGGCCGAGAGCGGGCGCTCGGTCTCCACCAGCATCGCCGCCGAGTGGCTCACCATCACCGGCACGCGCACGCACGTCATCGAGACGTCGAGCTTGTCGTCGCCGAAGATCTTGCGGGTCTCGTGCAGCAGCTTCACTTCCTCGGTCGAGTAACCGTCGTCGCGGAAGGATTCGCACAGCGGCATCACGTTGTGCGCGATCGGCACTGCGTAGGTCTGCAGCGTCGGCGCCTGGTGCCCGGCAGTCTCCACCAGCTGGCGCGCGAGCTCTTCCATGCCGGGCTTGCCGGTTCCGCTTACCGCCTGCAGGGTCGTGACGACGACGCTCTTCACGCCGGCCGCGCGGCGCAGCGGCGCGAGCGCCATCACGAAGCCGATCGTGGTGCAGTTCGGGCACGAGACGATACCCCGGTGCTTCTCCAGCGCGTCCGGGTTGATCTCCGGCACCACCAGCGGCACCTGCGGGTCCATGCGCCAGGTGTTGGACTTGTCGATCGCCACGCCGCCGCGCTTCGCGACCTCGGGCGCGAGCTCCTTCGAGAGCGCGCCGGTCGCCGCGAAGAACGCGAAGTCGATGCCCTCGAACGCCTCGGGCTTGGCCTCCTGCACGGGCACGTCGCGGCCCGCGAACTTCACCGTCGTGCCCACCGAGCGCTCGCTCGCGAGCGCGCGCAGCTCGCCCAGCGGGAAGCCGCGCTTCGCGAGCAGCTCGAGCACGACCTCGCCGACGGCGCCCGTCGCGCCGACCACCGCCACATTGCGCTTGCGGTCGCTCGGGCTGGGCATGGGCGTGTCTCCTCGGGTCTCGTTTCGGCTCGGGGCCGACGGAAGCAGAGGAAGATTCCGAGGCGCGGGCGCAGTGTCAACGCGGGGTGGAAGGCGGTCCGGCTCGCGCGGATCCGACGCGACCTAGCCGGCGATCCAGCCCGCTCGCGCGTCGCGCTTCGCCCAGTAACGCTGCACATACCCAGGGCGCGCATCGCGCTGAACCTCGGCGCGCGCCGCCTCCGCCCGCGCGGTCCAGGCCGCGAGCCGCCGTTCGCCCTCCGCGAAGGCCTCCGCCGGCTCGACCTGCGCGCCGGGCGCGAGCCAGCGCGCCTCCAGCGCGTCCCGCTCGCTCGCGAACAGCGGCAGCAGGCGCTGCGGATCTCGCGACACCGTTCGGTGGAGGCGCTCGTGCCGCCACCAGAGCGTCGCCGCGTCGAATCGGTCCGTCGGTTCCGGGCCGACGTCGAGCGGCTCGCTCACGCGCACGGGCTTGAAGAGCGACGTGCACGGAGCCGCCGTCGCCGTGACGAAGTGCCTGACGCCGTTCGGTGTCAGCTCGGCGATCCACGACGCGGTGGTCTGCGAGCTCGCGAGGCGCCCGCCGGCGTGCGCGCAGGGCGCGTTCAGCCCGCCGTTGTGCCAGCGATAGCGCGGCGCGGCGTCTGCACCGGGGCCGTGGGAGCGCAGCGCGGCGGCGAGGTCGGGCAACGAGTGGGCGCTCTGCGCCGCGGCGAGCGTGCAGGCGCGGCGCTCGGCGGCGCCTGCGACGCGGCCGCGAACGGCGTCGGCGTGCTCGCGCGCGAAGCCCGGCAGCGTGAGTGCGTTCGAGATCGCGTACGCGCCGCTCACGCGCTCGGCGCGCCAATGCCGGCCGGCGCTCTCGAGCACGAACGCACTGCGCCCGTCCGCCGCGAGGTAACTGTTGTGGTAGGTGAACCGTTTGCTCTCGAGGCCGCAGCCGCCGCCTTGGCCGTGGGTCTCGAGCAGCTCGCCGATCACGGCGACGGCGCGCTCCGCCGTCTCGGCACGCTCGAGCGCGAGCCGCAGCAGGTCCATGCCCGTGAGACCCGTCTCGGCGTACGGCTGCGTCGTGAACACCGCCTGGTTGCCGATCGCGACGCCATGCTCGTTCGCGCCGATCTCCGCGCCCCACATCCAGAACGGGCGCGAGAGCAGCACCGCGTGCGTCTCGCGCGCCTGCGCGATCTCGAGCCACGTGCAGCGCACGCGCGCGCCCGGCGCGTGGGCGCGGCGCGGCTGCCAGTCGAGCAGCTGCGCCTCGTTCGGGTCGCGATCGCTGTTCTTCGCGAACAGCACGCGGCCCGGCAGGGCGCGGACCAGCGTGTCGCACATCGCGGTCTACGGTGCGCCGGCGCGCTGCAGCGCGGCCTCGACGAGCGGCAGCCGATCGTTGCCGAAGAACATGTCGCTCTCGTTCACGAACATCGTGGGCGAGCCGAAGCCGCCGCGCGCGATCACCTCCTCGGTGTTCTTGCGCAGTCGATCCTTCACTTCGGGCGCGGCGATGCGCGCGAGCAGCCACGCGGAGTCGAGACCGGCGCGCTTCGCCACGTCTTCGAGCACCGCGTCCTGCGCCAAATCCCGATCGCGCCCCCAGTACGCCTCGAAGCATGCGCGCGACCAGGCGACCTGCGCGCCGCGCTCGTCGGCCGCGATCGCGCCGCGCATCGCTCTCACGCTGTTCACCGGGAACACCGTGGGCCAGCCGATCGTGAGGCCGTAGAGGCGCGCCCAGTCTTGGAGATCCTTGGCGTGGTACTTCGCCTTGCGCGGGTTCGGCTTCGCGCGCGATTCGTAGACGCTGTCGTTGACGGCGTTGAACACGCCGCCCACGAGGATCGGCCGCCAGATCAGCTCGGCGCCGTAGGCGCTCGCCATGCCCTCGACCTTGTGGAACGCGAGATAGGTCCAGGGGCTCCCGCAGTCGTAGAAGAATTCGAGGCGCGGCATCGGGGCGGGGTTCCTGGTGTTGTTATGGGTTGTGCGAAGCGCTCGCCGCGAGCGGCCGCGCGGCGCGCCACTCCGCGACCAGGTCCTCCGCGTCGAGCGGAGCCTGGGTCGTGGGCGGGCCTTCGCTCGCGCTGCGATTCACGCGGCGGATGTCGGCGTTGAGCGCGTCGACCGCGCCGCGCAGCGCGCGCTCGCTCGGGAAGCTCGCGAGCACCTCGCGCAGCTTCTGGGCGCGCACCCGCACCTCGAGCGCCGGCGGCAGCAGCGAGATCTCCTCGCGCCGCAGGAACTGCTTCGCCCACCACATCGGGTCGTCGGCCTCGCGCAGATTGCGCTGCGGCCGGCCGGCGCCATGGAGATCGTCGAACAGCCCGCGCTCCTGGGCCTCGCGGATTTGCACGTCGATCCACGAGTCGAACGAGAGATCGCCCGGCTTGCGCTGCGTCATCGCGACTCCAGAGCGGCGCGCTCGCCGAGGATACGCGAGACGCGCGCCCAATCCTCGGGCGTGTCGACGTCGAGCTCGCCGCCCGGAAACGGCAGGCACGCGACTCGCGCGCGTTCGCGCAGCAGCAGCGCCTTCGCGCCGCGATCGCCTTCGAGGGCGAGCAGCTCGCGCGCGAAGCGGGGCGCGAAGACTGCGGGCACGCCCGGCTCGCCGCCGTAGTGACTCGCGACCAGCTCGTGGCCCGCGCAATGCTCGGCGATGAGCCGATCGAGCAGCGCGCGATCGGCGGCGGGCTGATCGGCGAGCAGCAGCAGCACCGCCGCGTCACCGCGCGCGAGCGCCGCGGAGACGCCCGCGCGCAGCGACGCTGCCAGCCCCGTCTGCCAGTCCGCGCAGCGCACGGGTTCAGCGGCGAGCCCCGCGAGGGCCGCCTCCACGCGCTCCGCGTGCGCGCCGGTCACCACGAGCGTCCGGGTCGCCCGCGAGCCGAGCGCGGCGAGCGCCGCGCGCCGTACGAGCGGCTGCCCCGCGAGGCGCAGCAGCTGCTTCGGTTCCCCGAGCCGCCGCGAACCGCCCGCCGCGAGCACGATCGCGACGATCGGCGTCACTCGAGGCTCGGACGAACGCGCGCTGCGCGCGCCCTCACGCCGCCGGCTCGTGGATCGGCCCCTTGCGCTCGCGCAGCGCTCCGCCCGTGCGCCCCGACGCGAACGCCTGCACCTCTGCGCAGATCGAGAGCGCGATCTCCTCGGGCGCGTCGGCGCCGACGTCGAGGCCTGCCGGCCCGAACACACGCGCGCGGTCCTCGTCGCTCAGCTCGCGGCCCTCGCCGGCGATCTCGCCGAGCAGATCCTGCGTGCGCTGCTTCGGACCGAGCACCGCGAGGTACGGCGCGGCCGTCGCGAGCAGCGCGCCGAGGATCACGCGGTCGTGCAGATAGTTGTGCGTCATCACCACCGCGTGAGTGCGCGCGTCGACGGCGGCGACTTCGACGGCGCGCGCCACCTCGACGTGCCGCACGTCGGCGCCGGGGAAGCGCTCGGCGAGCGCGTAGGCGGAGCGATGGTCGAGCACCGCGACGTCCCAGCCGATCTCGCGCGCGATGCGTGCGAGCGGAATCGCGTCGGGCCCCGCGCCGAACAGCGCGAGGCGCAGCGGCGCCCCCGCGACCTCGATCTGGATCTGATGGCCCTGCGCGACGCCGAGCCTCCGCCCCGTCTTCGCCGCGAGACACTCGCGCAGGGCGGCGTCGATCTCCGGCGCGGCGAGGGAGCCAGAGAGCTCGCCGCGCGCCGTGAGCGCGCGGCGCTCGCCGGCGCGCGGGCCGGTGAGCGCGGTCGCGATCGCGCCGCTCTCGCGCGCACGGCTCCACGCGCCCAGCCAGGCGAGCGGCCCCGGATGCGCGCGGTCCACGCGCTCGAGCCAGACGTCCACGGCGCCCGCGCAGCCGAGCCCGAGGCCCCACACGATGTCGTCCTCGCCGCGGTGGTCGTATTGCACGAGCGTGGGCACGCCGGTCTCGCGCACGCGCCGCGCGTGATCGAGCAGATCGCCTTCGAGGCAGCCGCCGCTGATCAGGCCGACCATCGTCTCGTCGGGCAGCACGAGCATGCGCGCCCCCGGCCGCCGGTAGGTCGAGCCCGCCACGTGCGCGACGCTCGTGAGCACGCCCGCCTCGCCGCGCTGTGCGAGGCGCGTGTAGACGTCGAGGATGTCGCGCAGCTCCTTCACGCATGGCTCCCGGCGAGGCGCAGCCGAGCTGCGCGAGCGCCAGGATATCCCCAGACCACGCCGCGCCGCGTTCGCTCAGTCGCGGCGCAGATGCTGGAGCCCGATCGCGAGCGCGGGCGTGAGCAGGCACAGCGCCAGAAAGCCGGTCGCGACGCTCTCGAGCGGGACGTGCAAGAACTCCTCGGCGAGGCGCGAGAAGTCCATCCAGTGGCCGCCGCCCTTGGCTTCTTCGTACAGCTCGCGATGCAGGTCGCTGGTGCGCAGCTGCCAGGCGAACACGCTGCCCGAGAGCGCGAGGTACCAGCCGACGAGGCCGTAGAGCGGCCGCTCCGCTTCGAGCTTGCAGCCGCGGCCCGAGAGCGCGCGATGCAGCGCGAGCGTCGCGAAGGCGAGCTCGCCGCCGTGCCCCATCGCGACGATCAGCAGCTCGTGGCCGCGCGTGAGCGCGAGCGGGACGTACAGCGCGAGCAGGCCGAGCAACAGGTTGCGCGGGAGCGCGCGCGCACGCAGGGCGTAGACGCCGTAGCCAGCGGCGGCGATCACGGCGGCGACCAGTAGCGGGACGCGGTCTTGCTGGAGCGTCACGCCGCCGCCGTAGGCGAAGTCGAAGGCGGGGATCGACGGGTAGCCGAACAGCCAACCGCACGCGGCATGGCCCATCTCGTGGACGAGCGTGGTGAGCGCGGACAGCGCGACGCCGGCCAGCGGGAAGAACAGCGCGATGCACGCGGCGATCCCGCCGCCGCCGAACGCGATCCAGCCGGCGCGATCGATGCGCGGCTCGGCGGCCGCGCTCGGCTCGTCCGCAGCTCGAATCGCGTCGCCCGGCGCGTCGCTCGCGAGCGCAGCGGCGAGCTCGCTCGCGGGATCGGTCGCCTCGACTGGCGAGTGCGGGGTCGGCGCCGCCGCGCGCCAGCGCGCGAACACGACGCCGCAGCGCGCGCAATCGAGCGCGCCGCCGCTCTCGAACCCACACTTCGGGCAAGCGAACACGCAGCCTCCGGCCGACCCCACGACACATCGGCCGTCGCCCGCCCGCAGCGGAGCGAGCGCCCCGCTCGAAGCCGCCGCGCCCGCGCGCGAAGATGCGAGCGCTGGAGGCTGACGATGACGACTGCACCCGAGGCTGCGCTGCGCGTGCGCCGCGCCGAGCGCGGCGATCTCGCGCGCATCACCGAGATCTACAACCACTACATCGAGACGACGCCGATCACCTTCGACGTGAAGCCCTACGCAGAGGCGGAGCGCGAGCCGTGGTTCGCCCAGTTCGCGGCGAGCGGGCGGTACCAGCTGTTCGTCGCCGAGCGCGCGGGCTGCGTGATCGGCTACGCGGGCTCGCTCCCGTACCGGCCGAAGGCGGCGTACGAGACCAGCGCGGAGATGACGATCTACGTCGCGCAGGACGAGCGTGCGCGCGGCGTCGGCCCGCGCCTGTACGACGCGCTCTTCTCCGCGCTGCGCGGCGAGGACGTGCATCGCCTACTCGCGGGCATCACGCTGCCGAACGACGCGTCCGTGCGCCTCCACGAGCGCCTCGGCTTCGAGCTCGTCGGCGTTTACTCCGAGGTCGGGCGCAAGCTCGGGCGCTACTGGGACGTCGGGTGGTGGCAGAGGCCGCTGTGACGGCGCAGCGCTGACGGCGCGGTTCATTCCCGAGCAGGGTCTGCCGATTCGCCTGCGGTGATCCTCCTACCGATCGGCCACGAAGACTCGACGGTGCGGCGCCTGCCCTGGGTGACGCTCGCGATCATGCTCGTCTGCCTGCTGGCGCTGCTCGCCACGAACGGCGCGGTCGAGGAGGCGGACGCGCGCGCGGGCGCGGCGCAGGAGCGCCTGCTGGCGGGCGTCCGACAGTGCGTCGAGAAGCCCTATCTGCACCTCGATCCGAGCGCGCTCGCAGAGCTGCCGCCCGACATCGCCTCGCAGCTGGAGGCGTCGCGAGGGCAGGGGACGCCGCCCCAGGATCTCTCGCCGGACGAGGTGGCCGCGGAGCAAGCGCAGCTTGACGCCGAGATCTCCGGGGCAGTCACGGAGCTCGCTGCGGCCCAAGCCGCGCATCCGTACTTCGCGCACGGGCTTCGCCCCGGCTCGATCACGGCGTGGGGCCTCGTCGCTCACATGTTCATGCACGCGGGCTGGATGCACCTGCTGGGCAACCTGTTCATGCTGTTCATGGCCGGCCCGGCGCTCGAGGATCGCTGGGGGCGCCCGCTCTACGCCGCGGTCTACGCGATCTCGGGCCTCGGCGGCGCGCTGCTGTTCGCGCTGCTCGCGCAGGATCCGAACCTGCCGCTGGTGGGCGCGTCGGGCGCGATCGCCGGTGTGTTCGGCGCGTTCCTCGTGCGCTTCTGGTCCACGCAGATCCGCTTCTGGTACTTGCTGTGGTTCGGCTTCCGCCCGATCTCGGGCACCTTCGAGCGTCCCGCGTACCTGATGCTTCCGCTCTGGCTCGCGAACGAGGTGCTGCAGGCAGGGCTCTCCCACGCGCTCGGCATCAGCACCGGCGTCGCGAACACCGCGCACATCGGCGGCTTCGCGTGCGGCGCCGCGATCGCGCTCGCCGTGCGCGCGAGCGGCCTCGACCAGCGCTTCGACCGCGCGATCGAGGCGAAGGTGACGACACTCGGCAACGTCGCGGTCGGCGAGGCGCTGGCCCTGCGCGAGCAGGGCGATCTCGCCGGCGCGATCCGGCAGCTCGCGCTGCTGGTGAAGAAGAATCCGCGCGACGACGAGGCGGTCGACGCGTATTGGGACGCGTGCGCTGCGCACGGCTGCGCCGGCGACGCCGCGCACGCCGTGCTGGCGCTCGCCCAGCGCGAGCTCGCGGCGAACGACGGCGCGCGCGCGGCGCAGCGCTACGCCGAGGTGCGCGCCGCGCTGCCCGATTATCGCTTCGACGCTCCGTTCGTCGCGCGCCTGTTGCCCCAGCTCCGGGAGATGAATCGCGAGCTGGCGCTGCAGGCGTCGCGTTGGCTCGCCGGGCCGCAGAGCGCGGCGCTCGCGCCGACGCTCGCGCAGCGCGCGCTCGAGCAGGCGCGCGAGCTCGACGCCCAGATCGCGAAGCAGCTCGCGCGCAAGCTCGCCGCGTCGGATCTCCCCGACGCGATGCGCGAGCGCTTCGCCGCCACGGCGCGCGCGCTCGAAGCCGAGGCGCCAGATCCGCCGCCGGGCGAGAGCGACGGCATCGAGCTCGCGACCGAGCGCTCGCCCACGCGCGGCTTTCGCGCAGACGCTCTCGAAGACCCGACGCCGGAATGGGACCACACCGCGCAGAGCTTCGATGCGGGGGAGGCGACACCACCCGAGGCGCTCGGCCCCGAGCTCACGGATCCGGAGCCGCAGCTCGGCGGCGAAGCCAGCGCGCTCGCGGCCGCAGCGCAGATCGCAGCGCCCGGCGATGACTGGGACGCGCTCAAGATTCTCGAAGCCGAGGAGGTCGTCGCGCCGGGGCCGCGCTTCGCCGCACTGAAGCTGAGCGAGGCGATGCCGCTCGCGCTCGGCGACGCCGCGCTCACGCTCGCGCTCGACGGCGGCCGCAGAGCGCAGCTCGCGCTCGCCAAGGTCGACGCCGTGGCGCTCGCCGCCGTGCGCGGTCTCGCGGCGAAACCGGTGCTGGTCGTCGACCTGCTGCTCGGCTGGGGCTCGCTCGAGGGCGGCGAGCTGCGCTGCATCCGCCTGCGCAGCGATCGCTTCGACCCGCGCAAGCTCGCCCCTGCGCCCGATCCGCTCGGCGCGTTGCGCGCGTTCGTCGCTCAGCTGGTCGCGAAATCGGGCGCCACGCCGCTCGGCGCCGCCGATCCCGCCCGCGCGGATGCGCTCACGCCGTTCGCGGACGCCGCGAGCTACGAGCGCGAGGTGCTGGAAGTCTGGAGCTGAGGCTCCGGCCGCGCATCCACCGCGCACGCCCGTACCGCCTCCTCGACCACCGCGCTCGGCTCGCCGGCCCAGGTCACCCACAGCTGGTGCACCGCGCGCGTGGCGCCGACGTGCAGCAGGCGGCGCGACTTCGCGTCGGGCGGAAAGTGCGCGGCGTCGCAGCCGACCAGCACGACGTAGTCGTACTCGAGGCCCTTCACCTGATCGATCTCGGTGACCTCGGCGCCGGGCGTGAACGCAAAGTTCTGGCGCTCGACCCAGCGCAGGCGCGGCACGTCCGCTTGCAGCAGGCCGCGGTAGTAGATCTCGCTCAGGTCGCGCGAGGGCGTGAGCACGGCCACCGAGGCGAGCGGCTCGGCGCTCGCGAGCGCGTGCAGCGCGTCGGCGAGCGAGGCGATGCAGGCGCCGTGCTCGGTGTAGTGGAAGATCTCCACCGGCGGGCCGGAGCGCGTGGTCATCAGGGCGAGATCCTTCTCGCGCAGCGGCCCGAGCAATTCCAACGCGAAGCGCGTGATCTCGGCCGACGAGCGGTAGCTGATCTGCAGCGTGTCGACGTGCGCGGCCGCGAGGCCGAGGTGCCGGAAGAACTGCGACCAATCCGTGAAGCCCGCGGCCTGCATGACGTGCTGCTGCGTGTCGCCGGCGAGCGTCACGCTGCGGCGCTCGTCGGCGCACTCGATCAGCACGCGCACCTCGAGCGGCGAGAAATCCTGCACCTCGTCGATCGCGATGTGGCGCAGCTGGAGCGGGCCCCCGTCGGGCGCGAGCAGCGGGCCGTTGCGCAGCTGCCAGGCCCGTAACAAGAGCGCATCGTCTTCGGGATCGAGCTCCGCCCCCGCGGAGCGGTCGCCCGCGAGGTGTGCCTGCACCGCCTCGAGCTGGGCGCGGCAGTGCGCGACCGCCTCGTCGAGATGGCCCGGACGAAACGCCTCGGGCGCCTCCTCCGCGAACACGTCGCGCAGGAACGCGAGATCGCCGAGCACGCTGATCCAGTCGTCGATCGCGCGCGCGCGCGAGGGGGCGCCGGGTGCGCGCGCCACCTGCCGTTCGAGCGCGGTCTCGAGCGCGGGATGCAGCTTCAGGCGCGCGACGAGCGCGGGCGTGTCCTCGCGCACGCGCTCCGGCAGCTGCGGGAAGTGGCGGCGGCGCACCTCGCTCGACCATTGATGGAAGGTCTTCACCGCCACGCGCGAGGCGCCGAGCGCGGGCAGCACGTGGCTCACGTAGTCGCGCAGGCCCGGCGAGAACACCACGAACAGCGTCGCGTTCGAGTCGACGCTCGGGTCGTCGTAGGCGAGGAACGCGATGCGGTGGAGCGCGACGGTGGTCTTGCCCGAGCCCGCCGCGCCGCGGATCACCACCAGCCCCGTGCTGGGGCGCGTGATCAGGTCGAACTGCGCGGCGTCGATCAGGCCGGCGATGTCGGGCAAGCGCTTGTCGGCGCGCAGCGCGCGTCCGCTCGGGTCGGTGCCGAGCCGCCGCGCGCCGCTCTCGCCCAGCTGCACGCGCAGCGCGGCGCCCTCGCCGCCCGCGAGCCGGGGCAGCGCCTTGGCCGAGACGCGCCAGCCGTCCGGCGCGCTCTCGTCCGGCACGAACACGCCCTCGGGCGCCTCGACGCGCTGAAGCTCGCTGGCGCGAATTGTTACGGTGCGCCGCGCCTCGACGCGCCCCTCCTGCACCCGCCCGCTGATCTCCTCCTCGTACTCGTCACCCTGCTGGTAGCGATAGAAGAGCTGGGCGATCGGCGCGTTGCGCCAGTCGACGATGCGCAGGCCGTGGTCGAGGCGCGTGGCCTTGCCGATGCACAGGTCGCGCACGCGGCCGTTCTCGCGCAGCCGCAGGTGCGCGAAGTAGGGCGAGCTGCGATCGACGCGCGGCGACTGCCGCGACTTGCGCAGCTGATCGAGCACGGAGCTCTGCACGTGGAAGCGCAGCGTGAGCTGCGTCTGGTCGTAGGGATCCGGCGCGCCGTCGAGCAGCTGGTCGCGGATGCCGTGCAGGTCCTGCACGAGGCCCGCCTCCGACGGCGCCTCGGGCTCCGCGATCTCAACGAGCGTCTCGCGTACCGCGGCGAGCAGCTCCAGCTCTTCCTGCACGATCCGGTCGGGCAAGCGCGCTCCGCGTAAAAAAGAACGTATTCGTTTAGTTCATCGCGCGACGGAAACCAAGCGTTCTTTCGGCCAAAGCTCGCCGAGCGCGCGTGCGATCTCGATCGCAATTCGGTCGCGAGCGCGGGCGGCGAGAAATCGCTTGCCTCGCGGCGCTCGCGCGATGTATGCCGACCCGATGTTCCGCGCAGACGACTACGAGAAGCTCGGCAGCTTCTTCCTGGGCCGCGTGCTCGCCGCGGACGGCTCGCCCACCGACGCGCCGCTGCTCTACGACGCGAAGGACCTGACCACGCACGGGGTGTGCGTCGGCATGACGGGCAGCGGCAAGACGGGCCTCTGCCTCGCGCTGCTCGAGGAGGCCGCACTCGACGGCGTGCCGGCCCTCGCGATCGATCCGAAAGGCGATCTCGGGAACCTGCTGCTCACGTTCCCGGCGCTCCGGCCGGAGGACTTCGCGCCGTGGATCGACGCCGCCGAGGCGTCGCGCGCGGGGCAGACGCCGGCGGACTACGCCCAGACGACCGCCGAGCGCTGGCGCAAGGGCCTCGCGGATTGGGGGCAAGCTCCTGCGCGCATCCAGGCGCTGCGCGACGCCGCGGAGCTCGCGCTCTACACGCCGGGCAGCACGGCGGGACGGCCGCTGCGGCTGCTGCGCTCGTTCGACGCCCCGCCGCCGGCGCTGGCCGAGGACGCCGAGGCGGTGCGCGAGCGCCTGCAGGCCGCGGTGTCGGGCCTGCTCGCGCTGCTCGGGATCGACGCCGACCCGATCCAGAGCCGCGAGTCGATCCTGCTCCAGAACATCGTCGCCACGAGCTGGAAGGCAGGCTCGAACCTCGACCTCGCGGCGCTGATCCGCGCGATCCAGGCTCCGCCTTTCGAGCGCGTCGGCGTGTTCGAGCTCGAGGCGTTCTACCCGGCCAAGGAACGCATGGCGCTCGCCATGAACCTCAACAACTTGCTCGCGTCGCCGAGCTTCGGGGCGTGGCTCGAGGGCGAACCGCTCGACATCGCGCGCCTGCTCTACACGCCCGAGGGCAAGCCGCGCCTGTGCGTGCTCTCGATCGCGCATCTCAGCGATGGCGAGCGCATGTTCTTCGTGACGCAGCTGCTCTCGGAGCTGATCGCCTGGATGCGCGCGCAGCCGGGCACGCAGTCGCTGCGCGCGCTGCTCTACATGGACGAGATCTTCGGCTACTTCCCGCCGACCGCGAACCCGCCGTCGAAGCCGCCGATGCTCACGCTGCTGAAGCAGGCGCGCGCCTACGGCGTCGGCGTCGTGCTCGCGACGCAGAATCCGGTCGACCTCGACTACAAGGGACTCGCGAACACCGGGACGTGGTTCCTCGGCCGGCTCCAGACGGAGCGCGACAAGCTGCGCGTGCTCGAGGGCCTCGAGGGCGCATCGACGGCGACCGGCAAGGCGTTCGATCGCGCGGCGATGGAACGCACGCTCGCCGGCCTCGGCAATCGCAAGTTCCTGATGCACAACGTGCACGACGACGCGCCGACGCTGTTCGAATCGCGCTGGGCGATGTCGTACTTGCGCGGCCCGCTCACGCGCGAGCAGATCCGCCGGCTCACCCAGAGCATGGCGCCGCCCGCGGCGCCGGTGCCCGCCGCGCGAGTCGTTGGGGCCGAGCCTGCGGCCGCGCCGTCGCCGCGGCCCACGCTGCCGAGCGGCATCGAGGAGCGCTTCGCCGCGCCGCCCGCGAGCGGCACGAGCGGTGCGCTCGTCTACGCGCCGCAGCTGCTCGCGACGGCGAGCGCGCACTACGTGCACGCCCCGGCGCGGCTCGACGCGTGGCAGAGCCTCGCGCTCGCGGCGCCGCTCAGCGACGCGAGCGCCGCCGCGCCATGGGACGCGTTCAGCGAGCTACCCGCGTCGCCCGCGTTTGCCGCGAGCCCGGAGCCCGGCGCCTCGTTCGAGCCGTTGCCCGCGCTCGCCGAGCGTCCGGCGAGCTATCCGCGCTGGGCGAAGATGCTCGAATCCCGGCTCTTCCAGTCGCGCCCGCTGACGCTGTACGAGTGCCGCTCCTTGAAGGCGTTCTCGAACGCGGGCGAGTCGCTCGGCGACTTCCGCGTGCGGCTGCGCGAGCGCAATCGCCAGAGCCGCGACTTCGAGCTCGAGAAGCTCCGCCAGAAGTGGGCGCCGCGGCTCGCCGCGCTGCAGGAGCGGCACCGCCGAGCGCTCGAGCGCGCGGACCGCGAGCAGGACGAGTACGCCAGCAAGAAGCTCGAGACCGCGGTCTCGCTGGGCGCCTCGGTGCTCGGCGCGCTCTTCGGCCGCAAGCTCGCCAGCGCCACCAACGTCGGCCGCGCCGCCAGCGTCGCGAAGAGCGTGGGCCGCGCCGCGCGCCAACGCGAAGACATCGAACGCGCCGAAGAGAGCGCCGAAGCCATCGCCGCCCAGCAGAAAGAGCTCGAGTCCGAATTCCAAGGCGAGGTCGACGCCCTCCGCAGCGGTGGCGACGTCGACGCACTAGAAATCTCCGACCTCACCGTCTCCCCGCGCAAGAGCGACCTCAGCATCGACTCGCTCGTCCTACTCTGGACCCCGCGCGCGACCTGAGCAACGAAGCGCCGGCGCCACCCGCACGTTCGCGCCCACCTCGCTGTGAAGTGAAGTCAGGGCGCCTCGATGGCGCCCTGACTTCACCCTCCCAACAAGTAGGGAACGCAAGCCTCCGCTCCGAGCGGACGGGGCGGGGGGCGGCGGAGCGGAAATAAAGCGGAGCAGGCAAGGCTCGAAACCAAAGGGCTCCGGAACTCCGCGCATCGAGACGCCCATCAGGTCTCGCGAGCCATTCCGCGCAGCCGCCCCCCGCCCCGTCCGCGAGGCGCAAGAGTCTCGAACATTCGCCGAACAGGCGTATGGTGCCCGCGCCTTCGAAGCACGGAGAAAGCCCATGCTCATCGCCCTCATCGTCCTCGTCGTCGTCGCACTCCTCGTCGTTTCCCTCTACAACCGCCTCGTCGGCCTGCGC
>DATBRS010000212.1:0-28088 GCA_036560185.1 Myxococcota bacterium
AGCTCGCCGCTGCTGGCGGGGAACGCCGCGTGGAAGCCGCGCAGCTCCTCGCGCGAGAGCTGCCGCAGGTCGCGCTTCGCGGCGAGGCAGTGCGCGACCACCTTGCCGACCGCCTCGTGCGCCTCGCGAAACGGCACGCCCTCGCGCACCAGCGCCTCGGCGAGGTCCGTCGCGAGCAGCAGCGGATCTTCGGCCGCGGCGCGCATGGCACTGGCGTTGACGCGCAGCGTGGCGAGCGCGCCGGCGCTCACCTCGAGCGAATCCGCGAGCGTGCGCGCGCTGTCGAAGAGCGGCTCCTTGTCTTCCTGCAGATCGCGGTTGTACGTGAGCGGCAGGCCCTTCACCGTCGTCAGCAGCGCGACCAGGTTGCCGATCGCGCCCCCCGCCTTGCCGCGCACCAGCTCCGGCACGTCGGGGTTCTTCTTCTGCGGCATCAGGCTGGAGCCGGTCGAGTAGGCGTCGGCCAGCTCGATGAAGCCGAACTCGGCGGTGGACCAGAGCACCATCTCCTCCGCGAGCCGCGACAAATTCACCATCGCGATCGCGGCGGCCGCCAAGAATTCGAGCGCGTGGTCGCGCGAGCCGACGCTGTCCATGCTGTTCGCGCTCGGGCCCGCGAAGCCGAGCTCGCGCGCGGTCGCCGCGCGATCGAGCGGCAGCGTCGTGCCGGCGATCGCGCCGGCGCCGAGCGGCGAGCGCGAGATGCGCGCGCGCAGGTCGGCGAAGCGGCCCGCGTCGCGCGACAGCAGCTCCTCGAAGGCGAGCCAATGGTGCGCGAGCCGCACCGGCTGCGCGCGCTGCAGGTGCGTGTAGCCCGGCAGCACCGTCTCGATGTGCTCGCGCGCGCGCTCGATCAGCACGCCGCGCAGCGCCGCGATCCCGCGCCGCGCCGCCAGCGCGGCGTCGCGCAGGTAGAGCGCGAGATCGGTGGCGATCTGGTCGTTGCGGCTGCGGCCGGTGTGCAGCTTGCCGGCGACGGGCCCGATCTTCTCGCGCAGCCGCGCCTCGACGTTCATGTGGATGTCTTCGTGCCGCGGGTCGAACGGGAACTCGCCGCGTTCGATCTCGCCGAGCACGGCTTCGAGGCCGGCGATCAGCTCCGCCGACTCGGCGGCGGAGACGATGCCGACCGAGCCGAGCATGCGCGCGTGGGCGATCGACCCGCGAATGTCGTAGCGGGCGAGCGCGCGATCGAACTGGATGGAGGCGCTGAAGCGCAGGGCGGTGGGGTCCGTCTCCTGCGCGAAGCGCCCGCCCCAAAGCTTGCGGGCCGTCATGAGGCGGAATCTCTGCGATTTAAGACCGCGCGCAAGGCGCACGCACGGAAACCCGTTGGTTTCCGCGTTTGAACTCCGCGCGCCAGCGTGGTTTCCGCCTTGGGTCGAGAGAGCGACCGCGAGGGCGGGCCATCGACTGCGGGCGTCGCGGTATGTCAGCCTGAGTTTTCGTCGCGAGGGAGCGCTCCTTGGCAGCGGGCAGAACGATGCGCGGTAGCGGACGCGCGCGCGCGCGGATCGTGGCCGTGCCGCGCCTGCTCGGCATCGCGCTGTTCCTGGCCAGCTCGGCGGCCGGCGGCATCGTCGGCCACGAGCTCGCGCAGCTCGACCGCATCGTGCGCGCCCGCTTCGAGGGCACGCTCTTCCGCGTCCCTTCGCGGGTGCTCTCGGCGCCCCTGATCCTCTACCCCGGCCTCGACTACAAGCTGATCGACCTGCGCGGCACGCTCGAGCGCCTCGGCTATCGCGAGGCGAGCGGCGAATCGCTCCCGCTCGGGCGCTATCGGATGAGCGAGCGCGAGCTGCGCATCCACCGCCGCGCCTTCGAGCACCCGAGCCGCGCCGAGCCCGCCCGCCTCGTCTCGCTCCAGCTCTCGGGCCGCAGCATCGACGCCATCCGCGACCTGCAGACGAAGCGCGAGATCGGCGCGCTGTTCCTCGAGCCGGAGGCGGTCGGCGCCTACTACGGGCCAGACCGGGAGCAGCGGGAGCTGGTTCGCGTCGCCGAGATCCCCAAGCAGATGACCGACGCGGTGATGGCGGTGGAAGATCAGCGCTTCTACTCGCACATCGGGCTCGACTTCTGGCGCATCGGCGGCGCGATGGCGGCGAACCTGCGCGCCGGCAGCGTCGTGCAGGGCGGCTCGACGCTCACCCAGCAGCTGGTGAAGAACTTCTTCCTGACGCCGGATCGCCAGCTCAAGCGGAAGCTCGAGGAAGCGGCGATGGCCCTGATCGTCGAGGCCCGGTACGAGAAGGACGCGATCCTCGAGGCCTATCTCAACGAGATCTACCTCGGGCAGCGGGGCGCGACCCAGGTCCACGGCATCGGCGAGGCGGCGCGCTTCTATTTCGGCAAGCCAGTGCGCGACCTCTCGCTCTCCGAGTGCGCGCTGATCGCGGGGCTGATCCAGAGCCCGAATCGGCTCTCGCCCCACCGCTCCCAGCAAGCCGCTACCGAGCGCCGCGACCTCGTGCTTCGGCTGATGCTGCAGCAGGCGAAGATCACACAGGCGGAGTTCGCGGAGGCGGCCGCCGAGCCGCTGCGCGTCGCCACGATCACCCCCGACCTCAGGGACGCGCGCTTCTTCCTCGATGCGCTGCGCCGCGAGCTCCCCAACTACTACAGCGAGGTGAACCTCGCGGCCGAGGGCCTGCGCATCTACTCGACGCTCGATCTGCGCCTCCAGCGCGCCGCCTCGCGCGTGGTGCGCGAAGAGCTCGAGCGGCTGGAGAAGAGCACCCGCGCGCTGGCGCCCAAGGACGGGCAACGCCTCGAGGCGTGCCTCGTGGCGCTGCGGCCCCAGACAGGCGAGGTGCTCGCGCTGGTCGGCGGGCGCGACTACGCGGCCAGCCAATTCGATCGCTGCACCCAGGCGCGGCGCCCCGCGGGCAGCCTGTTCAAGGCCTTCGTCTACGCCGCGGCGCTCGAGCCCGCGAACGGCGCGCCCACGATCACGCTCGCGAGCTGGCTCGACGATTCGGCGCTGCTCGTCCCGGTGTGGCGAGGCAACTGGGCGCCGCAGAACTTCGATCACCAGTTTCACGGCGTCGTGCCGGTGCGGACGGCGTTCGAGAAGTCGTACAACGTCGCGTCGGCGCGCCTCGGCCAGACGATCGGCATCGCGCGCGTGCGCGAGATGGCGCAGCGGCTCGGCGTCGAGAGCCCGCTGCCGAACGTGCCGAGCCTCGCGCTCGGCTCTGCCGACGTGACTCCGCTCGAGCTCGCGCGCGCCTACGCGACCTTCGCGAGCGGCGGCATTCGCCCTCGGGTGCGCACCTTCGAGGACGTGATCGACCCCCAGGGCGAATCGCTCGAGCGGCAGCCCATCGAGTTCGAGCGCGTGCTCGACTCGGGCACCGCGTTCCTGGTGACGAGCCTGCTGCAGGGTGTCGTCGAGCGCGGTACCGGCGCGGGAATTCGCGCTGCCGGAGTGCGCGGCCCCGTCGCCGGCAAGACCGGCACGAGCAATGAGGAGCGCGACGCTTGGTTCGCGGGCTTCACGCCGGAGATGGTCGTCGTGCTGTGGGTCGGCTTCGACGAGCCGCGCTCCCTCGGGCAGGCGGCCGCGCGCATCGCGGTCCCGATCTGGGCGCACTTCGTGAAGGAGACGACCGGCGACGAGGTCGCCGGCGAGTTTCCCGTGCCCGGCGACGTAGCCGCGCTCGAGATCGATCCGGCGACGGGCGCGATCGCCCTCGACGGCTGCCCGGAGCGCCGCGCGGAGTACTTCCTGCGCGGCACCGAGCCGGTCGAGACCTGTCCGCAGTGGCGCGGCGCGCCGACGCCGCCTCCGCTCGCGCCCGCGCTCCCGCCCCGCGAGGCGCCGCTCGCGAAGCCGCCGCGCGCCGACGACGAGCCCGGCTTGATGGAGCGCTTCCGGCGCTGGCTCGAGGACGAGTGATCGCGAAAGCTCCGCGCTCGCCGCGCTCCGCCGCGCGGGCCGTGGCGTGCGCGCTGCTCGCGATCGGCAGCGCGTGCATGACGGCGCAGCCCCCGAGCCCCGTGGTCGCCCCGGCGCCGCGCCCCGCGCTTCGCATTCGCGACATCGCGCTCGAGGGCGACGCGCGTCGGCGCGCGTCGACGCAGCTCGTGGTAGACGCGCTCGACAGCGAGATGCGCGGCGACGCGCGCATCGCGGTCGCGCGCTACGAGGATGCGCTCAAGATCGATGCCAACAACCCCTTCGCCGCGCTCGCCTTTGCGCGCTTCGAAGTGTTCGCGGGCGACGCCGACCGCGGCCTCGCGTACCTCGATCGCTACGAGGCGCTCGCCGGCGCGCGCGCGGATTCCGCGGCGCACGTAGCCGGCCTGCGCGGCGCCGCGCTCGCGCGCCTCGGCAAACGCGCGCTCGCGCTCCCCTATCTGGAGGAGGCGAGCGCGCTCGCACCGACGGTGTGGGGCGATCAGCGCCTCGATGCTCGCGAGCTGCGCTGAACGCTGATAGGTTGGCCCCGGATGTCTCCCAAGCAGCGCGCCTTCAGCACCGCGGTCGCGCTCGCTCTCCCGCTCGACGTGCTCTCGAAGGAATGGGTGATCCGCTCGATCGCGCGCGGTGAGCATCGCCCGGTGATCGACGGCTTCTTCTACCTCACGCACGTCCGCAATCCCGGCGCCGCGTTCAGCATGCTCGCGAACGCGCCGGATTGGTTCCGCATCTACTTCTTCCCGCTGATGACGGTGTTCGCGCTGGGCTTGATCGTGTCGATGTTCCGTCAGCTCGCCCCACGGGACCGGCTCGCATCCTTCGCGCTCGGCTTCGTGCTCGGCGGCGCTTCGGGAAATCTGCTCGACCGCTTCCGCCACGGGGAAGTCGTCGACTGGCTGCACGTGAAGCTGTGGAACGACATCACGTGGCCCGACTTCAACTTCGCGGATTCGTTCGTCGTGGTCGGCGTCGCGCTGCTCATCTTCGAGATGTTCGCGTCCGAAGGTGAGGGCTTGGAGAGCGCGAGCCCCCCCGGGAGCGGCAGCTAGTGCGAGCGCGCGAGACCTAACAAGTCTCGCGCGATCTTTTTTCGTCGGAGAAGCGTGAGAGCGCTTGACACGAAAATCTCGCGCCGGTTTAATGCGCGAGCCGTCGCGCTGTCGCTCGCTGTGCTGTCTCTCGCAACCGCCCACGCCGCTCTCCGACGCTGTCTCGACTCGCGGCAAGCACACGACGCCAAGGAGCTCGCATGAAGTTCTTCATCGACACCGCGAGCGTGAAGGAGATTCGCGAGGCGGCGGCACTCGGGCTGCTCGACGGCGTCACTACGAACCCGAGCCTGCTGTCGAAGGAGGCGGGCGACCCGCGCGAGATCCTGCGCGAGATCACGAAGATCGTGGACGGCCCGGTCAGCGCCGAGGTCACCGCGCTCGATTGCGAGGGCATGCTGAAAGAGGCCGCTCAGCTGAGCCGCATCGCGCCGAACATCGTGATCAAGGTGCCGATGACGCTCGAGGGCCTGAAGGCGATCCGCCGGCTGTCCGACGCCGGTACGCAGACGAACTGCACGCTGATCTTCAGCGCGACGCAGGCGCTGATGGCCGCGAAGGCGGGCGCCACCTACGCGTCGCCCTTCGTCGGCCGGCTCGACGACATCTCCCAAGACGGGATGGAGCTGATTCGCTCGATCTGCACGATCTACAAGAACTACGGCTACGCGACGCAGATCCTGGTCGCGAGCGTGCGGCACCCGATCCACGTGGTGCAGGCGGCCGAGCTCGGCGCCCACGTCGTGACGATGCCGTCGAAGGTGATCGAGCAGCTTGCGCAGCACCCACTGACGAACATTGGCCTCGAACGGTTCCTCGCGGACTGGGAGAAGGTCAAGAACCGAAGCTGAACCGCGCGCTTTGCGCGCGAGAACCCGAGCGGCCCGACGACTGGGCACGCTTCTGACCCCGCGGAGCCCCCCTTTCCATGCGTCGGTCGAAGAGCAGCTACGTGATTCAGACGGTCGCGAATGGCCTCCGGATCCTCGAGGAGTTCGGCGGCGCGGACGCAGAGCTCGGCGTGACCGAGCTCTCCAACCGGCTGAGCCTCCACAAGAACAACGTGTTCCGCTTACTCGCCACGCTCGAGCAGCAGGGCTACGTCGAGCAGTGCGCGCAGACCGAGCGCTATCGCCTCGGCCCAGCGTGCCTGGCGCTTGGCCGAGCGTTCACGGAGACGCGTTCGCTGGTGCGCGCGGCGCGCGCGACGCTTGCGATGCTCGCGGAAGAGACCAACGAATCCGCCCATCTCGGTGTGCTGTCGGGATACGACGTCGTGCACCTCGACGGCCAGCAACCCGCTCAGCTCGTCGCCACCACGCTGCGCATCGGCCAGAACCTGGCCGCGCACTGCACGGCGCTCGGCAAGGTGCTGCTCGCGGGCAAGAGCGCGGCGGCGCTCGCGCAACTCGACAAGGAGCGCGTGCGCGCGGGCAAGCTAGTCGCGCAGACGCCGGCGACGATCACCGATCGCGACAAGTTCTTCGAGCACCTGCGCACCGTGGCTTCGCAAGGCTGGGCGCTCGATCTCGAGGAGTGCGCGCAGGGGCTGTGCTGCGTGGCGGCACCGGTGCACGACGCGAGCGGCGCCGTGATCGCCGCGCTCTCCGTGTCCGCGCCGATCTTCCGCGTGAGCGAGGCGCGCATCCACGACCAAGTGATGCCGCGCGTGATCGCCGCCGCGAACGAGCTCTCGCTCCGCATGGGCTACGCGACGGCGCACTAGGCGAGCGCGCCGCGATGCGGCGCGGAGCGCAGTCGAGCAGCGGCCTCCGAGGCACGCGCGCTTCGCACTCGCGCTCTCCTGCTGCGTTCCCGAGAATCGCGCGCGCCCGCTGACGGAGGCCGCCATGGATTTTCGCTTTTCCGACGAGCAGCTCGCCCTGCAGGAGACGGCTCGGCGCTTCGCGGCAGAGGAGATGAAGCCGATCGCGGCCGCCCACGACGCGAGCGCCGAGATGCCGATGGGCGTGATGCGGAAGGCCTGGGAGCTCGGGCTGTCGTGCACGACGGTGCCCGCGGAATGGGGTGGCGTCGGCCTGTGCGCGCTCGACGCGGCGATCGTGGTCGAGCAACTCGCGTGGGGCTGCGCCGGCATGACCACGTCGATCATGGCCAACGACCTCGGCCTCACGCCGATCCTCGTCGCCGGCAACGACGAGCAGAAGCGCAGCTGGCTCGGACGCATCGCGTCGCGCTTCCAGATGATCGCGTTCTGCCTCTCCGAGCCGGGCGCCGGCTCGGACGTCGCGGGCCTCGCGCTGCAAGCGCGCCGCGATGGCGACCACTACGTGCTGAACGGCACCAAGTGCTGGATCACCAACGGCGGCGTCGCCGACATCTTCACGGTGTTCGCGCGCGTAGGCGGGTCGAAGCGCCACGACGGCGTGTGCGCCTTCGTGATGGAAGCGAAGACGCCCGGCGTCACGGTGGGCAAGAAGGAAGACAAGATGGGACAGCGCGCGAGCGACACGCGCGTCATCCACTTCGACGGCGCGCGGGTGCCGGTGTCGCAGCGCCTCGGCGAGGAAGGCGAGGGCTTTCGCACCGCGATGCGAACGCTCGACACCACGCGCCCCTCGATCGGCGCGCTCGCGAACGGCATCACGAGCCGCGCGCTCGGGGAGAGCGTCTCCTACGCGAAAGAGCGCAAGGCGTTCGGCGCGCCGATCGGCGGCTTCCAAGCGGTGCAGTTCCTGCTCGCCGACATGGCGAAGGATCTCGAGGCCGCGCGGCTGCTCACCTGGCAGTCGGCTTGGCTGCTCGACCAGGGCGCGCCGGCCTCGAAGTTCTCGTCGATCGCGAAGTGCTTCGCGACCGACACTGCGATGCGCGCCAGCACCGACGCCGTGCAGGTGTTCGGCGGCAACGGCTACACGAAGGAGTACCCGGTCGAGAAGCTGATGCGCGACGCGAAGCTGATGCAGATCTACGAGGGCACGAACCAAATTCAGCGCATGGTGATCGCGCGCGAGCTGCTGAAGTAAGGCCCGAATGGGCCGCGAAGCGGCGCCGAGAGCGCCTCCGCGGGTCAATTCCGTCGGCGATCTTTGATATGATCGCGCCCCCGCACCCCCCTGACCCGAGGTCACCGCTTTGTCGTACGAGTCCGAGAAGGCGCTCCGCTATCACGCGGAAGGACGCCCTGGGAAGATCAAGGTCGTCCCCACCAAAGCGACCGTCACCGCCAACGATCTCTCCCTCGCCTACAGCCCCGGCGTAGCGGCTCCGGTGCTCGAGATCGCGAAGAATCCCGACGACGCCTACCGCTACACGGCGAAGGGGAACTTGGTCGCGGTGATCTCGAACGGCACCGCGATCCTCGGCCTCGGGAACCTCGGCGCCCTCGCCAGCAAGCCCGTGATGGAGGGCAAGGGCGTCCTGTTCAAGCGCTTCGCCGACATCGACGTGTTCGACATCGAGATCGACTCGACCGACACCGACGAGATCGTGCGCTTCTGCCAGATGATCGCGCCGACCTTCGGCGGCATCAATTTGGAGGACATCCGCGCGCCCGAGTGCTTCGAGATCGAGCGCCGGCTGGTCGAGTCCCTCGACATCCCCGTCTTCCACGACGACCAGCACGGCACGGCCATCATCTCGGGCGCGGCGCTGCTGAACGCGCTGCAGCTCACCGGCCGCAAGCCGGGCGACGCGAGAGTGGTCTTCTCGGGCGCCGGCGCCTCGGGGATCGCGTGCGCGAAGCTCTACAAGGATCTCGGCGTGCGCGGCGAGAACATCCTGCTCGTCGACACCAAGGGCGTGATCTACCAGGGCCGCAAGGACGGCATGACTCCGCAGAAGCGGGAGTTCGCGGCGGACACCAACAAGCGCACGCTCGCCGACGCGCTCGACGGCGCGGACGTGTTCGTCGGCCTGTCGCAGGCGGGCCTCGTGACCCAGGACATGGTCAAGAAGATGGCGCCGGACCCGATCGTGTTCGCGATGGCGAACCCGGATCCGGAGATCACGCCGCCCGAGGTCGAAGCCGTTCGCCCCGACGCGATCACGGCGACCGGCCGCTCCGACTACCACAACCAAGTCAACAACGTGCTCGGCTTCCCGTTCATCTTCCGCGGCGCGCTCGACGTGCGTGCGCGGCGCATCAACGAGCCGATGAAGCTGGCGGCGGTGCACGCGCTCGCAGAGCTCGCGCGCCGCGGCGAGGGCATGCCCGAGGTGGTGCGGCGCGCCTATCCGGGCGAGGACCTCGCCTTCGGCCGGCGCTCGATCATCCCGAAGCCGTTCGACCCGCGCGTGCTCACCTACGTCGCGCCGGCCGTCGCGCTCGCCGCGATGGAGAGCGGAGTCGCGCAGAGCCCGGTGAACATCCGCGAATACCGCGAGCGCTTGAACGAGCGCCTCGGCGAGATTTCCGCCCTCTAACAATCTCGAGCCGCGCGGAGCTCGCCGCGAACAGATCGAATGCGCAGAGCCTCCCGCAGGCAGGGCGCAGAATCCGAAGCCGACCGGAGCGAAGTCGACCCGATGGAAGCGCCCCTCGCGAAGTACGCCCTCGACAATCCGCTGGCGGCGCCGCTTCCCGTTCCCGAGAGCAGCCTCTCGCCGCACCCGTCCGCGGCGCTCTACGAGGAGGCGCTCACGCTCGGCCGGGAGCTGATCGAACGCCCCACCCGGGGCGGCGGCCTCGCACGCGTGCGCGTGCAGCACGCGAAGAACCGGATGACGGTGTTCGAGCGCATCCAGGTGCTCACGGACAAAGCGCCGAACCTGATGTGGCAAAACTGGGGCAAGGGCCTCGACGGCGCCTCGCTCGTCACGGGCATCCTGTCGATCGCGGGCCGCGACGTGGCCGTCTACGGCCACGACTTCACGCTGCGCGCCGGCTCGATGGACGCGACCAACGGCGCCAAGCTCGCGCGCCTGATCTACATGGCAGCCGAGCGCGGCATCCCGCTGATCGGCATGAACGACTCCGCCGGCGCCTTCGTGCCCGCCGGCGTCGGCGGCCTCGACGGCTACAGCGAGGCGTTCGCCGCGCTGCGCCGCATCTCCGGCATCGTGCCGACGATCAGCCTGATGTTCGGCTTCAACGCCGGCGGCGGCTCATATCTCCCGCGTCAGGGCTCGTTCATGATCCAGTGCGCGGACACGTTCATCGGGCTCACCGGCCCGGGCGTGGTGAAGAGCGCGCTCGGCGAGGACATCACGGCGGAGGCGCTCGGCGGCGTGGGCGTGCACGCGCTGAACGGCGTCACCGACCTCGTGACCGCGGACGAAGTCGGCTCGCTGCGCACCGCGCTCCGCCTGCTCTCGTATCTCCCCAACAACAACGCCGAGGGCGCGCCCTTCTCGCCGACCAGCGATCCGCTCGATCGCTTCACGCTCGAAGAGGACATCCTCTTCCGCAAGACCTTCGACTCGCCCGCCGGCATGAACGCGCCGCTCGACATCACGCTGTTCTTGCAGCAGATCGTCGATCACGGCGAGTACTTCGAGCTGCAGCCGCTGCGCGCGCGCAACATGATCACCGCGTTCGGCCGCATCGGCGGCCACGTGGTCGGCTTCGTCGCCAACAACTCGGCGGTCGCGAGCGGGCAGATCGACGTCGACGCCGCGCGCAAGGCCACGCGCTTCATCCGCTTCTGCAACCTCTACAACATCCCGATCGTGTTCCTCGAGGACGTCACCGGCTTCACGCCCGGCCGCGATCAGGAAGCGCGCGGCATCATCCTCGAGGGCCGCCGCCTGCTCGACGCGATCGTCGATCTGCGCGTGCCGTCGATGACGCTGATCATCCGCAACGCCTTCGGCGGCGCCTACGCCGCCTACAACTCGCACTTCATCGGCGCCGACGCGGTGTTCGCGATGCCCCACGCGCGCATCGCGGTGATGGGCCCCGGCGGCGGTCGCGAGTTCGTGTTCAAGGACGAGATCCGCGCGCTCGAGGACGCCTTCCGCAAGTCGCTCGCGAGCGGAACGCCGGAGGCCGACGCCAAGCGCGCGCGCGACGCGGCGCTGCTCGAGATCAACGCGCGCTACGAGCGCGAGCTGATGAACCCGAAGGAGGCGCTCTCGCTCGGCTCGGTGTCGCGCATCGTGATGCCCGGCACGAGCCGGCGCGTGTTAGGCGAGCATCTCGCGTTCTTGATGCGCACCTACAAGCCGTCGCCCATGGGCGGCGTCCAGCGCGAGTCGGAGTAGCCGTGCTGAATCAGAACCTCGCGCCCGGACGCTTCGATCGCTCGCCGAGCGAGTGGATCCAGTCGTTCTCACTCGCGCAGCTGAAGGTGCTAGTCGTGTGCCGCGGCCCGGTGCGCATGGAGGCGTTCCAAGTCTTCGACCAGATCGGCGTCCGCGAGTACGGGATGCTGCTCTCGGAGAAGGACTCGGTCATCTACCCGCGCTGCCTCGCGCCCGAGCTGCGCGCGTTCAAGTTCCCGAACAACGTGCACCGCGTTCAGGACTACGCGGGTGCTGGCCAAGAGCAGAAGCTGAAGCGCATCCGCGAGATCGTCGCGATCGCGAAGGACTACGGGTACACGCACATCTTCGCGGGCTACGGCTTCATGGCCGAGGACGCGGAGCTCGTGGAGGCGATCGAGCGCGCGGGCGTCGGCTTCATGGGCCCGGCGTCGCGCGTGCTGCGCCGCGCCGGCGCGAAGGACGAGGCGAAGAAGCTCGCGCGCAGCCTCGGCAACGCGGTGATCCCCGGCGTCGACGACGTCGCCGCGCGCGCGCTGGTCGCGAAAGCGAAGGATCGCGTCGCGCTCGAGAAGCTGGCAAAGCTGCACACGCTCGACTTCACGTTCGACGCGAAGAGCTCGCTCGAGCAGAACGCCGAGCTGTTGCTGCAAGCGGGCTACGCGAAGACGGCCGAGCTCGTCACGATCACCGACCTCCAGGCCCAGGCGGAGACCCTTTGCGCGGAGATCTGGCGCGACTATCCGACGCACCGCATCCGCTTCAAGTACATCGGTGGCGGCGGCGGCAAGGGCCAGCGCGTGGTCGCGCGGCCCGAGGAAGTCGCGGCCGCGGTGATGGACGTGTGCGCCGAGTCGAAGGTGGTCGAGCCCGGCTCGAACCGGAACTTCCTGATCGAGCTCAACATCGAGCGCACGCGGCACAACGAGATCCAGCTGATCGGCAACGGCAAGTGGAGCCTCTCCTTGGGCGGCCGCGACTGCTCGCTGCAGATGCACGAGCAGAAGCTGATCGAGGTGTCGCTGACGAAAGAGCTGCTCGACGCCGAGATCGAGCGCGCGGACGGCAAGGCGCGCGCGATTCTCGAAGGCGACCGCGAGTACCTCGCGCGCATGGAGGCGGAGAGCGAGAAGTTCGGTGCCGCCACGGGCCTCGATTCCGTCTCGACCTTCGAGTGCATCGTCGAAGGCTTCAATCACTTCTTCATGGAGATGAACACGCGCATCCAGGTGGAGCACGTGGTCACCGAGCTCGCCTACCGGCTGAAGTTCACGAACCCGAAGAAGAAGTCCGAGTGCTTCTACGTCGACGAGCTGATCGAGGCGATGGCGCTGCTGGCTGCGCACGGGCCGCGCGTGCCGAAGCCCGAGCGCATCGTGCGCAATCTCTCGGGGCTCGAGGTGCGCATCAACGCGACCAACGCGGCGCTGCAGCCACACGCGGGCGGGCTGATCAAGACGTGGTCGCCGCCGATCGAGGGCGAGATTCGCTTCGACCAGGGCATCGGCCTGCGCAATCCCGATACCCAGTCGTTCGTCTACTACAACGTCGCCGGCGCCTACGACTCGAACATCGCGCTGCTGCTCTGCGCGGGCGCGTCGCGCCGCGAGAACTACGAGCGCATGGCGGAGATCTTGCGCCGCACCGAGCTGCGCGGCGACGACCTACAGACCAACCTCGAAGTGCACTACGGCCTGATCCAGTGGTTCCTCGGCCGCGGCGTGATGGCGGAGCCGAGCACGCGCTTCATGACGTCGTATCTCGGGGCCGTCGGCGCGCTGCGGCGTGCGGCCGACGACGTCGACCTCGACCTCGCGTTCGACGCGCTGCAGAAGCGGACCGCCGACAAGGAAGCGCGCGCCGTGCTCGAGGCGAAGGAGACGCTGCTCAAGCGGCCGCTCGCGCGCCTGTTCGCGAACGCGCACGTGCTCGGCGGCTTCCTCGGCCGCTTCGACGCCGAGCTGTGGCGTCTCGAGGACGGCGAGCCGCGCTTCGCAGCGAATCCCGTGCGCTTCCTCGAGGAGCTCTATCACTTCCTCGATCTCGAGAGCCGCAGGGGCAAGCCGCCCTCAGAGAAGATCTGGAGCCACGACGCGGAGATCCTCGACGCGGCGCGCGCGTTCTACGACGCGGTCGAGGCACGCACTGGCGCGAAGAGCGCGACCGAGCTCGACGCGCTCTTCGCCGGCGCCCCGAGCGCGAGCCTGTGTGCCGGCAGCGAGCCGCTCTGGCGGCGCTGCGTCGCCGCGCACCGCGGCTTCCAGCTCGGCCTCGACTTGTTACTGCTCGTGCCGCGGCTCGGCGTGAAATCCGCGTTCCTCGAGGTCACGGTCGACGAGGAGCTGCAGCCCGTGTTCCCGAAGCAGTTCCTCGACGCGAAGCGAGCCGCGGAGCTCGCGCGCTCGCTCGCGCCCCCGCCGCCGGCCGCGAGCGACGAGATCGTGACGCCCACCGGCGGCACGTTCTACGCGCGCGAGGCGCCGCACCTGCCGCTGCTGATCGAGGAAGGCCAGCACTTCGAGGCGGGCCAGCCGCTGTTCGTGATCGAAGTGATGAAGATGTTCAACAAGGTGCTCGCGCCGTTCAGCGGCACGATCGTGAAGAACCTGATGGTCGGGCGCGACGGGAGCGTCGTGAAGAAGGGCGAAGCGATCTTCCGCATCGAGCCCGACGAGCGTCGCGAGCAGGAGTCGCCCGAGGCCGCGGCGAAGCGCAAGCGCGAGGCGACGCTGGCGCTGCTGTGAGCGCGGGCTGCGCTCGCGTGCCGCAGCCCTTTCGCGAGAGGTCGCCGTGACCGCGAGACCCGTTCTCTTCGACACCGACATCTCCGGCGACGTGGACGACGCGCTCGCGCTCGCGCTGCTGCTCTCCGCGCCGGACGCGCTGCGGCTGATCGCGGTGACGACGGTCTCGGGCGACACGCGCGCGCGCGCGTGGGGCGCGGGCCGGCTGCTCGCCGAAGCCGGCCGCAGCGACGTCGAGCTGTGCGCGGGCGCGCGCGAGCCGCTCGTGCGCCGCAATCAGTATCCGATCGACATGGACGGCTACGGCGAAGGGCCCGCCGTCGCGATCAGCGACGAGCCCGCGCCCGAGCGCATCGTGCGCGCGGCGCGCGAGACGCCCGGCCTCGAGCTCGTGTTCGTCGGCCCGCTCACCAACCTCGCGCACGCCGTCGCGCTCGATCCGACTCTGCCGTCGCGCATCGCGCGCCTCACGATCATGGGCGGACACATTCGCCGCGTCGCGATCGGCTCGTACGTCTGCCCGCCGGGCATCGACTACAACCTGTGCAGCGACCCCGAGGCCGCGATGTGCGTGCTCGGCGCCGGCTTCGACACGCGGCTCGTGACGGCCGACGCCACGCTGCAGGTGTGGATGACGGAGACGCAGCGCGCCCGGCTGGCCGCTTCGCTGCGCCCGCTGCCGCGCATGCTCGCGCGCCTGATCGCGCGCTGGACGCCGCGGCAAATCGAGATCTTCACGGGGCTCGGCGGCACGCTCGCGCCCGACAACGCCGCGTTCCTGCACGACCCACTCACCGTGCTCTCGCTGATCGACGCGTCGCCGCTCGCCTTCGAGCGCATCCACGTGCTGCCGACGATCCAGCGCGGCGTGCTGCGCACGATCGAGGTTCCGGCGGCGAGCGGGCTCGGCGCGGAGATGGAGTGCGCGCTGGCGGTGGATGCGCCGCGCGCGCGCGACGCGATCGTCGGGCGGGTCGAGCGGCTTTAGCGCGCACTCGCCTCAGGGCGATGTCGCGACGCTCTTCTCCGCGCTCGCGGCCGCGCGCTTCTTCTTCCCGACCAGTAGCCACGCGACCGCAACGCCGAGCAGGTAGAGCGCGATCAGCGGGCCCGCGAGCAGCGTTTGCGTCACGGCATCCGGCGTCGGCGTCAGCACCGCCGCCACGATGAACGCCACGAGCACGGCGTACTTCGTCCAGCCGAACAGCTGCGCCGGCGTGACGATCTCCGACATCGCGAGGAAGAACACCAGCACCGGCATCTCGAAGCAGACGCCGAACGCGAGGATCAGCTGGGTCGTCATCGAGAAGACTTCCTGCATGGTCCAGGCGGGATCGACGAAGTCGTTGCGGAAGCTGGCGAAGAACTGGAACACCGTCGGGAAGACGAGCTGATGCGCGAACGCGGCACCGGCCACGAACAGCGTGCTCGCGACCACCACGAACGGCAGCGCGACGCGCTTCTCAGCGGGATAGAGGCCCGGCGAGACGAAGGCCCAGATCTGCCAGAAGAAGACGGGCACCGTGGCCACGAAGCCCGCGAGCAGGGCCACCTTCAGATACGTGAAGAAGATCTCGGTGGGCGAGATGGCCTGCAGCTTGCCGCCGCTCGGGCCGAGCGCGGCGATCGCGGGTGACAGCAGCGCGCGGAAGAGATCCTCGCTGTAGAGCCACGCGACGCCCGTCCCGATCGCCCAGGCGAGCACGATCTTGGCAACGCGGCTGCGCAGCTCGGACAGGTGATCGGTGAGGGGCAGCGCCTTGTCGTCCATGCCCTAAGAAGTCGGCGCGTTCGGCTTCGCGCTCGAGGGCTCCGCTTGCGGCGCGGCGCTGACGGGCTCGGCGATCGGCGGCGCCGCCGGAACGCTGTGCGGGAGCCCGGGGGGCGAGGCCGGCGGCGCGCCGGCGGCGACTTCGTCCGCGGGCCCCTGCGGCGGCTTCGGCGCGGGCTCGATCGTGTCCGCCTCCATGATCGAGCGGCGCAGATCGTTCGAGGCGCGTCGAAACTCGGCGAGGCTCTTGCCGAGGTTGCGCGCGAGCTCGGGCAGCTTGTTCGGTCCGAAGACCAGCAGCGCGACCACGAAGATCAGCGCCATCTCGGTGAAGCCGATGGGTCCCACGCCGCCAAGCTAGCCGTGCGCAACGGGTGCGGAAACCGCGCATTCGGCGGCGAAGTTGCCGGTTCGCGATGGGTCGCTGCGTCTCAAGCGAGGCGCGAATTGCGCCGATCTATCCCCGATGCGTCCCCCTGCGCGAATCGCCGTCGCGGTACTGCTCGCCGCATGTCTGCCCGCGCTCGCGGGTGCGGAGATCTTCCGCTGGGTGGACGCGCAGGGGAACGAGCATTTCACGCAGGATCTCTGGCAAGTCCCCCCGCCACTGCGCGCGCAGGCCGAGCGGACCGCGAAGACCGAGACGCCCCGCACGTCGCCGCCACCCGCGGCGATGGCCCAGGTCGCCCACACGCGCGTTCGGCCGGGGCGCACGTTCGAGATTCCGTTCGAGAAGCAGGGCAGCGCGATGCTCGTGTACGTCCGGCTCAACGACCGCGTGACCGCGCCGTTCCTGGTGGACACAGGCGCGAGCGACGTCGTCGTGCCCGCGCACGTCGCGCTCGCTGCGGGCATCGAGGTCCGGCACGACACGCCGCGGCAGGCGTATCAAACCGCGAACGGCATGGTCGAGTCGCCCGTGGTCACGCTGGCATCGGTCGAGGTCGGCGACGCGCGCGTCGAGAACGTGCGCGGCTCGCTCAGCGGTGGCATGTCGGTCGGCCTGCTCGGCGGCTCCTTCTTCAACAACTTCACCATCCAGATCGACCCCGCCGCGAACGTCATCACGCTCTCGCCGAACGCACACGTGCGCGGCGGCGCGAACTTGGAGGAGTGGCGAGCGCGCTTCCACGAGCTGCGCAGCAGCATCGAGATGCTCGACGCGCACCTCTCGGCATTGACGGAGCTCGACGATGGGCGCGTGCTCGCGCAGCGGCGCCAAGCTCTCGTGGACGAGCTCGAAGCGCTCGAGCACGAGGCGAACGTGGCGAACGTGCCGCAGGCGTGGAGGGAATGAGCATGCGCGCGCGTTTCGGTCTCCTCGCCGCGGTCCTCGCGCTCGCCGCGCCGGCGCAGGCGGAGATCTTCAAGTGCGTCGGCCCGAACGGCGACGTGCGTTTCACCAGCGACGCGTCGCAGTGTCCGAACGCGGCGCCGCACGCCCCGAAGCCCGGCGCGCTGCAGCGCGTCGAGAAGGGGCCGCCCCCGCTCGCCTCGGCGCGGCCCGGCGCGCCCACGAGCGCTCGCCGCCTGTCGCCCGCGTCGCACGACATGTCCGCTGCGGCGGAGGCCACTTGGCGCCAGAAGAAGGAAGAAGCCGAACGCAACGTGCGCACGCTCGAAGCGCAGCACGAGCGTGTGCTCGCGGCGGTGCGCTGGTGCAACAAAGGCCACGGCGTGACGACCGAGGACCCGCGCACGGGCATTCGCACGCCGATCTCGTGCAGCAAGATCGACGCCGAGCGCGCTCAGGTCGAGGGTGATCTCGAGCGCGCTCAGCTGTATCTCGAGACCGGGCTCGAGGAAGAGTGCCGCGCAGCGGGCTGTCTGCCGGGCTGGCTGCGCTGACTGCGCGGCGGCCGGACCGGCGCGCCGAGCTCAGCTCGTCAGGTTCCCGCCGTTCAGCCCGATCGTTTGGCCGGTGAGCCAGCTCGCCTCGTTCGAGGCGAGGAACACGCACGCGGCGCCCACGTCTTCCGGCGTGCCGAGTCGCCCGACCGGCACCGTCTTCGCGAGTGCCGCCGTCACCTCGCTGCCGCCCGCGTTCGACATCAGGCCGAGCGCGAGCGTGTTGGCGGTGACTCCGGCGCGCGCATTCTCGATCGCGACGTGGCGCATGAACGCGATCTGCCCGCCCTTGCCCGCGGCATAGGCGGAGACGCCGAGCGCGAGGCCCGCTTGGCCCGCGCCCGAGGCGATCGTGATCACGCGCCCGAAGCCGCGCGCGCACATGCCGTCGAGCACCGCGCGCGTGCAGTTCATCACGCCGTAGATGTTCACGTCGATGTACGGGCGCCAGGCTTCGGGCTGCGTCGTGCGGAACTGCGCGATGCCCATCCCTTCCGGAATGCCCGCGTTGTTCACGAGCACGTCGACCGGGCCGAGCGCTCCGGCGATGCGCGCCAGTGCGCTCGCGATGGCCGCGTAATCCGTGACGTCGAACGGCGCCGCCAGCGCCCGCCCGCCCTTGGCGATGATCTCCGCTGCGACGCGCTCGGCCCGCTCGGCACGCAGGTCGTTCACGGCCACGGCGGCGCCTCGCGCAGCGAGCGCGCGCGCGATGCCTTCGCCCTGGTTCTGGCCCGCCCCCGTGACCAGCGCGACTCGCCCCGTGAGATCGAACATGCGCGCGCCTCCTGCGGCGGGCCGCACGTTGCCACAGCCCCGTGCCGGCGCCGTGCATCCGCGCCGCCCGCTCGCATACCGTGGGCTGCATGCGCGAGACGAAGCCGGCGCTCTGCCGCATCTGCCCCGCTTACTGCCCGATCCTCGTGACGCTCGAAGACGGGCGCGCGGTCGAAGTCGCGGGCGATCCCGAAGCGCCGCTCTACGGCGGCTACTCGTGCCCGAAGGGCCGCGCGCTGCCGGAGCAGCACGCGAGCCCGGCGCGTCTGCTGCACTCGCTGAAGCGCGCGAATGGCGGGTTCGAGCGCATCGCGAGCACGCGAGCTGTTACGGAGGTGGCGGAGCGCGTGCAGCGCATCGTCGCCGAGCACGGGCCGCGCTCCGTGGCGCTCTACATCGGGACGAACTCGCTGCCGTATCCCGCGTCGAGTCAGCTCGCGAGCGCGTGGCTGCGCGCGCTCGGCTCGCGCATGCTCTTCACCTCGAACACGATCGATCAGCCCGGCAAGCAGATCGCGACGGCGCTGCACGGCGCCTGGCACGCCGGCGGCATGGAGTTCGCGAGCGCCGACGCGTGGCTGGTGGTCGGACAGAACCCGCTGATCTCGAAGAGCGGTGCGCTGCCGATGCAGAACCCCGGGCGTCAGCTGACGGACGCGCTCGCGCGCGGGATGAAGCTGATCGTGATCGATCCGCGCCGCAGCGAGACCGCGCGGCGCGCGCACGTTCATCTGCAGCCGCGCCCGGGCGAGGACCCCACGCTGCTGGCCGCGATGCTGCACGTGATCTTCGCCGAGGGGCTCGCGGACGCGGAGTTCCTGCGCGAGAACGCGGACGGCGCGGAGGAGCTGCGCGCCGCGGTCGCGCCCTTCACGCCCGAAGCCGCGGCGGCTCGCGCGGGCGTTCGCGCCGCCGAGATCGTGCGCGCGGCGCGAGCGTTCGCGAACGCGCGCCGCGGGGGCGGAGCCGCCGGCACGGGCCCGGCGTTCGCGACGCGCGGCAACGTCACCGAGTACCTCACGCTCTGCCTAATTACTGTGTGCGGATTCTGGCCGCGCGAGGGCGACCCGGCCTCGCGCCTCAACGTGCTGCTGCCGCCCTACACGCCGCGCGCGCAGCCGTACCCGCCGTATCCCGCGCTCGGCGACGGCGAGAAGCTGCGCGTGCGCGGCCTCGAGAATTGCGCGGCGGGCCTGCCGACCGCCGCGCTGCCCGAGGAGATCCTGCTCGAGGGCGAGGGCCGCGTGCGCGCCCTCTTCTGCCTCGGCGGCAATCCGATGATGGCCTTCCCGGATCAGCGCACGACGCAGGCCGCGCTCGCGAAGCTCGATCTGCTCGTCACCTTCGACCCGGAGCTCTCCGCGACTTCTCGTCTCGCCCACTACGTGATCGCGCCGAAGCTCACGCTCGAGACGCCCGGCATGAGCCAGAGTGCGGAGGCGCTGAAGTTCTTCGGCGCCAACGTCGGCTACGCGGCGCCGTTCGCGCAGTACGCGCCCGCGCTGGTGGCGCCGCCGGCGCATTCGGAGCTCGTCGAAGAGTGGGAGTTCTTCTACGGCATGGCGCAGCGGCTCGGGCTCGCGCTCACGATCGTCGGCTTCTACGGCTGGGGCGCGCACCTCGAGAGCCCGCCGATCGTGACCAAGCTCGACATGCAGCGGAAGCCGAGCACCGACGAGCTGTTCGAGATCTTCACGCGCGGCTCGCGCATCCCGCTCGCGCACGTGAAGCGCTTCCCGCACGGGCGCGTGTTCGACGAGGTGGCGGGCGTGGTCGCGGCGCGCGAGGCGGGCTGCGACGCGCGCCTGCAGCTCGCGGCGCCCGAGATGCTGCGCGAGCTCGCCGAGATCGCGCGCGAAGACTGGCGTGCGCAGCACGCGACGGTGTCGCACCCGTTCCGCCTGATTCCCCGCCGCTCGAACTTCTTCGTGAACTCGAGCGGGCGCTCGCTGCCGTCGCTCACGCGCGGCAAGCCTTGGAACCCTGCCCACGCGCACCCCGACGACCTCGCGGCGCTCGGCGTCGCGAGCGGCGACGTCGTGCGCATCCGCTCGCGCCACGACGAGGCCCTCGCCGTGATCGAGGCCGACGACACGCTGCGGCGCGGCGTGGTCGCGATGACGCACGCGTTCGGCGCGAATCCGGGCGAGCCCGACGACCCGCGCGCCGCCGGCACGCCGCTTGGTCGCTTGTTACGGCTCGACGACGACTACGACCCGATCAGCGGCATCCCGCGCATGGGGGCGCTGCCGATCGCGATCGAGCGCGTGCGCTGAGGCGGCTCAGGATCCGAGCGCGCGCCGCTGCCAGCGCGCGGCGACTATCAACACCGCCAGCCCCGCCAGCTCGACGAGCGAGCTGACACGCAGCCCGAGCCACTCGTGCGAGATCGCCATGTCGACGTGATGGAACGACGCCGCGCGCGCGACCACGAACGCGAGCAGCGCGCCGAAACCCACGACCGCGACCCGCACCGGCGGGCTGGTGCGTCGCGTCGCCCAGAGCGAGGCCACGGCGGCGAGCAGCGCCACGAGCGCCACCACGGCTACGAACGCGAGCTGCAGGCCACGGCGCTGTTCGTACCAGCCGCCGCTGCGCGCGAGGCCGCGCGCGATCTCCGTCAGCGCGCTCTGCAGGTCGAGCTGCTTGTTGACGCCGAGCAGCGCGAGCAGCGCCGACAGCGTGCCCCAGAGCCGCCACTCCCGGCGCAGCGAGGGTGCGCGCCGATACTCCGGCTTGATGCGCCGCGCCGCGGCCCAACAGCACCCTGCGGCGGCGAAGTATGCGACGGTCGCGAGCCAGCCCGCGGGCGTCGGGTCGCCGATGCCCGGCGACCAGCTCCCGATCCAGCCCGCGCCCTCGGCAGCGCGCGCGAGCAGCACGAAGCCGCTCATCGGCCGCGGCCGATCAGGTCCCAGCGGTTGCCGTACAAGTCCTCGAACACCGCCACCGTGCCGTACTCCTCGTCGTGCGGAGCCACCACGAACTTCACGCCGCGCGCGCTGAGAGCGGCGTGGTCGCGCCAGAAATCGTCGCTGTACAAGAACAAGAAGACGCGGCCGCCGGTCTGGTTGCCGACGCGCGACGCCTGCTCGTCGCCCACCGCGCGCGCCAGCAACAAGTCCGCGCCGCCGGGCCCGGGCGGGCGCACGACCACCCAGCGCTTCGCGCCGCCGAGCGGCGTGTCCTCGACGAGCGTGAAGCCGAGCGCGCGCGTGTACCACGCGATCGCCTCGTCGTAGTCGCGCACCACGAGCGCGAGCTGCGCGAGCTTCAGCAAGTCACGACGCCTCGCCGGCGCGGCGCAGGATCACGTGCGCGAGCTCGTCGCTCGCGTCTTCCTGCACGAAGTGCCCGGCGCCCGCGATGCGGTCGAGCGTCGAGCCCGGCACGAGCGCGTGCCAGCGTTCGGCCCAGCTGAAGGGGAACACGTCATCCGCATCGCCGAAGGCGAAGTGCAGCGAGTGCGGGTACGCGGGGAGCGCGTCGAAGCAGCGCTGCTGATCTCTCGCGTTGCCTGCGTCCGGCTCGGCGAACGGAATGCAGAACGGGAAGCGCCGCGCTCCCGCCTTGCTCGCGAGATCCGCGAAGGGGGCGTCGTAGGCGCGCGCGACCGCCGCGAGATCGTGCCCCGGGCGGCGCAAGCTGCCGGCGACGATTCGGCCAGTAGGCATGTCGCCGCCGAGCTTGCTCGGGTCGGTCGCGGCCGCGCGCCAGCCGCGAATGCCCGGCGAGTACGCGTAGCCGGCGTGATGCAGCCAGGTATTCGCGATCACGAGCCGCGCGAAGCGCTCGGGCATGTCCACCGCTTGGCGCAGTCCGATCGGACCGCCCCAGTCCTGGCAGACGAGCGTGATGCGCTGCAGGTCGAGTGCTTCGATCACGAAGCGCAGCAGCTCGCAGTGCCGCTCGATCACGTACCACGCATCGTCCGTCACCTTGTCGCTCTTGCCGAAGCCGACGAGATCCGGCGCGACGCAGCGGTAGCCCGCGGCGACGAGGCGCGGAACGATGCGGCGATAGAGGTACGACCAGCTCGGCTCGCCGTGCAGCAAGAGCATCACCGGCGCAGCGCGCGGCCCCTCGTCGAGGTGATGCACGCGCAGCCCGCGCCAATCGAGGTAGTGCGGCGCGAATGCGAAGTCCGGCAGATCGCGGAAGCGAGCATCGGGCGTGCGAACGAAGGGCGGCGTGCTCATGCGTCGCTCCGCAGCCTACCTGGGACGGGCCCCCGCAATCGAGGCCCGACTGCGCGCGAGTTTCCTCACGTCGCGTCGTGAAAGATCAGGCCGAGCGTGTGGCGCTCGCCGGAGCGCAGCACGCTCACGCCGTGCCGCATCGGCGCGGCCAGCCAGCCGCGCGCGCCGCGTAGCGGGCGCTCGCGCGTGGTGAAGACGAGCGCCTCCCCGCGCGCGATCGGCTGCGCGGTCGCGCGCGACTGCGCGCGCGGGCGCTGCTCCACCACCACGAACTCGCCGCCGGTGTAGTCCGCGCCCGGCGCGTCGAGGCCGATCACCACCTGCAGCGGGAACACGAGCTCGCCGTACAGGTCGCGGTGCAGCGCGTTCCAGCCGCCGGGCGCGTAGCGCAGCAGCAGCGGCGTCGGGCGCTTCTGGCCCGCGTCGTGGCACTGCGCGAGCCAAGCCTCGAACGCGTCGGGCCACGGCGCGGGCCGCCCGAGCCGCGCGGCCCAGTCGCGCACGATCGGCAGCAGGCGCGGATAGAACGCGGCGCGCAGCTCCTCGACGAGCGGCGGCAGCGGGCGCTCGAAGTAGCGGTACTCGCCCTCGCCGAAGCGATGGCGCGACATGTCTACCGTCGATCGGAAGCGCGCGTCGTCGGCGTAGAGGTCGCGCAGCGCGCGGCACTCGGCGGGCTCGAGCAGCACGCCCACCGACGTGCAGCCGAGCGCGTCGAGCTGCGTCGCGATCGCGGGCCAGTCGAGCGCGGCGACGCGCTCCTCGATCGTCACGCGGCGGCCTCGAGCGCGAGCAGCGCCTGCTTTGCGGCGCGGCCGCCGAGGTATTCGCCCGGCGTGCCGTCGCTGCGCACGACGCGATGACAAGGCACGACGAGCGGCAGCGGATTGTGTGCACAGGCGCTCCCGACGGCGCGCACCGCGGCGGGCTTCCCGGCCGCTCGCGCGATGCGCGCGTAGCTCGCCGTCTCGCCATACGCGAGCCGCTGCAAGCGCATGAGCACCGCGCGGCGGAAGCCGTGGGCGAGCTGGAGGTCGAGCCGCAGCTCGAAGCGGCGGCGGCGGCGCGCGAAGTACTCGTCCAGCTGGCGCGCGGCGTCGTCGAGGCGGTGCGGCGCCTGCAGGATGCGCGGGCTGATCTCGGCCGCGAGCTGCGCGAGCACGGCAGCGTGGCCTTCGCGTGCGAACGCGACGCGCACGAGGCCGGCACGGCTCGCGGCCAGCAGCAGCGCGCCGAACGGGCTGTCGATCGTGCGAACCGCGACGTCGAGCAGGCCCTCGCGCTCGGCGCGCTCGGCGAGCCGTTCGAGAAGCGGCGCTCCGGGCGCGACGTCCGCGCTCGGGAACGCGGCGACGAGGCGCTTCACCAGCGCTCGGTCGCGGGCGGTGTCAGTGGCAGTCATCGGTGCTCCTTTCGAATGCGTGCTCTCAGGTTCGCGAGTCCGTCCGCCGCGTTTCGCCGCGCCGCGGCCTCGCTACAGCCGAGCAGCAGCGCGACGTCGGCGTAGGGCAGGTCGCCGAGGTAGCGGTGGATCACGGCGCCGCGCTGCATCGGCGGCAGCGTGTCGAGCGCGCTGCGCAGCGCGCGGTCGCTCTGTGTCGGCGCGTCGCTCGCGCCCGCGAGCTCCGGCAGTACGTCGCTCGCGACCGGCGCTCGCGCGGCGGTGCGCAGCTGATCGATCGCCTTGCGCTGCGCGATCGTGACCAGCCATCCGCGGACGTTGCTGTCCGCACGCAATCTCGGATACGCCTTCAGCGCAGCCATGAACGTCTCCGACCACGCGTCCTGCGCGTCGAATGCGCCCAGCAGCGCGCGGCACACCCGCATCACCGCAGGGCCGTGCTCGGCGACGATCTCTTCGAACGGTTGTCTCATCCCACACCAAGAACGGGGCCGCGTGGCGTTTCGTGAGGTTTCTTTTCCACCTCACGAAGATGCGCTGCCGCGCGTTGAGGGAGCATGACCGAGATCGCATCCCGCGGTCGCCGGCGGCTCGGCAGCAGCCGCCTCGGCGGCGTGCCGACTTCGCTGCCGCACGCCGCAACACCCGTTCCCGGCCAGCTCGCGCTGCTCGCGGAGCCGCACGCCGATCGCGGGCACCGGCAGATTCTCCCGGGCGTCGTCCACGTGATTGGCTGGTTGGGCGCGGCGGCACAACGCGAGTTGGTGGAGGATTTCCGCGTTTGGGCTGCGCCGCCCGCGGGCCTGCGCCATCCGCGCGTTCCCGCCGGCCACCTCATGAGCGTGCAGTCGGTGTGCCTCGGCTGGCACTGGTACCCGTACGTGTACGCCAAGACCGCCGACGACACGGACGGCGCGCCGGTGAAGCCGCTGCCGGGCTCGCTGTTCGAGCTGGGGCGCGCCGCGGTCGCGGCCGCGTACGGCGCCGAGAGCCGCGCCGCGCGCAGCTACGCGCCCGATGCGGCGATCGTGAATCTGTATGCGCCGGGCGCGCGCCTCGGTTTGCACCAAGACGCCGAGGAGCCGTCGGACGCGCCCGTCGTGACGATCAGCCTCGGCGACACCTGCGTGTTTCGCATGGCCGGCATCGAGCGCCGCAGCGCACCGTTCTGCGACGTGGTGCTCGCGAGCGGCGACCTGCTCGTGTTCGGCGGCCCGAATCGGCGCATCTATCACGGCGTGCCCAAAGTGCAGGGCGGAACTGCGCCGGCGGAGCTCGGCCTGCCGCCGGGGCGGCTCAGCATCACGCTGCGCGAGACGGGGCTCCCTGCCTAGCTGCCGAAGGCGCCTTGCTCGCGCAGCGCGCTGATCTCTTCCCACGTGAAGCCGCGCTCGAGCAGCACCTCTTCCGTGTGCTCGCCGAGCTCGGGCGCCGCGCTGCGTACTGCGTGCGGCGCGCGCGCGAACTCCACGGGGCTGCGCACGATCTCGATGTCGCGGCCGGAGCGGTGCGGCACGCTCGCGAACACGCCGACCTCGCGCGCGAGCGGATCGGCGGCCGATTCCGCGATCGACTGGATCGGCGCCCAGATCAGCTGCTGCCCGTCGAAGGCGCTGCGCCACGCCGCGAAGTCGCGTGTTGCAAAGTGCGCGTCGAGCGCTTCGATCAGCGCCGCCGCGTTCTTGCTGCGCGGCCCGATCGAGCGCCAGCGCGGATCGTCCTGCCACTCGGGCTTGCCGATCGCGCGCAGGAACTGCGCCCAGTAGCGATCGGCCTGCAGCATCACGAGCTCGAACCAGCGCCCGTCTTGCGAGCGGTAGCTGTTCCAGAGCGGGTTCGGCACGAGGCGGCCGGTGCGCCGGTAGTTACTGCCATGGATGAGCGCCGCGGAGAGATCGAAGCTCATCATCCACATGCCCGCCTGATAGAGCGAGATGTGCACGTGCTCGCCGCGGCCAGTGCGCTCGCGCTGGAAGAGCGCGGCGGAGATCGCACCCGCGAGGCCGAGGCCCACCTGGGAGTCGCCCATCGCGGGGCGCTGCACGGGCGGCGGCTCATTGGGCTCGCCGAGCGACATCTGCGCTCCCGTGCGAGCCCAATAAGCGGCGAAGTCGAAGGCCGCCGTGTCGCGCATCGAGCCGCGCGGGCCGTAACCATTCGCCTGCGCGTAGACGAGCCGCGGCAGCTCGGCGGCGAGCGACGCGTAGTCGAGCCGCGCGCGCTCGAGCGCATCGGGGCGCCAGTTCGAGACGAACACGTCCGCGTCGCGCAGGATGCGCAGCAGCGCTACGCGGCCCGTGGGTTTCTGCACGTCGAGCGCGACGCTGCGCTTGCCGCGGTTGTAGTTCTCCATGCCGAAGTTGATGTCTTTGTCCGAGAGCCCGAGCGAAGCGAGCGCCCGCGCCGGGTCGCCGCCGGCGGGGTTCTCGATCTTCACCACGTCCGCGCCCCAGTCGCCCAGCACGCACGATGCGGCGGGGCCCGCGACGAACATGCCGAGCTCGACGACGCGCACGCCCGCGAGCGGTCCGGGCCTTTCCGGGCTTCGCTCGCCTACGGCTCGCTGCGCGCGACCTGACGCACTGCGTGCGTCGGGCCGCTTGCGGCTTCTCGAGCTGCGTTCGGTCGCGGCGCGGTTCGTCGCGCGCGCGGACCGGGCAGTCACAGTGACCTTTGCCCCGGTCTTCCGTCGCGCCTTGGCCTTCGGCTTCGCTCGGCCCGGTCCCTTTGCGCGCCGCTTCGGCATCAGCGGCCCTTGAACACGGGCGCGCGCTTCTGCACGAATGCCGCCATTGCCTCGCGCGTGTCTTCGGTGCCGCCGGTGACGGTCTGCGCCATCGCCTCCCAGTGCAGCGCCTCGCTCATGCTGATCGCGAGGCCGGAGGTGATCATGCGCTTGGTCATCTGCAGGGCGATCGGCGGGCCGGCTGCGAGCCGCGCCGCCCACTCGCCGACGAACTTGTCGAGCTCGGCGTCGGGCACGACGCGGTTCACGATGCCGATGCGCTCCGCCTCGCGCGCACTCACGATCTGCGCGAGCAGCGCGAGCTCCTTCGCCTTGTGGATCCCGACGAGCCGCGGCAGCAGCCACGATCCGCCGAGATCGATCGACAGGCCGCGCTGCGCGAAGATCTCCGAGAAGCGCGCGCTCTCGCCGGCCACGATCAGATCGCAGCCGAGCGCGATGTTGAGCCCGGCGCCGACGGCGACGCCGTTCACCTTCGCGATGCACGGCTTCGGGATCTCGTGCAGCGCGAGCCCGATCGACCCGTAGTGGTGCATCTTGTCGATCTGATGGCGCGCGTCGCTCCCGCCCGCCGTCAGGTCCGCGCCGCCGCAGAACGCGTCGCCCGCGCCGGTCAACACCATCACGCGATCGGTCGGGCTCGCCGCGACCTCGTGGAACGTCGCCAGCAGCTCGTCCCACATCGGGCCATTGATCGCGTTCTTCTTCTCGGGCCGGTTCAGCGTGACGGTCACGATCCCGTCTTCGGTGCGTTCGACGATCAGCGTCTCGAGCTTCATGGCTTCTCTCCGTGTGAGGCGTGGCATGATGGCACGGACGCGTGGAGGATCGAATCGGATGTCGGCATTTCCTCGCAGCGAAGTCGAAGCCGCTTACCGCCACTTCGTCGCCGTCGGCGACTCCGGCGACTGGAGCGCGTGGGCCGATCTGCATAGCGAGGACGGCGTCTGGATCGAGCATCACCTCGGCACCTTCCGCGGCCGTCAGGCGATTCGCGAAGCGATCCTGAAGGTGATGAAGCCGGTGCCGATGATGACGTTTCCCGTCGCGTGGCATGCGATCGAGGGCAACCGCGTCGTCTACTACCCGTGGCAGGTGATGCCGGATCCGGCGGGCGGCAGCGAGGTCTACCGCTTCGGCTGCGTGACGATCCTCGAGTACGCGGGCGGGGGGCTCTTCAGCCATCAGGAAGATCTCTACAACCCGCGCGAGGCCGAGGCGCTGATGAAGCGCTGGATGGCGGCGGGCGGGAAGCTCGCCGCGTGAAGCGAGCGCGCGCTGGGATTGCGCTGTGCGCGCTGCTCGCCTGCGGCGCTCCCGCGCTCGCCAAAGAGCGGAGCGAGCGCGAGCGCGAGCGCGAGACGCGCGAGATCTACGAAGAGCTGATCGAGATCGACACGACGCACTCCTCGGGCTCGACGACGCGCGCGGCCGAGGCGATGGCGAAACGCCTGCGCGCGGC
>DATBRS010000213.1:0-14852 GCA_036560185.1 Myxococcota bacterium
GGCCGCTGCGCGCGCGAGCTCCGGCAGCTCGATCTCGCGCAGCTCGAACGTCGCGCCGACGCTCCCGCCGCGCAGCGTCGCGGTGCCCTCCACGCTCGCCGCGCTCCCGGCGTCGGTCAGCTCCGCGCCCGCGAGCGAGAAGCGGCTCTCCGCCGAGAGAACGCCGGCTGCTTCGCGCACCGAGGCCTCCGCGGAGATGCTCGCCGCGGCGCCCATCCCGATCCACTCGATGCGATCCGCGGCGAGCTCGAGCTCCACGTCGATCACGCCCGCCGCGTCGCGGGTCGCGGCGGCGCGCACGCGGATGGGTGCAGCGGCGCGGACGGGCAGCGCACGCGCATCGGGCAGGGCGCTGCCCGAGAGCTCGACGCGCAGCGCGGCGAGGCTGCCGAGTGCGCGCACGTTTCCATCGACGCGGCCCCAGGGCGTCACGCCGCTGAGCGCGCCCGCCGCCGCGATTTCCTGCGACTCGAGTCCCACGGTGCCGCCGCCGCCGAACTCGAGCGCGCCCTGCGGCGACTCGCCGCGCAGCGTCAGCGTCGCGCGCACGAGCTCGCCCTCGGGAGCGGCGCTGCCGGAGGCGCGCATGCGCAGCGTCCCCTCGCGAGAATCGATGCGGGCCTCCGCGTCGGCGAGCGTCGCTTCGAGGAACGGCAGTGCGAGCGGCTCGTTGTCCGTGTCCTCGCCCCGTTCGAGCAGGGCCTCCAGCGCGCCGAGCTGCAGGCCGTCGTCGTCGACGCGCGCGCGCACGCGGAGGCCGCGCAGCTCGATGCGTTCGAGCCGTCCCGCGCGCAGCCCTGCGTACGACCAGGCGAGCGCCGCGTGCGAGAGCGTGAGGTCGGGCGGCGCGGCCGCACCGAGCCGGAGATCCGCGATCTCCGCGCCCGCGAGATCGAGGCGCGCGACGCGCAGCTCCGCGTGCACGCCGCGCGCAGCGAGCGCGCGCACGGCGAGCCACTCCGCGAGCGCGCAGCGCTGCCACCACGCGACGCCCACGCCCAGCGCGAGCCCGCCGAGCAACAGGGACCCCGCGATCGCGGCGATGCGCGCGCCGCGCGAGCGCACGCGCGCGCTACCCGACCACGTTCACGAGGCGGCCCGGGATCACGATCACCTTCTTCGGCGCGCGCCCGGCGAGGTGTTTCTGCACGTTCGCGGCGGCGAGGGCCGCGGCGCGAATCACGTCCTCGCCCGCGCCGGCGGCAACCTCGATCTGGTCGCGCAGCTTGCCGTTCACCTGCACCGGTAGCTGGATCGTGTCGGTGACGAGCAGCCGCTCGTCCGCGACGGGCCAGGGTGCGAGCGCGACCTCGCGCGCGTTCCCGAGGCGCGCCCAGAGCTCTTCGGCGAGGTGCGGCGCGAACGGCGAGAGCATGCGCAGGAACGCCTCGCCCGCCTCGCGCGGCAGCGGCGCGTCTCTCGCGATGTCGCGCGCCCAGATCATCAGCTTCGAGATCGCGGTGTTCGGCTGCATCGCGTCCATGTCGGCCGTGACACCCGCGATCGTCTGAGCGCACAGCCGCGCCTGCTCCGGCGTGCCCATGCCGGGCGCGAGCGCGCGCACCGGTTCGCCCGGCGCGTCGTCGTCGACGAACAGGCGCCACGCGCGCTGCAGGAAGCGGTGACAGCCTGGGATGCCGTCCGTCGACCACGGCGCGCCCTTCTCGAGCGGGCCCATGAACAGCTCGTAGAGCCGCATCGAGTCCGCGCCGAACTCGGCGATCACGTCGTCGGGCGAGACCACGTTGCCGCGGCTCTTCGACATCTTCTCGATCACTTCCTCGAGCGGCAGGTCGGCGTGGATCGGATGCAGCGCCGTGCCGTCCTCCGCGCGCCGCACGTCTTGCTCCCGCACCCAGCGCTCCTTCACTTCGGCGCCGGTCGCGAGCGCGATCGCGCGCTCTCCGTCGACGCGCACCGCGGATGCCGCGAACAGGTGCGGCTTCGCTCTCGGGTCGTCGCTCAGGTTGTCGTCGTAGTAGCGGTAGCTGTAGCCGAGGATCATGCCCGGATTGAGCAGTTTCGCGAACGGCTCCTTGGTGTGAACCAGCCCGCAGTCGTAGAGCACCTTGTGCCAGAAGCGCGCATACAGGAGATGGAGCACCGCGTGCTCCGCGCCGCCGACGTAGAGGTCGACGGGCATCCAGTAGCGCTCGGCCTCCTGCGACCACGCCTCGCGCGCGTTGCGCGGATCGACGAAGCGCAGGTAGTACCAACAGCTGCCCGCCCAATTCGGCATGGTGTTGGGGTCGCGGCGCGCGGGGCTCCCCGTCGCGGGGTCGGTCGTGGCGATCCACGTCTTCGCGCGCGACAGCGGCGTCTCGAACTCGCCGGTCGGGCGGAAGTCGTCGAGGTCGGGCAGCAGCAGCGGCAGGTCGGACTCGGGAACGAGCTTCGTCGTGCCGTCCTCGGTGTGGATCACCGGGAACGGCTCGCCCCAATAACGTTGCCGGCTGAACAGCCAGTCGCGCAGCTTGTAGGAGACGGTGCCCTCGCCGAGCCCGCGTTCGCGCAGCCATGCGGTGATGCTGCGCTTGGCTTCCGCGGTCGGGAGTCCGTCTAGGAAGCCCGAGTTCACCGCGACGCCGTCGCCGGCGTACGCCGCGCTGGTCACGTCGCCACCGCGCACGACCTCGACGATCGGCAGCGAGAACTTCTGCGCGAACGCGAAGTCGCGCTCGTCGTGGCCCGGCACCGCCATGATCGCGCCGGTGCCGTAGCTCGCGAGCACGTAGTCCGCGATCCAGACGGGAATCCTCGCGCCGTTGACCGGGTTCGTCGCGAACGCGCCGCTGAAGACACCGGTCTTTTCGTCGGTGTCCGCCATGCGCGAGCGCTCGCTCTTGCGCGCGGCCTCGGCGACGTAGGCCTGCACCGCCGCGCGCTGCGCCGGCGTCACGATCCTCGCGACCAGCGGATGCTCCGGCGCGAGCACCATGTAGGTGGCGCCGAACAGCGTGTCGGGCCGCGTGGTGAAGACCTCGATCGTCTCGCCGCCGTGATCCGGCAACGCGAACTTCGCGCGCGCGCCCTCGGATCGCCCGATCCAGTCGCGCTGGATCTTCTTGATGTTCTCGGGCCAGTCGAGCTCGTCGAGATCGGCGATCAGGCGCTCCGCGTACTGCGTGATGCGCAGCATCCACTGCCGCATCGGCACGCGCACGACGGGATGCCCGCCGCGCTCGCTCTTGCCGTCGATCACCTCCTCGTTCGCGAGCACGGTGCCCAGCGCGGGGCACCAGTTCACGGGCACTTCGGCGAGGTAGGCGAGGCCGCGTTCGAAGAGCTTCGCGAAGATCCACTGTGTCCAGCGGTAGTAGCCGGGATCGGTCGTGTCGATCTCGCGGTCCCAGTCGTACGAGAGGCCGAGCGCCTCGAGCTGGCGCCGGTAGTTCTCCGTGTTCTTCTTCGTGGTCGCGCGCGGATGCGTGCCCGTGTTGATCGCGTGCTGCTCGGCCGGTAGACCGAACGCGTCCCAGCCCATCGGGTGCAGCACGTTGAAGCCGCGCATGCGCTTGTAGCGCGAGATCGCGTCGGTCGAGATGTATCCCTTCGGATGCCCGACGTGGAGGCCCTCGCTCGACGGGTAGGGAAACATGTCGAGCACGTAGTACTTGGGCCGGCTGTGATCGATCTCGACTCTGAACGTTCCGCGCTGCGCCCACTCGCGCTGCCAACGGGCTTCGATCGCTTTCGGGTCGTACGCCATGGTCGGCCGAAGTTGCCAGACCCCTCCCGACTTCGCTCGGCTCGCGCAGGATCGTGGCGTTCCCAATCTCTCGACCTCTTGGCGCAACGCGCACTGCTCGATCAACTCGACCGCCGCGACACCCCGCAACGACGCAGGTGCGGCTCGACGCCGCGCCTGCGTCGCCCCTCCCCCCAACAACTGTGCTCGCCCGCTCCGCGAGCGCGTTGCGGCGGGCCGGGGGCTGCGGAGCGCAAATCAAGCGCAGCCGAGGCCCCGCGAGAATGCGCGCGCGTAGCGCCGCGCATCGCGGCCGTCTTCTCGGCCGCTGCGGCTCCGGAGGCGGGCCGAGCGAGCCATTGCGCTCCGCAGCCCCCGACCCGCCGCAACGCGCGGACGCCGCGCCGCCAAATCCGGCGCCTCGCTGCCAGCCACGCGCCTGGCTACCAACTCCCGATGGCCCAAGGCGCCGACGCACAGATCGAGATCTTTCTGCTGTCGGACGGCACCGGTGAGACCGGCACGCACGCGGTGCGCGCAGCGGCCACGCAGTTCCAGCGGCGCTTCCGGCTCCGCACCTTCGCCGAGACCCGCCACGATTCTCAGGTGCGCCGCATCATGGAGCGCGCCAAGGAGGCGGGCGCGCTGGTCGTCTTCACGCTCGTGAACGACCGGCTGAAGGAATCCGTGCGCGCGCTCGCGCTCGAGATGGGCGTGCCCGCGGTGGATCTCCTGAGCCCGCTGATCTCGGCGATGTCGCACCACTACGCGCTCTCGCCCCAACATCTGGTGGGCGTGCTGCACGGCTTCGGCGACGAGTACTTCCGGCGCGTCGAGGCGGTCGAGTTCGCGGTGCGGCACGACGACGGCGCGAACCTCCACACGCTGCATCAGGCCGACATCGTGCTGGCGGGCGTGTCGCGCACGTCGAAGACGCCGCTCTCGATGTATCTCGCGCAGCGCGGCTACAAGACCGGCAACGTGCCGATCGTCCCGGGCATCGAGCCGCCGCGAGAGCTGCTCGAGGTCGACCCGCGCAAGGTCATCGGGCTGGTCATCGACCCGAATCCGCTGCTCGAGATTCGCAAGGCGCGGATTCGGCAGATCGGCGCGTCGCCGTACACGACCTACGCGGACGCGGAGGCAGTGCTGGAAGAGTTGCAGCGCGCTCGGCGGCTCTTCAACAAGCAGCAGTGGCGGAGCGTGAATACGACGGGGAAGGCGATCGAGGAGAATGCGGGACGGATCCTGGAGCTGATGTATGGGAGTGCGGCTTGAGGGGTGCTCGTGCGGGCAGCGCGCCGCGCGCGGGCGGGGCCGCTGCGGCGAATGGCTCGCTCGGGCCGTTGGAGGGAAGGGCGCTTCCCGAATTGCGTGGGTCGGGTGGGAAGGCGTTGCCGGGAGTTGGGCCCTCGCTGCGCTTGATTTCGCCTCCGCGGCCCCGCCCGCGCGCGGCGCTTTCTGCAGAGCTCGTCTCGCTGCGCTCGTCGGTGCAGGCTCGCAGGCGTCCGTTCCTTGGTGGGAGGGAAGAGTGAAGAGGGAGATGGGCGGGCATTCGTGAGCCGGCGTCGATGACTCGCCGGCGCGTGTTTGCGACCAGGGAGCTGCCCGGTGCGCCATGGGAGTTGGTGCGCGAGGCGGCGAAGCTGCGTGTGTGGGAGGGCGAGGATGCAGCGCCGCGCGAGTTGTTACTGGGGGAGGCGGCGCGCTGTGAGGGTTTGATCGTCACGCTGGTGGATCGCGTCGACGCGGAGCTGCTCGCGGCGGCTCCGCGGTTGCGCGTGGTGTCGAGCTGCTCGGTGGGCGTCGATCACGTCGATCTCGGGGCGGCTCGCGCGCGGGGCGTGCGCGTGGGGCACACGCCGGGCGTGCTGACGGAGGCGACGGCGGATCTGGCGTTCGCGCTGCTGCTCGCGGCGGCGCGCAGGATTCCGGAGGCGGACCGGTTCGTGCGCGACGGGAGTTGGCGGAAGGCTTGGGAGCCGACGCTGCTGCTCGGGTGCGAGCTGGCCGGCGCGACGCTCGGCGTGATCGGGCTCGGCGCGATCGGGCGGGCGGTGGCGCGGCGCGCCGCGGGCTTCGGGATGCGCGTCGTCGCGTGGACGCGCAGCGGGCGCGGCGGCGCCGGCATCGAGAGCGTGCCCACGCTCGACGCGCTGCTCGCTCGCGCCGACGTGGTCAGCGTGCACGTCGCGCGCACGCCGGAGACGCTCGGGCTGATCGGCGCGCGCGAGCTCGCGCTCATGAAGCCCGGCGCGCTGCTGGTGAACACGGCGCGCGGCGGGATCGTGGACGAGCGCGCGCTGTGCGAGGCCCTCGCGAGCGGCCGGCTCGGCGCCGCGGCGCTGGACGTGTTCGCGGCCGAGCCGCTGCCCGGGGATTCCCCGCTGCTCGCAGCGCCGAATCTGGTGCTCGCCCCGCACATCGGCAGCGCGACGCGCGAGACGCGCGCGCGCATGGCGGAGCTGTGCGTGCGGAATCTGCTGGCGGGGCTGCGCGGAGAGGAGCTGCCGCACTGCGCGAATCCGTGAGGCCGCTGCCGCCGCTGGGCTGCCCGGCGCGCGCGTTCACGGGCTCGGCGAATCCGCCATGCAGCGCGCCAGCCACTCCCGTGGCGACACGACGTGGGCGCCCGCGCGGCGCGCGCGGTCCTTCACGGGCCGATCGCCCGTGACGATCGCGACGCCGCCCGGATCGGCGGCGGCGCGCATCGCCTTCAGCATCCAGTCGTCGGCGTCCCGCGCGAACACGACGCGCAGCGGCGCGTCCTCTGGCGCTTCGATCTCGTCCGCGGGGCGCTTGCCGTCGAACACCACCCACACGCGCTCGCCGCGCGCGGCGAGGCGCGCGGCGCGTTCGATCACGAGCTGACGGCGCTCGGCGCTCCACCAGTCCTTGCGGTCGCGGCCTCTCAGCAGGTGCGCGTGCAGCACATTGAAGCCGTCGACGAGCCAGAGCGAGATCGCCGGCAGTTCCGCGAGCGCGTCGGACATCGCGGCGGAACCTAATTCGCACCGCCGGTCTGCGCGACCGCGGCCGCTATCTCGGCGGCGAATACCGCGCCGAGGTCGCGCAGCTTCACTTCCCCGATGCCGCGGATGCCGCGCAGCTGCTCGACGCGCGTCGGCTTGGCGGCGGCGAGCTCCTGCAGCGTGCGATCGCCGAAGATCAAGTACGGCGGTACGCCGCGCTCGGCCGCGAGGCGCCGCCGCAGCGCGCGCAGGCGCTGGAAGAGCGCGTCATCGAAGTCGAGCGGAGCCCCGTCGGCCGCGGCGCCCGCTCCGCTGCGCGAGCGCTTGGGCTTCGCCGGCGTCGCCGGCATTGCGAACAGCGTCACCGGCACGCGCGCGCGCATCGCCTCCACGCCGCTCTCGCTGAGCGCGAGGGTCGGGAACTGTCCGTCGGCCACGCGCAGGTGCCCGAGCGCCACGAGCTGGTCGATCCAGTGGCGAATCTCGCGGCTGGGATGCGCCTTCAGCAGCGCGAAGGTCGACAGCTGGTCGTGGCCCGCGGCACGGATGCGCTCGGTGTCGCCGCCGCGCAGCACGTCGGCGATGTGCTGAGCGCCCCAGCGCTGTCCGCAGCGCGCGACGCAGGAGAGGATCATCTGCGCGGTGCGCTGCGAATCCGCGAGCACCGACAGCTCGCGCAGGCACACGTCGCACGCGCCGCAGCCGTCGCTCGCGTCCTCGGGCGGCTGCCAGGCCTGCCCGAAGTGCTCTACCAAGAATCGATGGCGGCACACGGCGCTCGTCGCGAAGCCGTACATCTCCCCGAGCCGCGCGAGCGCGCGCGCCTGCTCCTCGGGGTCGACCGGCGCGCCCGCCGCCGCGGACTCCTGCGCGCTGCGTTCGGCGAGCGAGCGCCAGCCGTAGTAGTCGGCGCCGGCGTACAGCATCACGCACTCGCTCGGCGCGCCGTCGCGGCCGGCGCGGCCGGTCTCCTGGGCGAACTGCTCTACGCCCTTCGGCAGCGAGGCGTGCACCACGAAGCGGACGTCGGGCCGGTCGATGCCCATGCCGAACGCCACGGTCGCGACGATCACGTCCACCGCCTCGGCGAGGAAGCGGGCTTGATTGCGCTCGCGCGTCGCGCCGTCGAGGCCCGCGTGATACGGGAGGCAGCGCACGCCCGCCTTGGCGAGCGCGGCGGCCAGGGAGTCGACGTCGCTGCGGCGCAGGCAGTAGACGATGCCGGCCTCGTCTGCGTGCCGCCGGATCACCCCTAACACCTGCGCCGCGGTGTCGCCGCGCGGCAGGAAGCGGTACGTGAGGTTCGGGCGGTCGAAGCCGCCGACGAGCTCCACGGGATCGCGCAGCGCGAGCTGCGCCGCGATGTCTCGCCGCACTTGCGGCGTCGCGGTGGCGGTGAACGCGTGCATCGGGACGCCAGGCCAGCGCGCGCGCAGCTCGCCGATCCGGCGGTACTCGGGGCGGAAGTCGTGGCCCCAGTGGCTGATGCAGTGCGCCTCGTCGATCACCAGCGCCGCGAGCCCGTACTTGGCGAGCTCGTCGAAGAAGCCGGGCATCACGAGCCGCTCCGGCGCGACGAACAGCAGCTTCACTTCGCCGCTCGCGAGTCGCCCCGCCGCGGCACGCCGCTGCGTCGCGTCCTGCGCGCTCGTCAGCATCACGGCCGGAACGCCGCTCTCGATCAGGCCCGCGACCTGATCCTGCATCAACGAGATCAGCGGGCTGATCACGCAGGTGAGGCCATCGCGCGCGAGCGCAGGCGCCTGATAACACAGGCTCTTGCCGCCGCCGGTGGCGAGCACGACCAGGGAGTCGCGGCCGGCCAGCGCCGCGAGCATCGCTTCGGCCTGCAGCGGCCGCAGCTCGGAGTAGCCCCAGACGCGCTGCACCAGTGCGCGCAGCTCGACCAGCGCGGGCGACTCCTCGCGCGTGCTCATCGCGCCGCCGCGCGCCGGGAGAGCCCGGTCACGCGCGCCGCATCTGGTTTCGGATCGTGCACGTTGCGATCAGCGCGTTCCCGTTGGGATGGGTCGCGATTTATACCGAGCTTTTCGATGCGCGAGGATCTCGCGCGCGCGAAAACCCGACGGAATCGCGGCGCGCTGCCCGCAGCTGCCCCTCGCGCCTAGCCCGACGCGAGCAGCCACCGCACGCCCACGAGGCAGGCGACGTAGCCCGTCGCGATCAGCGCGGTCGCCGCGAGCCCGCGCAGCAGCGCGCTCCCGCGCGCGCTCGGCGCCCGGGATCGGCTCGGCGGGCCGCCGCGGCGCCGCGGCGCGGCCGCGGCTCGCGCTACTCGCACGCTCTCGTCTGCCCTCTCGGGCGCCCGCTCGAACGTCGCACTCGCCATCGCGTTCACCTCCTCGGGACCGCGGGCGAGCTTGGGCCGCGGGTGCGACAGGGGCGGTCACAGCGGCGATCGGTGCGCGCGAGCGCCGATCGCGGCGCCTCACTTCGCCTTCGGTCCGCGCACCAAGCTCACTTCTTCAAGAGCGCCACGACCTCGTCCACCACGCGCTCGACCTGTGCGCGGCTCAGCTCGGGGAAGATGGGCAGCGCGAGCGTCTCCAGCGCGGCTGCCTCGCTCTCGGGCAGGTCGCCGGCCTGGTAGCCGTGGGCGGCGAAGCAGGGCTGCATGTGCAGCGGCTTCGGGTAGTAGATGTTGGTACCGATGCCTTGCGCGCCGAGGTGCTCCTTCAGCGCATCGCGCCGCGCGGCCGGAACGCGCACGACGTACTGGTTCCACACGTGCCGCGCGGGCGCCGCGTGCCGTGCGGGCGTGCGCAGCGGGAGCCCGCCTGCCGCGAGGGGCGTGCGCGAATCCGCAGCGCCGGCGCTCGCGAACAGCGCGTCGTACTGCGCGGCGGCGCGCGCGCGGCTCTCGTTCCAGGCGTCGAGATGCGGCAGCTTCACGCGCAGCACGGCGGCTTGCAGCGTGTCGAGACGCGAGTTCATCCCCACCTCGTCGTGGAAGTATTTCTGCGCGGCGCCGTGGGCGCGCAGGCGGCGCAGGTGCTCAGCCTGCTTCGGATCGCCGGTGGTCAAGCCGCCGCCGTCGCCATAACAACCGAGGTTCTTGCTCGGGAAGAAGCTGAAGCACACCAGCTCGGCGCTGCCCAGCTTGCGGCCGCGCGCATCGATCGAGCCGATCGCCTGCGCGGCGTCGTGGAGGATCGGGACGCCGCTCGCGCGGATCGCGTCGTCGAGCTCCGGCTCGCAGGCCTGCCCGAACAGGTGCACCGGGATCACGGCTCTCACCTTGGGCTTGCCGTGCAGCGCGCGCTCGAGCGTCGCGACGCTCATGTTGTAGGTCGCCGGGTCGACGTCGGTGAACACGATGCGCAGTCCCAGCCGCGCGATCGCGCCGGCGGTCGCGAAGAACGTGTAGGTGGGGCACGCGACCGCGTCGCCGGGCGAGAGCCCGAGCTCCATCAGCGCGAGGATCAGCGCGTCGCTGCCGCTCGCGCAGGCGATCGCGTGGGGCGCGCCGCAGTAGGCGGCGAGCTCGCGCTCGAACATGCCGACCTCGGGGCCGAGGATGAACTTCTGCTCCTCGCAGACTTTCGCCATCGCGGCGGCGAGCTCGTGCTTCAGCGCCTCGTATTGCGGCTTCAGGTCGAGCTGCGGAATCGGTGCGGGCTTCATCGTGCTGCGGCCTTCTCGTTCGGGTGCTGCGGGCCTCGTGCGCCCGCGCTCACTGGTTCTCGTGGACGACTTCGAGCGCGTCGCCGGCGAGGCGATAGACGTTCGCGCAGCGGAAGCAACTCACCTCGCCGCGGCCCTTGGGCAGCGACTCGCCGCAGCGGCAGGCCCAGCCGACGCGCTTGGCGGGCGTCCCGACCATCAGCGCATACGGCTGCACGTCGCGGTTCACCACCGCGCCGGCGCCGATGAACGCGTACTCCCCAACAACTCGCCCGCACACGATGGTCGCGTTGGCGCCGAGCGTCGCGCCGCGCTTCACCAGCGTCGGCGCGTATTCGTCCTTGCGCGAGACCTCGGCGCGCGGGTGCAGCACGTTCGTGAACACGATCGAGGGCCCGCAGAACACGAAGTCCTCGAGCGTGACGCCGGTGTAGAGCGACACGTTGTTCTGGATCTTGCAGCCGTTCCCGATCGACACGCCGCGCTCGACCGTCACGTTCTGCCCGAGCGAGCAGCGCTCGCCGATGCGCGCGCTCGCGAGCACGTGGCTGAAGTGCCAGATGCGCGTGCCCGCGCCGATCTCGCAGGGCAAGTCGACCGCCACGCTCTCGTGCAGGAACACGCCCGGGAATTTGTCGGCCAGCGGGTGCATGTCGCTCCGTCTCGTTTGCCGCTCGCGATCTCGCGCGTTGCGTGTCGGTGAGTGCCCGCCGCTCGCGGATGGGGCGCGGGGAACCGCACGCAATGGCCGAAGAGATCCTGCTCCGTACGTTGTGCCGCCGCTTCGCAGTTTCGTGTCGGCCCGGCGACACGCGCGCTGAAGGCGCGGGCACGCACCGGGAGCCGAGGCCAGGATGACCGCCCTACCGACCCGCTTGCGAGTGGGAATCGACACGCGCCTGGCGCCCTGCGCGCCGGAGGTGCTCTACACGCTGCGCACGCTGTGCGAGTTGGCTGGCTATGCGCGCGACGTGGTGTGGCTCGACGCGGCGTCCAGCGGAGCGGCGGCCGGCGCCGGGCCGCGCCTCGACCTCTACTACGGGCCCGAGCCCGAGGCCTCCGGCGCGCGCGTCGCGATCCGCTGGGCGGGCCGCGATCTGCGCGAGGCGCGCGACTTCGACGTCACGGCGCACGTCGAGCACGAGGGTGCGCCCTACGTCGGCTTCGGCGGCGAGCCGGCGCTGCCGCCGCAGCGCGCGGGCGATGCACTCGTGTTCGCGAGCGACCTCGCGTTCGCGGCGTTCTGGTGGCTCACCGGCGCGCGCGAGCACACCTATTCCCGCGATCGCTGGTTCAACATCTCGCTGCGCGGCTCTTACCTCGTGTCGCAGCGGCTGATCGAGCGCCCCGTGATCTCGCTCTGGGCGCAGCGCATCCGCGAGCACCTCGAAGCCGCGGGCGCGCTTGCCATGCGGCCGGATTTCGCGCAGGCAGGCGGCAGCGCGCTCACGCTCTCCCACGACGTGGACTACCCCGAAATCGTGCGCTGGGTCGAACTGCTGCGCGCGCCGCTCGCCGGCGCGAGGGGCCTGCGCGCGCTCCGGCACATGGCGAGCGCGCGGGCGTTCTGGCGCTTCGCCGAATGGGCGGATTTCGCGGAGACGCTCGGCGGCGCGCGCTCGTGCTTCTACTTCATGGCGCGGCAGGGCTCGCTGCTGAAGTACCTGCGCGGCGATCCGGACGCGTTCTACGACGTGCGCGCGCCGCACTTTCGCGCCGTGATCGCGGAGCTGCGCGCGCGCGGCTGCGAGATCGGGCTGCACGCGTCGTTCAACTCGCCGGTCGAGACGGCGCGGCTCGCGGCGGAGAAGGCGCGCATCGAGGAGGTGGCGGGCGCGCCGATCGCGGGCAATCGCAGTCATTATTGGCGGCTCGACCCGACCCTGCCGCACGAGACGCTGGCTGCGCTCGAGCGCGCGGGCTTCCTGTACGACACGACGCTCGGCTACGAGTTCTATCCCGGCTTCCGTCGCGGCGTGTGCCACCCGTACTTCCCGTGGCATCCGGCGGAGCGGCGCCAGCTCGGCATCCTCGAGTTCGCGCCCACCTGGATGGACAACCAGTACGACGGGCGTCTCCCCGAGAACGGCATCGCGGACCCGATCGCCCACGCGCAGCACCTGCTCGCGCAGATCGCCCAGACCGGCGGCGTCGCGGTGATCGACTACCACGTGCGTGGCATGAGCCCCGCATTTCCGTGGGGCGCGTGGCTGCGCAGCTGGCTTCCCGAGGCGCGGCCGCGGACGATGCGCGGCGACACGCCCGAGCGCGTGGCGCGGAGTCAAAGGGCTCACGCGGCGCGGCTGGCGTCGGAGTCGCGCGAGATCCTGCCGGCGAGTTGACGCCTGGCGGCGCCGCTCAGTCGCGCGTGCGAAGTCGGTAGTACACACAGTGCTCGCCCTGCACCGTGCCCTCGGCGAAGCGCTGGGCGCGGGCGCGCTCGTAGAAGGAGATCGCGGCCGGATTCGCGGTCGCCGGCGCGGCCCAATACTCCTCGCGGCCGTGCTCGAGCAGTGTGCTCTGGAGGCGCTGCTTGAACGCGCCGGCGATCCACACGCCTGTGCGCTCCTGAAACTCGCGCGTGCGATAGGGCGCCTTCACGGCGAGCAGCAGGAACCAGGCCGGGATTGCCTGCGTCTCGGGCGGCAGCGACTCGGATAGGAACATCAGGTTTCCCGCGAGCTTCTGCGCGGTGCGGAGCGGATGCCGCAGCCCCACGCGGACCGTGGCCATGGCCAGCGCTGCGAAGTGGTGCCGGATCGTGTGCCGGAACACGCGGCGGTGATCGCTCGAATACACGCTGAACGCGATCAGCTCCCCGCGGTAGCGCGCGACGTCCACGAAGAAGTAGGGGTTGTCGAGGTTCGCTCGGTAGAACGCCTGCTCGAGGAAGTCCGCGCCGAGCATCGCGATCGAGTGGCCTTGGCCGAGACCCTCTCCGAAGAAGCTCTCGTGCAACTCCGCCACCGCGCGGCATTCCTCCGCGCGCAGCGGGCCGACCTCCAAGCGATCCGGTGCGGGCGCCTCCGTCAGCGCCACGTCAGATCATCCCCCCGTTGATGGGGTAGAGCTGGCCGCCGGAGTACGCGCCGCTCTCGCCCAGCAGGAACTGCAGGAGCCCCGCGAGCTCCGCCGCCGCGCCGAAGCGGCCCGCCGGAATGCGCGAGCGGATCGCCTCCTGCTGCGCCGGCGGAATCGAGTCGATCAGGCCGTACTGGAAGTAGCCGAGCGCGACTGCCGACACGACGACGTTCTTCGGTGCCAGCTCGAGCGCGAGCGTCCGCGTGAAGCCGAGGATCGCCGCTTTCGCCGCCGAGTAGTGCGACGTGCCGGGTGCCCCCGCCGTCGCGACCACGCTCGACACGTTCACGATGCGACCGCGCCCGCATTCGCGCATCTCGGGGGCGAACTCGCGGCAACACAGGAACGTGGTCACCAAATTCGCGTCGAGGACTTGGCGGAACTCATCCAACGACAGCTTCCACGACATGCCGTTGGACGATCCGCCCGCGAGGTTCACGAGGCCGAACAAGGGTCCGTGCAGCGCGCGCGTGCGCTCGTGGATCGCGCGCACGTCGTCCTCCTGCGTCAGATCGCCGTACACGACGTGCCGCTCGGGATCGAGCTCGTGATCCTTCAGCACGGAGAGCAGAGCGTCGCGGCGGTTCCGGCAGTGAAAGATCAGCTCGCGCTCGCCGCGCGAGAGCAGGTCTGCCGCGAGGTGGACGCCCAGCCCGCCGCCGGCGCCCGTGATCAGCACCGGGCCTCTCGATCGCGCGCCATCGGAAGTGGTTGCCACTGCGTTCCCGCCTGTTCACATCGAGGGTGGGTGCTCCCGGCGGCGCGAACGTGGCGCGGGGCCGCGCACAAAGTTCGTAAGCCACGCCACCGCACAGGCCGATGAGGGCGTATGGCCAGTGCGAGCCGGCAGGCATGGCGCGACTCGGACGCAGCGCTCGCGCGCTTCGAGGTGGGCACGCTGCGGCGCGACGAAGCGCCCGCCGTCGCGCGCCTTCACTACCGGTGGTTCGGCCCAAAGCTCGGGCGCGGCAGCTCGCTCGCGATGCTCGGGGAGGATTGGCTCGCGGACGCGTTCTACGGCGCGAACTTCGCGAACCCGCATCAGGGCGTGCAGGTCGCGCGCTGGGACGGGCGCGTGATCGGCTTCATGCACTACGCGACCGACCGCCGGCGCATCGCGCGCTGGACGCTCGCGCACGCGGGCTTCGCGCTGATCGGCTGCACGCTGCGCTCGATCCTGCGCAGACCGGCCGTGCTGCGGCACCTGCTCGGCAACGTCGTCTACATGGGCGGAGAGCAGCTCGGTTTCCTCGAAGGCGCGGACGCGCACTGGACGCTGTTCGCGGTCGAGCCCGAGTTCCGCTCGTGCGAGTTCGAGCGCGAGACGGGCATCTGGGTCGCGGGCGCGATGCTCGAAGTGATGGAGGCCGACCTGCGCGCGCGGGGCGTGCGCGCGTGGTACGCGGCGCCGGCACCGGACAACCCCCCGATCAACAAGTTCATGGAGCGCGTCGGGGCGTTCCGGG
>DATBRS010000214.1:0-16061 GCA_036560185.1 Myxococcota bacterium
GGAGCCGATGCGATCGTCCGCCGGGCCGTCGTTCGCGCCGAGCAATCCGGCCGGCTCGACGCGGCTCGCTGGCGTCGCGCGCGCCGGCAGCTGGCTCGGCGGAGTCCAGGCTCGGCGCGCCACGCCATCGCGCTGGCCGTCCACCATCCAGCGCCGCGAGAGATCCTTGTAGCCGGTGCCGGGCCGCGCGCTGTGCACGTCGCTCGCGGCGATGAAGCCGAAGCGGTAGCGCCACGGACGCTGCGGGTTCGCGAAGCTGGTGAGCGCGAGCGCGTACTGCACGCTCAGCAGCGGGCGCAGATAGAACGCGGGCAGGAAGCAGTCGCGGCACTGGCCGGCGTCGCCCCAATCGTCTCCCGACGCGAACGGCACGATGCGCTCCTCGCCGCGCGGCGGCGCGTTCGCCGCCTCGCGCCGCGCCTCCGCCGCGCGCTCCGCGCACTCCGCCGCGTCCTCTCGTTGCGCGAGGCAGCGCCGCTCGATGATCTCGCCGGCGCGCCAGCAGAGCGGCGTATAACTGGGACTTGGCGGAGGACAGCGCGCTTCGCCGTCCGCGCCGCGCAGCAGCGGACGCCACGCGCGGTACTCCTCGCTGTTGCCGTGCCCCGACTCCACCTCGATCAAGCGCTGTAGCTGCGGATCCTGCGCGCCCTCGCCGAGCTGCGTGTCCCAGCTCGCGAGCGGCGACGCCGTGAAGCCCCACGCCGTGCCGTGCGGAATCACGAGCGCGGCGCTCTTCCACTCGTGCAGCTTCGCGAACAGCTCCGCGGGCGTCGCCGCGCTCTCCATGCAGTCGCGCGGCAGCTCGCGCGTCGGGACACCGGCCGGGCAGCGCTCCGCTTCGAGCAGCTCGGTCGCGGCGAGCGCGAAGTCGTGGGCGCGCGCGTCGAAGCTCTGCATCGCGATCATCGCGGCGCGCCGCGCGACGCCGAGGCGGGCGATGCCGCCGACGCGGCTCTGCGCCGCCGCGATCGGTCGCGCGGGAATCGCGTCGTCCGCGAGGTCGCGCAGGATCACGTTGCGGTGGCCGAAGTGCCGCTCGGGCGTCTCGCCGACCTGCGTCCACTCCCAGCCGAGGTAGCTCACGAGGTCGGAGTCATCAGGCCCGCTACCGACTGCGTTGCACTGGCGGATCGATTCCACGCTCTCGCGCCAGAGCCGCGGCGTGATGCTCTCGGCGTGATCGTTGATCGACCAGAAGTCGAGCGCCGAGCAGTAGCGCGCGAAGTCGCAGGCGTCGGCCGCCGGATGCGCGCCCTCGCCGCCCGCGATCGGGAGGCTCATCAGGAACGCGTCCATCGAGACGGAGGTGTGGACGTGCAGATCGCCAAACAGGATCGACTTATCAGGGGCGGCCGCTTCCGGCGCGGCCGGTTCGCGCGCGGCGCCGTACAGCTCCGGAGCCGCGCGCGTTCCGCCGGCGCCCGCGCTCTCCGCGGCGGCGAGCTGCGCCTCGAGCCGGGCGATCGCCTCGCGCTGCGCGTCTGCGCGTGCGGTGACCACCTCCGCAGGCAGCTCCGCGCCGGCGATTTCACCCGCGCCGAGATGCGCTCCGAACACGCCGCGCCCGAGCGCGATCACGACCGCGAGGACTGCGAGCAGCAGCGCGCCCGCGAGCTGCAGGCGCGCGCGCATCACGTCGCGGCGCCCTCCAGGAAGCGCAGCGCGACGGCCGCGTGCAGCGCGACGCCGAAGGCCATGCCGTCCTCGTCGATCAGCATACGGTTCGAGTGGCACGGCGCGGGATCCTTGGCATCCGGCGGCCGCAGGCCGAGGAACACCATCGCCCCGGGCGTGCGCTGCAGCACGTACGAGAAATCCTCCGCGCCCATCACCGGAGCCTCGAACTCGATCACGCCGCGCGCGCCGAGCAGATCGCGCGCGACGCGCTGCGAGAACTGCTCGAACTTCGCGTCGTTCACCGTCACCGGGTAGCCGCGCTGGAGCACGACGCGCGCCTCGACCCCGTGCGCTTGAGCGATGCCCTTGGCGACGCGCTCGAGGCCTTCGTGCGCCTTCGCCCGCGAGCGCTCCGAGAGCGCGCGGATCGTGCCCTGCATCTCCACCGACTCGGGAATCACGTTGCCGGTGGTACCGCCAGCGATGCGCGTCACCGTGATCACCACCGGATCCGAGACGGGGATCTCGCGCGTCACGAAGGTCTGGAGCGCGGTCGTGATCTCGCCCGCCGCCGGAATCGGATCGCGGCAATCGTGGGGCATGGAGGCGTGCCCACCTTTACCTCGGACGACGATGTCGAAGAAGTCGGCGGAGGCGAGCAGCGCGCCCGGGCGCGTGCCGATCATTCCGCTCGGAATCAGCGGCGTGATGTGGATCGCGAACGCGGCGTCCGTCTGCGGCATGCCCTCGTCGAGCATCACGCGCGCTCCCGCGAAGCCTTCCTCGCCGGGCTGAAACATGAACACGACCTCTCCCGCGAGCGTCGCCTGCTGCTGCGCCAGCAAGCGCGCGGCGCCCGCGAGCATCGCGGTGTGGGCGTCGTGACCGCAGGCGTGCATCGCGCCGGGACGCTGGGAGCGGAAGGCGAGCTCGTTGTCCTCGGGCATCGGCAGCGCGTCGGTGTCGGCCCGTAACAAGATGCGCTTGCCCGGCCGCGCGCCCCGCAGCGTCGCGACCACGCCGCTCGTGTTGCGGTGCTGGACGATCTCGAGCGGAAGGCCGGCGAGTCGCGCGAGCACTTTTTCGCGCGTCGCCGGGTTCTCGAGCCCGAGCTCGGGCTCGCGATGGATCGCGCGCCGTAGCGCCGTCACCTCGGGCTGCAGCTTCTTCGCGGCTTCGAGCAGGACGGCGAGATCGGACATGGCAGCCTCCAGCGCGCGCATTCTGGCACAGCACCGCGCACTCCCTTGCCGAGCGCCAGACGTCGCAGCAGCCTCGGCCGCCCATGCTGCCGCTCGCCACCCGCATCGACGCGCTCGCCCGCATGCGACCCGACGCGCCCGCCTTCCTCGGCGACGCCGGCGCGCTCGACTGGCGCGGCTACGCGGAGCGCTCCGAGCGCTTCGCCGCGCGGCTCGCCGCGCTCGGGCTCGCGCCGGGCGAGCGCGTCGCGGTGATGCTGCCCGATGGGCCGGGCGTGCACGTCGCCTACGTCGGCTGCGAGAAGGCGGGGCTGATCGTGATGGGCATCGGCCCGCGCGCCGGGCGCGAAGAGATCCGGCACCTGCTCGCGAAGTCCGGCGCCGTCGCGCTCGTCTCGCGCGCCGCGCAGCGCGAGCTCGATCTGCGCGCGCTCTTCGCCGAGCTGCGCGACGGCGGGCTCCCGCTGCGCGAGCACATCGTGGTCGAGGCGCAGCTGGAGGCGAGCGGCGCCGACACGCTCGGCGCCGCGGCGCTCGGCAGCCGTCGCCTCGGCGTCGAGGATCTGTTCCTGCTCAACTCCACGTCGGGCACCACCGGGCTGCCGAAGTGCGTCACCCATCATCAGGCGCGCTGGTTCCACTTTCACGAGCTGGCGATCGAGTCCGGCGAGCTGACGCCGAGCGACGTGTTCATGTCGGTGCTGCCCGCGCCCTTCGGCTTCGGGCTCTGGACCGCGCACTTCACGCCGGCCGCGCTCGGCGCGCCCTGTGTGCTGCTGGAGAAGTTCATGCCCGAGGCCGCGCTCGCCGCGATCGAACGCCATCGCGTCACGGTGCTCGCCGCGGTCTCGACCCAGTTCATCATGCTGCTGAACTCCCCCGCGCTCGACCGCACCGATCTCGCGAGCCTGCGCGTGCTCTACACCGGCGGCGAGGCGGTGCCGTACGAGCGCGCGCTCGAGTGGGAGCAGCGCACCGGTTCGCTGGTGCTGCAGTTCTACGGCTCGAACGAGACCGGCGCGCTCTCGCGCACGACCACGCGCGACTCGCAGGAGAAGCGCCTCACCAGCGCGGGCCGCCTGATCGACTCGATGCGCGTGCGCCTCTTCGACGCGGCGGGCGACGACGTGAGCGCGAGCGGCCAGGGCATCCCGGCGTGCCGCGGCCCGCTCGCCTGCCGCGGATATTACGACGACGTGGCCGCGAATCAGAAGCTCTACACCCGCGACGGCTGGCTGCTCACCGGCGACATCGGGCGCATCGACGCGGACGGCTACCTCGCGATCGTCGGCCGCACGGCGGATTTCATCATCCGCGGCGGTAAGAACATCTCGGGCCCCGCGGTGGAGGACGCGGTCGCGAGCCATCCCGCAGTGGCGCTCGCGGCGGCGGTTGCGTGGCCTGACGCGGTGTACGGCGAGCGCGTGTGCGTCTACGCGGAGCTGCGCGCCGGTGCCGCGCTCACGCTCGAACAGCTGACGCAGCACCTCGCGGCGCGCGGCACCACGCGGGAGTGGTGGCCGGAGCGCCTCGTGGTCGTCGATGCGCTGCCGCGCGCGTCGGGCGGCAAGGTCGCGAAGGGGGAGCTGCGCGCGGACGCGCGGCGACGCGCGGCCGAGGCGCACTGAGCGCGAGCGGCGCGGGCGCGGGGCTCAGCGCTGCGGCGCGAAGGCGGCCGCCATCCCCTCGAAGGGGCTCGGCTTCTCCCACGCGCGGCGCTCGATTTGCGCGATCGCGAGCGCGGCGTCGCTGCGCGGCACCGGCTGCGCGTCTCTCAGGTAGAGGAACGCGGTCGCGCACACGTCGTCCTGCCGCTCGCACACGGCGAAGGCGCCGCGCGCGCCGAAGTCCATCCAGCCGCCGCCTGCGACGCGCCCTTCGCGCTCGATGCGCTCGCGCACCGGTCCCTGGCCGCTCGCGACCATCACCGCGCCGATCTGCTGGAGCGTCACGCGCAGCTCGCGCTCGAACACGATCGGATCGGGATCGTGCCAGCGATAGAACGAGACGAACTCGGGCATCACGGCGCCCGGCTCCTGGGCGATCAGCGGCGCGCCCTGCAGCGGGGTCACGTGGGCGCCCATGCCCCAGGCGCTGCCGACGTAGTCCTCGAGCCCGGTTCCGCACCAGGTGGGGTTGTTACGGTCGCCGTCGAGGTAGACCTTCACCTCGCCCTCGCCGTACCAGCCGAAGGCGGAGTCGGGCAGCACGCGGATGCCGACGTTGCAGCCGAAGAAGCGGCCGGGGCCGCGCACGCCATCGGCGATCGTGAAGTCGCGCTTCAGCTGCGTCGGGTTCTCGCGCCGGAACGTGACGTGGAGCAGGCCCGCATCCGCCGCGACCGCGCCCTCCGTGAACGCGATCTGGTAGTAGAGCGGGAAGCGCTGCGCGCATGCGTTCACGAACTCGACGCGCATGCGGCGGCGAAACGGCATCGGCAGCCAGCTGTTGAAGCCGCGCGCCTCCTGCGCCGCGTTCCACTGCGACGCGAACGCGACCGGCCGGCCGAGCGGGCAGCCGAAGAAATCGAGGCACGGCACGGAGGCGGAGGGCTCGCTCGCGCCGTCGTAGAAGATCTCGAGGAAGGGCGCGCGCATGGCGTCCGGCGGCATCGGCGGGAACGTCATCCAGAAGTGACGCACGCAGCCGGGGCCCGTGAGGTCCGCGAGCACGACGCGCTCGCCCGGCGCGAGCATGCGCAGCGGCGCGCCCTTGCGGCCGCCGTGCGTCGTTGCGGCCGCGCCCTTCGCGCCGGTCGGATTCTCGAACGAGACGGTGCGGATCGGCTGCGTCAGGTCGATCTGGAACGGTGCGCTGCGCTCGAACATCGCGGCTCCTGATTGGGGAGCGCGCATACTCGCACGCCGCACGGCGCGGCGGCCTCACCTTCAGCGCACCTCGCATAGCGCCGCGAGCCGCGCGAGATCGCCCTCGACGCGGCGCTGCAGGAACGGGCGCAGCAGCGCGCCCAGCCGGCGGCTGCCCTCGAAGTGCGCGACGCGCGTGCGCCCTTCGCCCTCGGGCGCCGCCGCCATGCCGATCTGCCCGATGCCGCGCAGATCGCGCATCACGCACCAGCCCGGGCGCCAGATCGCACGAAATTGGGCAGACGATCCGAGCGGGCCGCTCGATTCGATTTCGAGCGCCTCGCCGTCGCGGCGCGTGATCGCGAGCGAGCGCACGCTCCACTCGAAGCGCGGCACGCCGCGCTCGAGATCGCCGTAGATCGCCCAAACGGCGTCGAAGGGAGCCGCGATCACGCGCTCGGCGTAGGCGGCGTTCCGGACGCCGGCCGCCAGCGCGCGCAAGCGCACCACGGCATCGATGCGCGCGCTCGGCCAGCGCTCGGTGCGTTGCGCTTCGCTCACGCCGGCCACCTGCGCGCGAACGCTTCGCGCGCGCGGGAGAGGCGCGACTTCACCGTGCCTCGCGCGACGCCGAGCTGCGCCGCGGCTTCCTCCTCGCTGAGGCCCTCGAGATCGCGCAGCACGAGGATCGCGCGCTGCTCGGGCGCGAGCTGCGCGAGCACCGCGCGCACGTCGGGGGCGAGCGCGAGGTCGCCGGGCGGCGCGCGGAGGACCTCCGCGGCGTCGCCGCCCGCGCGCGTCGCCTGCTCGCGCGCGCGCTGCGCGTGCCGCACCGACTCGCGCACCGCGATGCGGCGCGCCCAGCCGCGCAGCGCCTCGGGCTCGCGCAAATCTCGAAGGTCGCGAAACACCTGCACGAGGGTCTCCTGCGCCGCGTCGTCTGCGTGCTCGAGGGCGATGCCGCCGCAGATGCGCGCAAGCCAAGGCGCGAGCCGGTCCATCAGGAGCGACATCGCGAGCACGTCGCCGCGTTGCGCCGCCAGCACGAGCTCGCGCTCCTCCACGTCCAGAGGGGGCGCCGCGGGGGCAGAAGGTTCCCGGGAACCTTTCGTGGCGGCGACGCCCCTAGGAGACCGAGACTCTTCCGTCGACATCGCGAGGCATTGAAGCATGGAACGACGCGGCGTGGCTTATTGGGTGCTCCTTCTGCTCGGCGCGGGCGCGCTCGCGAACGGGCTCGTGATGCTCGTGGTGCCCGAGCCCTGGTTCGTGCGCATCGCCGCCGACACCGGCCCCTTCAACCCGCATCTCGTGCGCGACGTCGGCGCCGCTTACGCCACTTCCGGCATCGCCGCGCTCTGGGCCGCGCGCGCACCGCTCTGGCGCGCGCCGCTGGCCCTCACCGCCGCGCTCTTCCAAGGCATGCACGGCGCGATCCACGTCTTCGACGTGCTGAGCGGCGCGCAGCCAGCGAGCCATCTGCTCGAGGATTTCCCGGGCGTCTACCTGCCGACGCTCGCGCTGATCGGCGTCGCACTCCACGCGCTGCGCAGCCCGGCTTCGCGCGCCTAACTCTCGTACCTCGCCCGCGCCCCGAAGGAGATCCGATGCGTCTCGCCCCGATCGAAAGGCCGCCGACCCTGCTCGGCAAGCTGATCACGTACGCAACAAAGCGGGAGGTCGGGCGCGCGATCACGCCTGCCCAGGTCGTCTACAACCGCGTGCCCGCCGCGTGGCGCATCTCCCTCGCGTTCCTGCGCTTCGAGCTGTTCGGCGCGAAGCTCGACCACGAGCTGCGCCTGCTCGCGACCACGCACGTGGCGATGCTGAACGGCTGCGCGTTCTGCCAGGACATCAAGCGCGCGCTCGCGGTGCGCCAGAAGCTCGGCATCGCGAAGTTCGATGCGCTCGCCGAATGGAAGACGAGCACCATCTTCTCCGCGCGCGAGCGCGCCGCGCTCGCATTCGTCGAGGAAGCGACGCTCGGCAAGCGCGTGAGCGACGCGACGTTCTCCGAGGCGCAGAAGCACTTCGACGAGCGCGCGATCGTCGAGCTGACGCTCTCCGCCGCGGTCGAGAACTTCTACAACCTGGTGAACGGCGCGCTGGAGATCGAGAGCGACGGCCTGGAAGCGCTGGCGCGCGCCGCGGCGCGCTGACTCAGCTCGAGAGGCCGATGCCCAGCGAGTCGAGGACGCGGAGCAAGAGGCCCGGAGGCTCGCCAGCGTCGACGCGCCGCAGCGCGCGCGAGACGACGCGCACCGCGAGCGAGCGCAGCGGCTCGGGCGGATACGGGAACGGAGCGCGGCGCACGAGCTTCAGGTCGAGCAGCGCGCTCGGACGCTCGAGCGCCATGTGCGCGAGGATCTTGCCCGCCAAATGGGTGGTGCCGATGCCGTGCCCCGTGTAGCCGAGGCCGTAGAGCACGCGTCCAGCGCGCGCGGCGCCGAAGAACGGCGTGAAGCGCGTGGTCGCGCAGATGGCTCCGCCCCACGCGTACGGGAACGCCAGCTCGCGCAGGGCCGGAAAGTGCTGCGCGAAGCTCTCGCGCAGCTCGGCGTAGTGCGGCTCCGAGTGGTCGCAGCTCTCGTCGACGCGGTTGCCGGCGTAGTACTTCGCCTCGCTCGTTCCCCATAACACGCGCCCGTCCTGCGTGAGCCGCGCGTACTTGAAGAAGGCGCGCATGTCGGAGACGGCGGCGCGGCTCTTCCAGCCGATCGCGGCGCGCTGCGCCTCGCTGAGCGGCTCGCTCACGAGGATGTAGTCGTACAGCGGGATGAAGCGGAAGCGCAGCGGCGGCAGGAGCTGGTGCGTGTACGCCGAGGTGCCGAGGATCGCGCGCCGCGCGCGGATCTCGCCTTGCGCGGTGCGCACCACGACGCCGGCGCCGTCGTTCTTGAGCGCCGTCACGCGCGAGCGCTCGAACACGCGCACGCCCAGCCGCAGCGCCTCGTGCTGCAGGCCGTGAACCAGCTTCACGGGATCGAGGATTCCACCATCGGGATTGAAGAGGCCGCCTTGGTAGAGCTCGGAGTGAACCTCCGCGCGCGTTTCGTCGCGGCTCAGGAGCCGGAGCCGCGTGACGCCGAGGTCGCGCGCGCAGGCGAGGGATTCCCGCAGCGCGCCGATGTGCGCCTCGCTCAGCGCGACGTGCAGCTGCCCGCTGCGCTCGAAGTCGCAGTCGATCCCGCGCGCTTCGAGGAATGCCAGCATCTCGGCGACGTTGTCGCGGCCGACGACCGCGAGGCGCGCGGCTTCGTCGCGGCCAAAGTGAGCGACCGCGAGCGCGTGCCCGTGATCGATCGTCTCGCCCAAGATGCCGGCGTTGCGCCCACTCGCGCCGTGAGCGGCGACGCCTTGCTCGACCACCGCGACGTCGGCCGCAGGATCGAGCGCCTTCAGCTGAAGCGCCGTCCACAGACCGGTGAAGCCGGCGCCGACGACGACGAACTGGGCCTCGTGGCGGCCCTCGAGCGGCGGCAGCGCGGCGCGCGGATGGACCGCGAGCCAGTAACAAGATTCCTCGATCGGCCGCCGCGCGGGCACCAGCGCCCTAACGATTCGTCTTCGCGATCACGCGCTCGCCAAAGCGCAGCATCTGCTCGCGCTTCTGCGCGAGCGTCGAGCTCGGGCCGAGCGTGAAGCTGAACGGGAAGCAGTTCGCGCCGGTCATCCCATGCGCTTCGAGGCGCCGCAGCGTGTCGGGCTCGAGAGGCGTCGTGAGGGGCACGATCGTCTCGAACGGCTTGCTCGCGCGCTCGCTCTGGGCGCGCAGCGTGCGCAGCTGGCGGAGGATCCGTTCCGCTTCTTCCGGCGTGTTGCCGACGCCGAGCCAGCCGTCGCCGAGCGTGGCCGCGCGCTTCAGCGCGGCTTCCGAGAGCCCGCCGAACCAGATCGGCGGCTCGTGTGCCGGCGCCGGGCTCATCTGCAGCGGCGCGAAATCGAAGAAGCGCCCGTGGTGCTCGACGACCTCGCCGCTCCACAGCTTGCGCATCGCGACCGCCATCTCGTCCATGCGCTTGCCGCGCGTGTGGAAGTCGATGCCGAGCGCGTCGAACTCCTCGCGGATCCAGCCCGCGCCCGCGCCGAGCGCGACGCGCCCGTTCGTGAGCAGCGAGAGCGTGCCGAGCGTCTTCGCGAGCTGGATGGGCTCGCGCAGCGGGAGGATGAACACGAACGTCGCGAACTGGAGCCGCTGCGTGACGGCCGCCATCGCCGCGATCGTCGTCCATGGATCGGGGAACGGCGTGCGCCCGTCGAACATCGGCGCGCCGTCCTCGGAGTACGGGTACTTCGAGCCGAGCTTCGCCGGGAAGAACAGGTGATCGGCCAGCAACAAGCCGTGGAAGCCCGCCTCCTCCGCCGCGCGCGCTACCCCGACCAGCTGCTCGGGCTCCATGAACGACACCGCCTGCCAGAACTTCACGCGGAGCACCTCTTTCATTCAGCTTGGCTCAGGCGCAAGCGAAGCGCGCAGCGAGCCGGAGGCGAGCGAAGTCAGCCCGGTAGGAAGCGCGAGATCGTGTCGACCACGCACGCTGGCCGGTCGCTGCCCTCGACCTCGACGCTCACGCGCACGGTCACCTGCACCGCGCCGCCCTTCACCTCTTCGGCCGCGACCACCTCGCCCACCCCGCGCACGCGCGAGCCCACTCTCACGGGCGCCGGGAAGCGCACCTTTTCGCAGCCGTAGTTCACGCCCATCGAGGCGCCGCGCACCTCGAGCAGCTGCGGCAGGAAGAGGTTCACGAGCGAGAGCGTCAGGTAGCCGTGGGCGATCGTCGCGCCGAACGGGCCGCTCTTCGCGCGCTCCGGGTCGACGTGGATCCACTGGTGGTCACCCGTCGCATCGGCGAATTGATTCACGCGCGCCTGCTCGATCGCGAGCCACTCGCTCGCGCCGAGCTTCCTGCCGACGGCGCCCAGCAGCTGCCGCGGCGTCTCGAAGATCGTGGGCATTGCGCCTCCATTCCGGCGGGGTGCATTCAAGCGAGTTTCGCGTGCGTGCGCAGCGGGGGCGCGCGGGCCGGCCGCGGCCCGTCATAAGATGGGGACGAGACGAACCTGGAGGCCTCATGCGCGCCCTGCGAGCCGCCTCGCTCTGCACTCTCCTCGGGCTGGCCGCTTGTCAGGGTGCCGGCAACGGCGCGCCCGAAGCGCCGGCCAGCCCGCGAGCTTCCGCGAATCCCGACGCGCGCGTGCTCGCGATCGCCGACGCGATCGTGGACGAATCGCTCGCGCAGCGGCCCGCCTCGGTGGCGCGCCTCCGCCCGCCGGGCGCGCGCCACGACGCGCTGCCCGACGACTCGCTCGCCGCGCAGGCCGCGCGCGACGCGATCGAGGACGCCTGGCTCGCGGAGCTACGCGCGCTCGATGCGGGCGCGCCGCGCGATCCGAGCGCGCGGATCGCGCACTCGCTCGCGCTCTCGGGGCTCGCCGCGAGCGAGAAGCTGCGCGTGTGCCACCGCGAGCTGTGGGGCGTGAGCCAGGTCGGGCCTGCTTGGCACGTCGACTTCGCCGATGCCGCGCTCGCCCAGCCGGTCGAGACGCCGGCGCTGCGCGCGCAAGCGCTCGCGCGCTGGGCGCAGCTGCCGCGCTACGTGGGCGACGAGATCGCGAGCCTGCGCGAGGGCCTCGCGCGGGGCTACAGCGCACCGCGGCTCGTGGTCGATCACGTGCTCGCCCAGCTCGCGACGCTGCTCGCCGCGCCGGACGCCGAGCTGCCCTACGCGAGCCCGGCGTTCCGCAGCGACGACGCCGCGTTCCGCGCCGAGTTCCTGGCGCTGGTGGCGCACGACGTGCGGCCGTCGCTCGCGCGCTACCGCGACTTTCTGCGCGACGAGTACGCGCCGCGCGCGCGCAGCAGCGTCGCCGCCAGCGACACGCCCGGCGGACGCGCTTGTTACGAAGCCGCGCTGCTCTCCAGCACCACGCTCGCGATCACGCCCGAGGAGGTGCACGCGCGCGGGCTCGCCGCGCTCACACAGGTGGAGCGCGAGATGGCGGAGATCTCCGCGCGCAGCTTCGGCGGGCGGCCGGTGCGCGAAGTGCTGACGCTCGTGCGCACCGACCCGCGCTACGCGTACCGCGACGAGGCGCACCTCATGGCGGTGGGCCAAGCCGCGATGGACCGCGCCTGGGCGGCGCTCCCGCGCGCGTTCTCCGCGCTGCCGACCGCTCGCGCGCGGCTCGAGCCGATCCCCGCGTTCCAGGCGAAGACGGCCGCCGCGCACTACCTGCAAGCCGCGCTCGACGGCAGCGCGCTCGCCGCGTATCGCGTCCGCACCTTCGAGCCGCAGCGCCAGAGCTGGGCGACGGGCGAATGCACGGCGTTCCACGAGATCGTGCCCGGCCACCATCTGCAGATCGCACTGGCGAACGAACGCGAGGACCTGCCGCGCATCGCGCGCCTGCTCTTTCGCTCGGGCTTCACCGAGGGCTGGGCGCTCTACGCCGAACGCCTCGCCGACGAGCTCGGCCTCTACTCGAGCGACGCCGATCGCCTCGGCATGCTGAACGGCCGCGCCTGGCGCGCGGTGCGCATGGTCGTCGACAGCGGCATCCACGCGCTCGGCTGGAGCCGCGAGCGCGCGCTCGCGTTCCTGCTCGAGCACACCGCGCTGCCCGAGGCGCAGGCCGCGCAGGAGATCGACCGCTACATCGCGCGGCCGGCGCAGGCGACGTCGTACCTGCTGGGTTATCAGGAAATTTCGGCGCTGCGCGGCGAGGCGGAGCGGGCGCTCGGCGAACGCTTCGACCTGCGCGCGTTCCACACGGTGGTGCTCGCCGGCGGTAGCACGACGCTGCCGTTGCTGCGGGAGCGCGTGGAGGCGTGGATCGCGGCGCCGATCATCGAGTGCGATTGCCTCACGCGAGGCCCCTGCGACTGCGACTAGGCGTGCTGGCTCGACACCGAGACGATCTCGCCCGTCATGTACGAGGCGTAGTCGCTCGCGAGGAATACCATCACGTTCGCGACCTCGAAGGGCGCGGCGGCGCGGCCGAAGGCTTCGCGCTTCTCGAGCTCCTCGAGCAGGCCGTCGGGCGTCACCTTCGACAGGAACTCGTGCATCGCGATGCTGGGCGCCACGGCGTTCACACGCACGCCGCTGCCCGCCGCTTCCATCGCGACGCAGCGCGTGAACGCCATCACGCCGGCCTTCGCCGCGGCGTAGTGGCTCTGCCCAGGCTGTGCGCGCCAGCCGAGCACCGAGGCGTTGTTCACGATCGCGCCCGCACTGCGCGCGAGCATGTGCGGCAGGAACGCGCGCGTGACGCGCATCGTGCCGGTGAGCGTCACGTCGAGCACCTTGGTCCACTGCGCGTCTGTCATGTCGACGAGGTTCGCGGTGCCGCCGAGGCCGGCGTTGTTCACGAGCACGTCGACGTGGCCGAGCGCGGCGACCGCCGCGTCGCGTAGCGCTTCGACTTGTTGCTGATTCGTGACGTCGCACAGCGCCGTCGCCGGCCTCTTACCCGTGATCTCCGCGAGCTTGTCGGCAGTCTCGTCGAGCCGGCGCGCGTGCAGATCGCTCACGAGCAGCGTCGCGCCTTCCTCGGCGAAGCGGCGCGCGGCCCAGAAGCCGATGCCGGTGCCGGCCGCGGCCGTAATCACTGCGGTCTTGCCCGCGAGGATCTGCTTGCCCTGCGGATACGGCGGAACGGTGCGACTCATCTCAGGGCCTCGGTTCGCGCGGCAGCCCGAGCGCGCGCTCGGCGATCTGGTTGCGCTGGATCTGGTTCGAGCCGCCGTAGATCGTGTCGCTGCGCGTGAACAGGTAGAGGCGCTGCAGTGGCGTGAGCTCGTAGGGGAAGCCGGCGGCGACGTCGCTCTCGGGGCCGAGCACGTCCATCGCGAGCTCGCCGAGGCTGCGGTGCCAGGTGGCCCAGAAGATCTTGTGGATCATGCCGGCGCCCGAGAGCGCCGCATCGTCGCTGAGCGTGCGCAGCGCGTTCCAGCGCTGGATCTCGAGGCCGATCCAGGCGTCGGCGATGCGCTGGCGAATCAGCGGGTCGCTCGCCTTCCCGTTCTGCTTCGCGATGCGGATGATCGCCTCGAGCTCGTTGCGGAACAGCATCTGCTGCCCGAGCGTCGAGACGCCGCGCTCGAAGGCGAGCGTCGCCATCGCCACTTTCCAGCCGTCGCCCGGCGCGCCCAACAAGTTGCCGCGTTCGGTGCGCGCGCCGTCGTAGAACACCTCGGAGAACTCGGCGTCGCCGGTGATCTGGCGGATCGGGCGGATCGTCACGCCCTTCTGCTTCATCGGCACGAGCAGATACGTGAGCCCGGCGTGGCGCTTCGAATCGGGGTCGGTGCGCGTCACGACGAAGCACCAGTCCGAGAACGAAGCCCAGCTCGTCCAGACCTTTTGGCCGTCGATCACCCACTCGTCGCCTTCGAGCCGCGCGCGCGTCTGCACGTTCGCGAGATCGCTGCCCGCGTTCGGCTCCGAGTAGCCCTGACACCAGATGGTTTCGCCCGCGACGATGCCGGGCAGGAAGCGCGCCTTCTGCTCGGGCGTGCCGAACGCGATGCAGGTGGGGCCGAACAGCGTCTCGCCCATGTGGTTGATGCGGCCGGGGCCGCCCGCGCGCGCGTACTCTTCGTAGAAGATCACTTGTTGGGAGAGCGAGAGGCCGCGGCCGCCGTGCTCGCGCGGCCAGCCGACGCAGGTCCAGCCGCCCGAGGCGAGCTTCTTCTCCCACGCACGACGCTCCGCGATCAGCGCGCTCTCGTCGCCTGGGCCGCCGCGATGACGAACGGCCGCGAACTCGCCGGCGAGCGCGCCCTCGAGCCACGCCGCGACTTCGCGGCGGAAGGCCTCGTCTTCGGGAGAGAACTCGATGTCCACGGCCGTCCTCGCACCCGCGGGATGAAAGAATGGGGTCAGACCCCTTTCTTTCATCCGCCGGGGAAATTCCCACGCGCACATTACGATACGATCCGTCTCGAAGCTAGAAAAAGCCCTGCAACCGCATGGAGTTCCGCGCGTTGGCCGAGTCGCATCCGAAGTGGGACGCGATGACGATTCCGTGCACGCTCGCGCGCGCGGCGGAGCTCTGGCCGAACGCGTCCGCGGTCGAGGACGGCGACGCGCGCTTCACGTTCTCGCAGCTCGCCGCCGAGGTGGAGCGTGCCTCGCGCGCGTTCCTCGCTGCTGGCATCGAGCGCGGCGATCGCATCGGCGTCTGGGCGCCCAACAGTTGGCAATGGGAGATTGCCGCCCTCGGCGCGCAGTGCGCGGGCGCAGTGCTCGTCACGCTGAACACGCGCTTCAAGGCGCACGAAGCGGCCTACGTGCTCGGCAAGAGCGGCGCGCGGCTGCTGTTCACGGTCGGCGACTTCCTCGGCATGAACTACGCGGAGGCGATCGCGGAGCAGGATCTGCCGAAACTCGAGCGCGTGATCACGCTCGCAGGCTCGGCGAAGAACGCGAAGACGTGGAGCGAGTTCGTCGCGAGCGGCGAGCGCGTGAGCGCGGCGGAGGCGCGAGCGCGCGCCGCCTCCGTAACACCCGACGACCTGAGCGACATCCTCTTCACGAGCGGCACCACCGGCTTTCCGAAGGGCGTGAAGTCCGCGCACGGACAGAACCTGAAGGTGTTCGACGCCTGGAGCGGCGGCGTCGGAATCCGCGCCGGCGACCGCTACCTGATCATCAACCCGTACTTCCACAGCTTCGGCTACAAGGCTGGCTGGCTCTCGTGCCTGATCCGCGGCGCGACCGCGCTGCCGCACGCGGTGTTCGATGTGCCCACCGTCCTCGCGCGTTGCGCGAAGGAACGCATCAACGTGCTGCCCGGCCCGCCAACGCTTTACCAGTCGATCCTCGCGCATCCCGAGCGCGCGAAATACGACTTGTCAGGGCTACGCCTCGCGGTGACCGGCGCAGCCCCCGTGCCGGTCGAGCTCGTGCATCGCATGAAGCGCGAGCTCGGCTTCGAATCCGTGATCACCGCCTACGGCCTCACCGAGAGCTGCGGCACGGTGTCGATGTGCACGCCCGGCGACGACGCCGAGACGATCTCCAACACCTCGGGGAAGCCGCTCGTCGACACCGAAGTGAAGTGCGTGCGCGAAGACGGCAGCGAAGCGCCGCGCGGAGAGCCCGGCGAGGTGTGGGTGCGCGGATACAACGTGATGCGCGGCTACTTCGAGGACGCAGCGGAAACCGCGAAGGCGATCGACGCTGAGGGCTGGCTGCACACCGGCGACATCGGCGTGATGGACGCGCGCGGCTATCTGCGCATCACGGACCGCATCAAGGACATGTACATCTACGGCGGCTTCAATTGTTATCCCGCGGAGATCGAGAACCTGATCTACAAGCACCCGGGGATTGCGCAGGTCGCGGTGATTGGGGTGCCGCACGAGCGGCAGGGCGAGATCGGGATGGCTTTCGTGGTCGCAGCGCCGGGCGCGACGATCGAG
>DATBRS010000215.1:0-21292 GCA_036560185.1 Myxococcota bacterium
CGTAGGGACTCGCGTGCTCCGCCTCGAGGGCTCGCTGACCGCGACCGAGATCCCGTTGCTCGAAGCCTCGCTGGTGCAAACGAACGGAGTCGAGCTGGTTCTCGATCTCTCGGGCGTGCGCTGGATCGACGTGCACGCGGCGTCGCGGCTCCACGCGCTGCGCGCAGAGGGCGTCGCGCTCATCGCGTGCTCGCCGTTTCTCGAGCGGCTCCTGGGCGACGACCGGCGCTGAGTCGGCGCCGCTTCGCGCCGCGGGCGCGGCGCGGCACTAGGCGCGCGCGGGCGCCGGCTTCGCGTCCAGGAAGGCTCCGACGAAGCGGTCGATCGAGATCGCGCCCGCGCCGCCGAGCACGAGCTGCACCAGCAGCGCGATGTAGAGGAACTCGGAGAGGCCGAAGAGCGCGTTCGCGTCGGTGATCTCCGACGCGAGCGCGGTCGCGAGCGCGACGGCCATGGTGCCGACCAACGGAATCGCGGCCAGCCGCGTCGCGAGGCCGGCGAGCACGAGCGCGCCGCAGCCGAGCTCGATGCTCGCGACGAACGGCGCTTGCAGCTCGGGATGCGGGATGCCGAGGCTCGCGAAGAACTGCGTCACCGGGTCGAGGTTGTGCAGCTTCCCCCATCCCGAGTGGGTGAACACGACGCCGGTCACGATGCGCGCGAGGAGCGGAGAGACGAACGCGAGGCGCTCGGTGAGCGCCTTCGTGAGGATGCGAAGCGAGACGAGAGCCGACATGGAGCCTCCTGCGCGCGGTGGATCGCGTGCGCGCTGGCTCGCACAGACGTTCCGCGCGGGCTCGGGGTAACGCGACTGCGTCGCGTTGCCTCGTTCGCGCCGCCGCATCCGAACGGCCAACCCGACGAGCGCGCCCCAGCGCGTCGCACAACCAGGAGATCCCGATGACGAAGCTCGACACTCAATCGCGCGCGGTGGCCGCCGCGATCGCAGGCATTCTCGCAGGCACCCTGCTCGCCGCCGGCTGCCGCGGCAGCGCGGAGGCCGGCGCCCCGACTGCGGGCGTGACCGAGGCCAACGGCTGCAACGGCGCGAATGGCTGCAGCGGCGAAGCGATGACGGAGCCCGCCAGCACGGGCGCGCACGCCGACGCGAACGGCTGCAATGGCGCCAACGGCTGCGGCGCTGAAGCCGCCGCGGAGTGAGGCGTCGCGCGTGAATTGCTTCGGACTCCCGGATCTCGGCCTCGGCTTGGGGCTGCGCGCGCAACACGCGCGCGAGCTGCTGCATCGGCCGCCCGCGGCGCTGGGATTTCTCGAGCTGCTCAGCGAGAACCATCTCGATATGGACGGGAGCCGCAGCGAGCTGACCGACCGGCTCGCTGCGGCGTATCCCGTCGTGCTGCATGGCGTCTCGATGAATCTCGGCTCGGTCGATCCGCTCGATCGCGTCTACCTCCGGAAGCTCGCGAAGCTCGCCGAGCGCACGCGCGCGCGCTGGGTGTCGGACCATTTGTGCTGGACGGGCGTGGACGGCCAGAACACCCACGACCTGCTTCCGATCCCGTACACCGAATCGAGCCTGCGGCATGTCAGCGCGCGCGTGCGCGCCGCGCAGGACGCGCTCGGACGCCGCATCGCGCTCGAGAATCCGTCCACGTACTTCCAGTTCGACCACTCGACGATCGCCGAGGCCGAGTTCCTCGCGCGCCTGTGCGAAGCGGCGGACTGCGCGCTGCTCCTCGATGTGAACAACGTCCACGTCAGCGCGGTGAACCTCGGCTTCGACGCCACGGCCTACCTCGACGCATTACCAGCGGACCGCGTCGTGCAGATTCATCTCGCGGGCCACTCGCGCGCAGGCGCGAGCTTGATCGACACCCACGACGCGCCAGTCGCAGCGGAAGTGTGGGCGCTCTACGACCGAGCGCTCCAACGCTGCGGGCCGGTGGCGACGTTGCTCGAGTGGGACGCACGCGTCCCTGCGCTCGGCGCGCTGGTCGGCGAGGTCGCGAAGGCAGCGCCCCTGCGCGCGCGCGCTGCGGAGATCGCGCGTGCGGCTTGACCTGGAGACCGGGGAGCTGGCACGCGTGCAGCGCGAGCTGCAGCGTCTGATCACGACGCCCCGAGAGGACGCGCCGGCCCACGCGCGCGCGGCCCGGGCGATCGGCTGCGCACACGAGCGAGTCGCGATCTACCGCGGGATGTACCGCCTGCGCCTCGCCCGCGAGGTCGCGCGCGAGTTCCCCGCGACGCGAGCGCTGCTCGGGCCCGCGCGATTCGACGCCGAGGCGCGCGCATTCGCCGCCGCACATCCGTCGACGTCGTTCACGCTCGACGCCTATGCGCGGGCATTCCCCGAGCACGTTCGGCGCGCGGGGGCGGCGCCGGCGGAGCTCGCGCGACTCGAACGCGAGCTCGCGAGCGTGCGCGCGGCGAGCTCACGAGCGAAGGGTGCGCAGCGGGCGCGCACGCGGGCCGCTACCGGCGCAGCGCCGCGCCTCGTGGCGGCGCCGGGCGCGCGCGCGGTGGACTTCTCGCACGACGTCGATGCGGCGCTGGCGCGCTTCGAGCGGCGCGAAGCGGTGTGCAGCCCGAGGCGCCGCGCGTCGCAGCTCGCGCTGTTTCGCGTCGGAGCGCGCGCCGCGCGCTTGCGCGTCGCACGGCGCGAGGCGCCGCTGCTCGCGGCGCTGCTGAACGGCGACCCGCTCGAACTCGCCGTGGCGCTCGCCGTCGCGGCGGGCCTCGCGCCGCGCGCGATCGGCCGTGCGCTCGAGCGCTGGGTGCGCGCCGGCCTCTTGATCGCGGGTTAGCGGCCCAGCTCCGCGAGCCGCGGATCGTTCGGGTACATCCACTCCTCGCCGATCACCTGCGCGACGCGGAGCTCGGGCGGAATGTTCTCGATGCCGATCAGCTTGTCCGCGAACTGGTTCCAGTGATAGATGCGCGCTTCCTGATAACTCAACGGAACGCCGCGGAAGCCGCGCGACTCCATCGACTTCTGGATCCACACGCCGAACTCGGTGTCCTCGAGCAGCACCTGCGCGAGCTTCTCGCCGCCGTTCTGCGTCCACAGGTCGGGCTTCGGCCCGTCGCCCCAGTCGGGCGCGAGAGTGAAGGTCTCGAGCACGCACCGGTCGATGCCGTCCGGCCAGAACAGCAGCGGCGGAATGGCGATCTGGCTGAGCGGCGACACCCAGTTCGGGAACACGCCGTACGACTGCGTGCAGGTGCGCGCGATCTCGCCCACGCTCTCGATCTCGCGGTAGACGCTGCGGCCTGGCGGCAGCGCGAGCGAGCCGTCCTCGCGCAGCGGCCGCGGCGCGATCATGCGCCCGTGCCCTTGCGGGTAGAGCGTGTTGACGTTGCGCCGATCGTCGAGGATCGGCGCGACCGTGTTCGGGTGGATGCTGCGCACGTGGTAGACCTCGGTGTTCGCCTCCATCGCGATCTTCCAGTTGCAGCGGAGACGCCACGTGTGCCGTGCCGCGAGCCGGCAGGTATCGAAACGAAACTCCTTCCACTCGTCCGCCAGCGGCCCGAGCCATTCGAGCAGCGTTCCCGCGCGCTCGTCGAAGTTCACGAAGATCAGCTTCCCGAAGCGCTCGCAGCGGATGCGCTTCAGCGCGCGGCAGGAGGGATCGAGGCCGCGAAAATCCTCGGGGTCTCTCACTGCGAGCAGCGCGCCTTGGGTGTCGTAGGTCCAGGCGTGATAGCGGCAGACGAGGCGCGGGTGCTTGCCGGGCCGCTTGCCGGACGCCTCCGTGACGATCGGCGCGCCGCGGTGGCTGCAGGTGTTGTAGAAGGCGTTGATCGCACCGTTCTCGGCGTGCACGAGCAGCACCGGCTGACCGGCGTTCTCCCAGAGCCGAAAGCAGCCGGGCTCGGGCAGCTCGTCGAGATGCGCCGCGAACAGCCAGGATTTACGCCACAGGTGCTCGCGCTCCAGCGCGAAGAAGCGCGGATCCGTGTAGCGGCCCGCCGGGATGTCGGGCAGCGCGGGGAAGCGCTCAGGCGGCGCCTTTCGTGCGGCCTCGTACTCCATCAAGCGGCGCAATGTGCGGATCTCTTCCGGCGTCATTCGCGCTCCGTGGTTCGCGCGGCGGAGGCGCCCGGCACCTCGCGGACAGAGCGGTAGATCAATCCACCCCGGGCGCGCACGCGCTCGACCTCGTCGTCGGCGCCTCGCGACGGCCCGCCGACGCGAAGCACCGCGTCGCAGCGCTCCGCCAGCGCCAGCGAGAGCGGCATCATGATGGCGTCGTACGCGTCGTCGCCCGCGGCTCGAATCACCGGCAGCGCCAGATTCACGCCGATGATCGGCACGTGGCCCTTGCGGAAGACGTCGAGCGCGGCGCGGTTGAGCGCCAGGAGGTTCGCGTCGCGCTCCGCCTCGGACTTCGCCCCGCTTCGGTACGGGCCGGCGATCAGGATCCACATGGGCGCGGGAGCGTATCCCGGAGGGGGCTCGCGCGCGGGGCGTCCGGAACGGTGGGCTAGCGGGAGCCCGCGCGGTGCGAACGCGGCCCGAGCTCGCGCAGCACCTTCTCGAGCCGGCGCTCTTGGTCCTTGCGGTAGGTCGCGTTCCGCAGACGAATGTCCGCGTCGCCGAGGTAGTGCCACACGAAGTGGGGCACCGAGTCCGCCTGCTCCGGGGAGAGACCCCGCTCGAGCTTCTCCGCCGCGGCCCGCCAGGCGTCGAGCTCCTTGCGGTTCGTAACCTTCTTGGCGGCGAGCTTCTCGAGTGCGGAAATCAGGGTCGCGTTGAAGGTAATTTCTTCCATGGGGTCACAGTTTAACAATCCGCAGAGCGTCCCGCCGGAGCACGCAGCCGCGACGCCGGCCGTTCGCCCGGGCGCGAGCCGCCTGGCGCCGTCGAATCCGGCAAAGCCCGCGCTAACTCGCGGATCCCGATCGCGTCTCGAGGCCGAGGCTCGCAGCGGGCACGAGTGCTGCACCGAGTCGCTCCGAGGCACACCCGATGCTGTGGCCGCGGATCAAGCGTTGGCTCTACGCCGGTGGGCGCCCGAACGCGCTCGCGCGCGGGGTCAATCGCGCCGTCGCGGCGCTGCATGCTGGACCCTTCGCTCCCGACGCGTGGGTCACGTTGGACGTCGTGGGCCGAAGCTCCGGCCGCAAGATCTCGTTCCCGCTGGTGATGGCCGCCGTCGGCGGCGACCGATTCCTCGTGTCGATGCTCGGCGCGGAAGCCGCGTGGGTCCGCAACGTGAGGGCCGCCGGCGGGCGTGCGGTCATGCGGCACGGGCGGGTCGAGCGCGTGCGCCTCGAAGAGGTCCCGAGCGAGCAGCGCGCTCCGGTGCTGAAGGCGTACCTGCAGCGCGCACCCGGCGCGCGGCCGCACGTTCCCGTGGACAAGGACGCGCCGCTCGCCGAGTTCGAGGCGATCGCGCGGGACTTCCCGGTGTTCCGAGTCGTCGCCCCGGCGTGACGGCGGCTCGGCAGTGCGCCCCGCCCTGCGGCAATGCGCCCGCACGCGAGCGCGCTCGGCTCGCTCCCGCTCACGGACGCGCGCAAGTGCGCTGGCATCGCGCTTGCGTCGAGTCGAACGCGGAGGAGCACGACATGCCGCGATCTCTCTCGCTCGCGATCGCAACCACGCTCTGGCTCGCGTGCGGATCGGGCGACGCGCCGCGCGCTTCGGCCCCGGCCGCAGTGGACGCGGCTCCGGTCTCGAACGTGCCGCCGCTCGACGCGACGAACATCGTCAGCATTGCGTCGGGTTCCGCAGACCACACCACGCTCGTCGCAGCGCTGAAGGCTGCCGACTACGTGACCTCGGTCGCGGGCTCGGGCCCGCTCACCGTGTTCGCGCCCACCAACGCCGCGTTCGACGCGCTGCCCACGGGCACACTCGACGATCTGCTGAAGCCCGAGAACGCCGACGCGCTGCGGAACGTCTTGAAATATCACGTGACGACATCGGCGCTGGCCGCGGCGAGCCTCGCCGAAGGCCGCGTGCTCGCGATGGCAAACGGCGCGAAGACCGAGATCCACCGCGACGGCGACGCGATCTCGATCAACGGCGCCCACGTGATCGCGTCGATCCCCGCGTCGAACGGCATCGTCCACGTGATCGACGCGGTGCTGCTGCCGCCGGCGAAGTGAACTCGCAGCGGCCCCGCGTCAGCGCGCGCCGAAATCGAAGCGCAGCTTCAGGCCGCCGTAGAAGTTTACGTCGGGCGCGGGCTCGTAGTAGCGGAACGTCGAGTCCTCGATGCGGATCTCTTGGAAGTACTTCTCGTCGAACAAGTTGTTGACGCCGATGCTGGGCGTCAGCGTCCACGCGCCTAGCGCGATGTCCCAGCCGAACACGAGGTTCGAGACGTCGTAGGCTTCGACGCGCGTGAGGTTGAGATTGTCCGCGTACAGCGCGCCGACGTGGCTCCAATCCCACTTCAGGAAGAAGCCCGACGGGTTCGAGTAGGCGACCTCCGCGTAGCCGGAGTGACGCGGCACGCCGGGCAGCGTGTTGCCCTCGGCGGGGACGTTGCTCGGAAAGCGCTCGAACTCGAGGTCCGTGAACGTGTAGGCGAGCGAGAGCACGAGGCCGGGCAGCAGCTCGGCGTTGGCGCCGAGCTCGACTCCGCGCCGCTTCGTGTCGGCGTTGTTGAAGAACGCGCGCCCGGCGACGTTGGTGACGGTCGTAACCTCGTCCTCGACTTTCATGTCGTAGTAGGCGAGCTCGTAGCGCAGGCGCTGCGCGACGACGCCCTTCACGCCCACCTCGAAGCCGTGAGCGCGCTGCGCCGCGACGTTGGCGAAGCCGCCGAGCGTGCCGTTGTCGGCGGGGTTCGCGAGCTCGGTGAAGGTCGGCGTCTCGAACGAGGTGGAGTAGTTCGCGTAGAGGTTCAACGCTTCGAGGGGGCTGTAGACCAGCCCTGCGATCGGGCTCACCTCGTCGAAGTCGAGGCGCGCCGATTGGTCGCCGTTCGCCGCGAAGTGATCCTCGACCTCGTAGCGAATGTCGTCGTAGCGCACGCCGACCTGCGCGTGGAGCTGCTCGAACAGCGCCAGCTCGTCCTGCAGGAACACGCCGTAGTTGTGCGCGATCTCGTCCTGGTCGAAGCCGAGCGGACCGCGCGATCCGTTCAGGTTGGTCCAGCGTTGGCGGTCGTCGGTCATCGCGTCGAGGTCGAAGCCGATCGTCACGCGATTCTCGAGCCCGAACAGCGGCGTGCTGTTGCTGTACTGCCCGCCGCCGCCCACGAAGAAGCGGTCGAAGTGCACGATGCCGGTGCCGAGCGCGGGCGTGAGCGGGAGCTTCGCGTCGAAGTCGCGCCAGTTGTAGTAGTTACGGACGCGGAGCTCGTGGTCGCCCCACGCCTTCTCCCACGAGAGGCCGAGCTTCTGCTCCTTCACCGTCTCGCCGGCGTCGAGCTGCACGTTGCGCAGGCGCGCCTGGCGCGGGTCGGCCGCTGCCTCGGCCGCGGTGAGGCCGCCCGAATCGTCGGCCGCCGGCGAGTCGGCCGCGCGGAAGATCAGCTGCCCGAACGAGCCGTCGCCGAACGCGTAGCGGAGCTTGGTGTTGAGCGTGCCGTGCTTCACCAACGAGTGCTCGCGATAGCCGTCGTAGTGGAGATACGAGGCGTTCGCGAAGTAGTTGAGCGCGCCCGCCTGCCCGCCGGTCTTCAGCGAGTACCGATCGAACCCGTAGTCCCCGAGCATCGCGCCGGTCTCGACGAAGGGCGCCTCCGGCCCGTCCTCGGTGAAGATGTTGATCACGCCGCCGGCCGACGCGCCGTAGAGCGCCGAGCTGGGGCCGCGGATCACCTCGATGTGGTCGACGGCGGAGAGGTCGAGGTCGTCGAGCGAGGTCTGGCCGTCGGCGGCGGTGGACGGGATGCCGTCCACGTTCACCTTGATGCCGCGCACGCCGAAGTTCGCGCGCGCGCCGAAGCCGCGGATCGAGATGCGCAGGTCGCGCGAGTAGTTGTACCGGTTCGAGAAGAAGAGCCCGGGCACGCGCTGCAGCGACTCGTCGAGGCCGAGCAGTTGGCGGCGCTGAATGTCGTCGCGCTCGACCCGCGAGATCGCGAGCGGCACCTCGGAGCCGATCTGCTCGACGCGCGCCGCGGTCACCACGATCTCCTCCACCGCCGCGGAGGTGGCGAGCGGCAGCGCGAGTGCGGCCAGCGCGAGCGCGAGCGAGCGCGCGATGCGGCGCGCGGCCTTCGAGTCGAGCTTCACCGAGCGTGGACTCCTAGCAGCCGGCGCGAGCGCCGGCGCGGGCAGGGTCGCGTGCGGCGCGCTTCAGCGCCGGCGCGGGCCGCCCCGGAAACCCGGCCAGCGCGAGCCGCCGATCGTATCGGCGAAGGGCCAGAAGGCCTCCGGATCGAGTCGCCCCTCGAGCGTGATCTCGCGCAGCGTCGGCATCGCGGTCGAGAGGTAGGCCGTGACCGGGCCGCGCACCGGCAGCGCCTCCGCGATGGGGTCCCACGGGCTGTCGATCAGCCGCAGCTCGCCCTCGACGCGCTCGCGATGGATCGGGCGGTAGCCAGCCTTCACCATCACGACGTGCGGCGGAAAGTCGTAGCTCTTCTCGGCGCCGCCGACGGCGCGCGAGACCTTGATCCACCACTCGTGCTCGAGCTGCGATTCGGGCAGCTCCAGCGCGCCCCTCGTCTTGCCCGCGAACTCGAGGAACGTGTAGCCGTGGTGCGAGCAGCGCGCGCGCACGCCGTCGCCGAGCCGGAAGTACTCGATCTCGGCGAGGAACTTCGGCTGGCCGTTCGTCTCCTTGCTGATGTAGACCGCCGACTCCTGATCGATGCCGTAGGCGAGCGCGTACGCGCCCGGTGTGCCGCGGTAGCTCGCGTCGATGCTGACGACGATGCCGTACTCCGGCTCGTCCGGGACCGGCACCGAGTAGATCGAGAGGTGCACGCCCGGAGCCGCGCCGGGCTCGATGCCCGGCGGCAGCAGCGCGGCCAGCTTCGCCGCGTCGGTGGCGTAGTCGATCTTCAGGATCGGCCAGCCGGCGATGTCGCCCGGGTTGATCTTCAGGTCCTTGGGGTCGATGGCCATGTCGATTCCTCGTTCGGCCCGGCTCGGCGGGCGCTTCCGCTGTTAGGGATCGCGCGGGCGTCCAGCCGCGCTCAGTCGAGGCCCATGTGCTGCAGCTCGATCGGGCACTGGCCGCGCGCCAGCTTCGCGGCCCGCTCGCGCAGCGTCGCCTCCATCGACTCGCGGCCGATCATGATCACGAAGTCCTCGTTGCGAATGCCAGCGAGCGCGAACTGCGCCAGCGCGTCGAGATCCTGCACCGGCATCGCGAAGCCCGCCTTGCGCGCGCCCTCCATGAACGCCTCGAAGGTGGTCTCGCGCGCCGGGTCGACCGCGTGCTTGCGCGCGAGCTCGCTCGGGCGATTGCGCTTGGTCGTCCAGATCCCCGTGTTGAGCATTCCGCCGGAGGGGTAGAAGATGGCGGCGCGCAGCTTGGTCTTGCGGCCGACGAGCTGCGCCGCGAGGCACTCCGTCATGATCGAGACGGCCGCCTTGCTCGAGGCGTAGACCACCTGCTGCGCGAGCGGCGAGATGCCGCCGTCGCCGGAGGACGTGTTCAGCACGAAGCCTTCCTCGCCCGACGCGATCATGCGCGGCACGAAGGCCTGCACGCCGTGCGCGACGCCGCCGACGTTGACGCCGTGCACCCACTGGAAATCCGACGGCTCGGTTTCCCAGAAGTCGAGGTTCGGCGCGGCGACGCCCGCGTTGTTACAGAGGATGTGGCACGCGCCGTGAGTCGCGAACACGCGCTCGGCGAGCGCCGTCACCGAGGCGGGATTCGCGACGTCGGTGACGACGCCCAGCACGTCGCCGCCGAGCTCTCGGGTCGCGGCTTCGAGCGCGCGCGCCTCGATGTCGGCGATCACGACGCGCATGCCCTCGCCCAAGAAGGCTTTCGCCAGCGCCTTGCCGATGCCGCTGGCGCCTCCGGTCACGACCGCGACGCGGCCCCTGAACTCCCTCATCGTGCGGCACCTCGATCGGTTCGAATCTCGCGAAGGTGGGGGAGTAGTCGAGGCGAACTTGGATTTCAATCGAGCGCCGGCCGGGCGCGCGGTTGTGACAAACTCCGCAGACTGCGCGCGCGGCCCGGTCGCGGCGCCCGAGGCTTCGATGGCAGACGCGCTCCCTCCTCCGCTCGAAGGCATCACGGTCGTCGACCTGGGCGGCTCGGTCGCGACCGCGGTCTGCGGCAGGCTGTTCGCGGACTTCGGCGCGCGCGTGATCGACGTCGAGCCGCCCGCGGGCCACGCGACACGGCGGCTGCCGCCGTTCGCGCCCGCGAGCGAGGGCGGCGAGAGCGGGCTGCATGCGCTGCTGAGCCCCAACAAGGAGAGCGCCGTCGCCGCGAGCGAGGCGGAGGCGCTGCGCTGGGTCGCGCACGCCGACGTCGTGCTCGACTGCGGGCAGCCGCGCATCCCCCTCGCGCGCATCCGGACGGCCGCGCCGCACGCGATCGTCGGCGCGCTCTCCTGGCACGGCCTCACCGGCCCGCTCGCCGAGCAGCCCGGCAGCGACGCGACGATCTGCGCGCAGATCGGCTGGGTGAAGAGCATCGGCGAGCCGGGGCGCGCGCCGCGCATCCCGAGCGGCTACCCGGCCTCGCTGCTCGGCGGCGTCACCGCGTTCGCCGCGCTCTGCGCCGAGCTGCTCGGGCGCGCGCTCGCGCCGGACGAGCGCGGCGCGGTCGTCGACGTCTCGCTGCTCGAGGCCACGATGTGCCTCACGGAGGTCGCGCCGATCGCCTTCTTCAACGGCGCCGACCTGCTGACGCGGCTCGGGCACAATCGCTTCCCGCCGAACTATCCGGCGACGATCTACGCCGCGAGCGACGGCTGGATCGGCGTCACCGCGCTCACGCCGAAGCAGTGGCGCGACCTGTGTGCGCTGGCCGGCATGCCCGAGCTGGCGCGCGATCCGCAATTTCACACTTTCGCGCTGCGACTCGCGTCGGCGGACACGGTCGACGCGCTGCTCGGCCCCGTCTTCCGCGCGAACACGGCGGATCACTGGGTGAATGCGGGCCAGACGCGGCGGATCCCGATCGCGCGCGTCAGCACGCTGGCCGAGCTGTTAGGGGGAGAGCAGCTCGCGGCGCGCGGGAGCCTGCGCGAGCTCGCGCTTTCTCACGGGCGGCGGCTGCGCGTGCCCGGGCCGCCGTTCCGGCTCACCCGCACGGCGCCGATGCGCGCCGCCACGCTCGCGCCGCTCGGCGCGAGCGTGGCGCCCCCCGCGGCGCGCGCCGCGCTCCCGACTCCGCGCGCGCCGCGATGTCCTCTGCGCGAGCCCGGAGTGCGGCCGGCGCTGCTGCGCGGGCTGCGCGTGCTCGATCTCACCATGGGCTGGGCGGGTCCGCTCGCCGCGCGGCATCTCGCGGATCTCGGCGCCGAAGTGGTGAAGATCGAGTCGCGCCAGCGCATCGACTGGTGGAGAGGGCCCGAGATCAGCGAGAAGTTCCTGCGCGAGCGCTTCTACGAGAAATCGCTCTCGCACAACATGGTCAACCGCAACAAGCTCGGCATCACGCTCGACCTCACGCATCCGCGCGGCGTCGAGATCTTCAAGGCGCTCGCTGCGGAAGCGGATGGCGTGATCGAGAACTACTCCGCCGGCGTGATGGACAAGCTCGGCCTCGGCGAGCGCGAGCTGCTCGCCGTGAATCCGCGGCTCGCGATCCTCACCATGCCGCCGTTCGGCCGCGGCGGGCCCCAGCACGATTTCCGCGCGTACGGGTCGACCGTCGAGCAGGCCTCCGGCCTGCCCCACCTGAACGGCAACGACGGCGAGCCGCCGACCATGCAGCACATCGCGCTCGGCGATCCCGTCGCTGGCGTGCACGGCGCCGCGGCGCTCACGCTCGCGCTGCTCGCCGCGCGGCGCAGCGGCGCGGGCCAGCTCGTCGATCTCTCCCAGGCGGAGGCGCTGATGGGCCTCGGCCTGCACGGCATCGCGCATCAAACGCTGCTCGGCGAAGCGCCGCCGCGGCTCGGCAATCGCCACGCGGCTCACGCACCGCAGGGCAACTACCCGTGCGCGGGCGAGGATCAATGGCTCACGCTCAGCGTCGAGAGCGACGCGCAGTGGCGCGAGCTGCGCGCGCTGGCCGGCGCCGCGGAGCTGCAGACGCCGGCGCTCGAGCAGGCCGAGGAGCGGCGCCGCCAGCACGCTCGCGTCGACGCCGCGCTCGCCGCATGGACGCGCAGCCGCGAGCGCGACGAGCTCGTGGCGGCGCTCACGCAGCGCGGCATTCCGGCCGCGGGCGTGCTCGACGTGAACGAGGTGCTCACGCATCCGCAGCTCGAGGCGCGCGCGTTCTGGCAATGGATCGAGCGCGAGGCCGTCGGCGTGCAGCCGAGCCCCTCCGCGCCGCACCGCACGAGCGCCGCGCCGCACGCGATCGAGCTGCCTGCGCCGCTGCTCGGCCAGCACACGCGCGAAGTGTTAGGGACGCTGCTCCGGCTCTCGGGCGAGGAGCTCGACGCGCTCGAGGGCGAGCGCGTGATCGGCACGGAGCCGTGCCCGGCCTGACGCGGGGCGCAGGAGGAGAGAGTTTCGCCGTGCGCACGCCGAGCGACGACACCAGCCTGCCCGCGTGGACATACCGCGATCCGGCTTTCTTCGCGCTGGAGCGTGAGCGCGTGCTGCGGCCCTCGTGGCAAGTCGTGTGCCACGCGAGCGACGTCCCGCAGCCCGGTGACTTCCACACCTTCGAATTCCTGGGCGAGCTGCTGTTCGTCGTGCGCGGCGCGGACGGCGAGGTGCGCGGCTTCCACAACGTCTGCCGCCATCGCGCCGCGCGCCTGCTCGACGGCGCGCGCGGAAGCTGCCGGCGCATCGTCTGCCCGTATCACGCCTGGGCCTACGAGCTCGACGGCCGGCTCGTCGGCGTGACGGACCGCGACGCCTTCCCGGCGCTGGACTTTGCCGCGCACGGGCTCGCGGGCGTCGAGACGGAGGTCTGCGCGGGCTTCGTGTTCGTGCGGCTCGCGAGCGGCGGGCCGAGCGTCGCAGAGATGATGGCGCCGTATGCCGCGGAGATCGCGCGCCACTCCTTCGAGCGCCTGCAGCCGCTCGGCCGCGTGACGCTGCGGCCGCGCGCCGTGAACTGGAAGAACGTCGGCGACAACTACTCCGACGGCCTGCACATCCCGGTCGCGCATCCGGGGCTCACGCGCCTCTTCGGCCGCAGCTACCGCGTCGAATCGCACGAGTGGATCGACCGCATGTCTGGCGAGCTCGAGACGCGGCCGTCGAGCAATCTCTCGGAGCGCGCGTATCAGAAATTTCTCCCCGACGATCGCGCGCCGGGGCCGGAGCGCCCGCGCAGCTGGGTTTACCTCAAGCTCTGGCCGAACCTCGCCTTCGACGTCTACCCCGATCAGGTCGACTTCATGCAGTGGATTCCCGTCTCGCCCACCGAGACCGTGATCCGCGAGATCGCCTACGCGCTGCCCGACGAGCGCCGCGAGATGCGCGCCGCGCGCTACCTGAACTGGCGCATCAACCGCCGCGTGAGCGCCGAGGACAAGGCGCTGATCGAGCGCGTGCAGGCCGGCATGGCGTCGAGCAGCTATCGCGCGGGGCCGCTGGGCGCGAGCGAGGTCGCGCTGCGCAGCTTCGGCGCGCGCATGCGCGCGCTCATTCCCGAGTGCCGCGAGCTCGCGCCGCCCGCCGCGTTCGAGTCCGGCGCTTCTCGCGCGCCGAAGCATTAGGCACACGCGCGTGGGCGCCCGCCGCAAGCTCGGCCCGGTGCTCGCGACCGTGATCGTGGCCGGGAGCATGATCGGCTCGGGCATCTTCTTGTTGCCCGCGACGCTCGCGGCGGTGGGCGGCGTCTCGCTGATCGGCTGGCTGTTCGCGGCGCTCGGCGCGCTGGTGCTGGCGCTCGTGTTCAGCCGCCTCGCGCAGCGCAGCCCCGTCGCGGGCGGCCCGGCGAGCTGGGTGCACGCAGCGTTCGGCCCGTACGTCGGATTCCAGGCGAGCCTCTGGTACTGGAGCTCGTGCCTGATCGGGAACGTCGCCATCGCGGCGGCCGCGGCCGGCTATCTCGCCGCGCTCGTGCCGGGCCTCGCATCCAGCGCCGCGCTGGCGCTCGTGACCGTCGCACTGCTCTGGGCGGTCATGCTGCTGAATCTCGTCAGCCCGCGCCTCGTCGTCCAAGTCGACGGCTTGTTACTGATCGCCGGCCTCGCGCCGCTGCTGCTGCTCGGCACCGCCGGCTGGGCGCTGTTCGACCCCGAGCTGTACCGCGCCGAGTGGAACCCGGCGGGCGCACCGCTGCTCGAAGTCGTTCCCGGCTCGCTGGTGCTGGTGTTCTGGGCGTTCACGGGGCTCGAGAGCGCGTGCGTGGCGGCGGCGGTCGTCGAGCAGCCCGAGAAGAACGTGCCGATCGCGACGGTCGCGGGCGTCGCGATCGCGGCGGCCGTCTACATCTCGGCGAGCACGGTGATCGTCGGCCTCGTGCCTGCGCAGCAGCTGGCGGCCTCCTCGGCGCCGTTCGCGCTCGCCGCGGAGCGCGCGCTCGGCCCGCTCGTCGGGCCGCTGATCGCGGCGGCCGCGCTGATCAAGGCGCTCGGCACGCTCGCGGGCTGGGTGCTGCTCACGGCGCAAGTGAGTCAGGCGGCGGCCGAGCGTGGACTGCTGCCGCGCGCGCTCGCGCGCTTGCGCAACGGCGACACGCCCACGCTCGGGCTCGTCGCCGCCGCGGCGCTCGGAACGATCGCCGCCGCGCTCAGCTTCGCGCCGACGCTCGGCGAACAGTTCGGCGTGCTGATCGAAGCCGCCACGCTGTTCGCGCTGCTCACCTACGGCGCCGCCTGCCTCGCCGCGCTGCGCAGCGGCGGCGCGCTCGACATCGCGCTCGGCGCGATCGGCGCCGCGTTCTGCGCCGTGGTGATCGCGGGCTCGTCGGCGCGCGTGCTGCTCGCGACCGGCGCGTGCGCGCTGGCGATCGCGCTCGCCGGGCGGCTCGTTCTGCCGCGGCGCGCCACGCGAGGTTAGCGCTCACGCGCCGCGCCCGACGAATGTCGCGGGTTGTGCGACGGCGATCTCCAATCCGGATGCGATCTGCCTGGCGGCGGCCCGGAGAGGCGCGCGATCGTCGCCGCGACGAGCTCGCAGGCCGACGACTCGGGGACGTTCCGCAACCAACGCAACCAACGCAGCGAGCGAGTCGGCTCCGTGGGCCTATGAGAACCGTCCGCGTCGACCGGAAGCGGTCGAAGGCGTCCGCTGCCACGCCCTCGACTCGCTGAATTGGTTGACTTAGTTGCGGAACGTCCCCGCTCCCGTCCCGTCCCCGCTCTGCGCGGGTCGCTCCGCGCTTCCCCGCTCCGCGCGGGTTGTGCGACGGCGATCTCCAATCCCGATGCGATCTGCGTGGCGGCGGCCCGGAGAGTCGCGCGATCGTTCGCGCCCGATGAGCTCGCAAGCCACCGCGTCCGCGCCGAACACCGCGCTCCCCGAGCGCGTGACCGTGCTCGTGATCGGCGCCGGCCCCGGCGGCATCTGCGCCGGCATCGAGCTCGAGCGCGCAGGCATCACGGACTTCGTGATCGTCGAGCGAGCGGACGGCGTCGGTGGCACCTGGTGGCACAACCGCTACCCCGGCGCCGAGTGCGACGTGCAGTCGCACCTCTACTCGTACTCGTTCGAGCCCAAGCCCGATTGGTCGCGTCCCTACGCCGGCCAGCCCGAGATCCGCGAGTACGTCGAGCACGTCGCGCGCAAGTACGGGATGCTGCCGCGCTGTCGCTTCGGCGTGGACGTGAAGTCGGTGCGTTGGGACGAGGGCGCGGCTCTCTGGCGCGCGACCCTGGGCGACGGCCGCCGGCTCTCGGCGCGCTTCTTGATCAGCGCGATCGGCATGTTCAACGACATCGCGCTGCCGGAGATCGCCGGCCTCGCCGACTTCGCTGGTACGCAGTTCCACACTGCGCGCTGGCCGGGGTCCCACGACCTAACGGGTGAGCGCGTGGCGCTGATCGGCAGCGCCGCGAGCGCCGTGCAGACGGCGCCGGAGATCGCGCCGATCGTCGCGCGCCTCGACATCTACCAGCGCACGCCGCAGTGGGTGCTGCCGAAGAAGGACGAGCCGTTCACGACTGTGGAGCTCGCGCACTTCCGCGCCCACCCGGAGGCCGTGCGCGCGCATCGCGAGGAGCTCTGGGCGCAGCTCGAGGCCGCGATCCGCTTCGACGACCCGAAGCTGCTCGCCGACGCCGAGGACGCCGGCCGGCGCAACCTCGAGCTCGTGCGCGACGCGGAGCTGCGGCGCCGGCTCACGCCCGATTGGCGCTACGGCTGCCGCCGCCCGCTGATCTCAAACAAGTACTACCCGATCTTCAACCAGCCGAACGTGCATCTGGTCGACGAGGGCATCCGGCGCGTCGTGCCCGAGGGCATCCTCACGGCGCGCGGCGAGCTGCGGCCGACCGACACGATCGTGTTCGCGACGGGCTTCGAGACCACGCGCTACCTCGCAGCGCTCGACATCGCCGGCCGCGGCGGCGTGCACATCCGCGACGCTTGGCGCGACGGCGCGATCGCGTACCGGGGCATCACCACCAGCGGCTTCCCCAACTTGTTCATGCTCTACGGCCCGAACACCAACAACAACTCCCTGATCACCATGCTCGAGCTCGAGAGCGGCTACGCGGTGCGCGGGATCCGCCGCATCCTCGACGAGGGGCTCGCGTGGATCGACGTGCGGCCGGCCGCGATGGCCGCCTACAACGAGGAGCTACAGAAGGACATCGCCGCCATCACGGTGTGGCGCAGCGACTGCGGCGGCTACTACCGCGCGCCCTCGGGCCGCATCGTCACGCAGTTCCCGTACACGATGACGCAGTACGCAGAGATGCTGGCCGAGCCGGACGCGGCCCACTACGAGGCCGCGCGCGGCTGAGGCGTGCGCGAGCTGGGCCGCGAGACGAGTTTTTTCCGCTGCAGCGCGAATCGACGTCGGAACCCGCCGCCCCCGAACGTCCCATCGGCAAGCGCTCGAAACAGGAGACCGCGATGAAGCTCTACGAGCTCGCCCCGACCCGTTCGATCCGCGTGCGCTGGACGCTGCAAGAGCTGGGCGTCCCCTTCGAAGCCGTGCGCGTGGACCTCGCCGCGGGCGAGCACCGCACACCGGAGTTCCTGGCGCTGAACCCGGCCGGCAAGGTGCCAGTCCTGGTGGACGGCGACCTCGTGCTCACCGAATCCGCGGCGATCCCGTTCTACCTCGCCGACAAGTTCCCCGAGAAGGGCCTGCTTCCGAGCGATGCGGCGGGCCGCGGCGAGGCGTATCGCTGGAGCCTCTTCGCGGTCACCGAGCTCGAGCAGCCGCTCTGGCGCATTCAGCGCCACACCGCGCTGTATCCCGAGGCGGATCGCATTCCCGCCGATGTCGCGCTCGCCTCGCGCGAGGCGCGCGCCGCGGCCACGATCCTCGATGATCACCTGAAGGGGCGCGAGTTCGTCGCCGGCAGACGCGTGAGCGTGGCGGACTTCATCGTCGCCTACACGCTCGACTGGGCTAGCGCGCGCGGGCTGCTGGATCACTGCCCGAGCGCGGGGGCCTACGTCGAGCGCATGTACGCTCGCCCGCTCGCCGCGCCGCGCATCGTGGCGGCGCGCGCGAGCCTGCAGTCGGCGTGAGACTCGCGCGCGATCCAGGAGGAGCGATGCGTTCGACCCATCGGTTTTCGGCGTCGGCGCGCGGCGCCGTGCTCGTCGCGAGCGTCTGCCTCGCCTGCGTCGCGTCTCCACGCACGCCGGTTCCCGCGCAGGCGGCGGGCGCTGCGGTGCCAGCGCCGGCGGACGAGCTACTCGCGCTGAGCTGGCAGCAGACGGCCGCCGAGTACGACGCGCTGACGCGCACCGTCTACGCGCTCGCGCGGCACGCGCTCGACGCCGCGCTCGCGCAGCCCGATTGGGATGCGCTGCCGCCCGAGGAGCGCGCGAGGAGCGGCGTGGCTGCGCGGGGCCTGCCGCCCGCGATCATCCTCGACATCGACGAGACCGTCTTGGACAACTCGCCGTTCGCGGCGGACCTGTTGCGGAATCCGATCGACGAGTCGCTGCCGCCGAGCGATTACGGCGCGGCGTTCGGGGAGCGCTGGAAGGCGTGGGTCGATCTCTCCCACGCGACGCGCATTGCGGGCGCGAAGCCCTTCCTCGACTACGCCGCGTCGCGAGGCGTCGAGATCTTCTACGTCACGAATCGCGAGTGCGCGCCGAGCGAGCCGGCCGCCTGCGAGGAGGCCGCGACGTGCAAGAACCTCGTCGAGCAACGGCTGCCGCTGAAGGACTGCGAGCAGAACCTGCTGCTGCGCAACGAGCAGGCGCCGTGGCTCTCGGATCGCGAGAAGGGCTCGCGGCGCGTGGAGATCGGCAAGCGCTACCGCGTGCTCGCGCTCTTCGGCGACAACCTCGGCGACTTCGTGGACGGCATCTACGGTGGCCGCGCCGTGCGCGACGCGCTCGTGTGCCAGCACTTCGCCTGGTGGGGCGAGCGCTGGTTCGCGCTGCCGAATCCGTCGTACGGCTCGTGGGTCGACGCCGTCGACGCGCTCGGCACACGCAGCTTCGCGACGCGCGCGGAGCGCACCGCTCTCGCGCGGCAGCAGAAGCGCGACGCGCTGGTGCTGCCGGCCTCCTCGGGCTCGCTCTGCAGCGAATGCGCGGGGGAGTTCGGGCAGGCGGAGGCTTGTCGCTGAGCGAGGAGCGGAGGTCTCGCGCACGCCTCGGCGCCCCGCTGCGCTCAGCGAATCGGGCCGTAGACGGCCGTGTGGATTCCTCCGTCGCTGATCGCCTGCGCGATCAGGTATCTCCCCTTCGGGCCGTAGCTCGCCCCGAGCGAGGTCTTGAGCTTGAGGCTCGTCGTCGCGCCCGCAGCGAGGCTCGGAACCTGGACGACACGGACCAAGGTGTCGTCCGCACTGAGGTTCGTGTCCTCCGACAGCAGATAGTTCACTTGGAGGGTCGAGGGTCCGTCGCCCGGGTTTTGTGCGACGAGCGTCGCCTTCACCTTGCACGAGCTCACGCGCGCCTTGCACTTGGCTGCGAACTTCGACCAGGAGACCTGCACCGCGGGCACGATCGGCGGAGGTGGCGGAGGGGGCGGCGGAGGGGGCGGCGGCGGCGGGGGCGCGAGCACCGGCTGCACGACCAGACTGAAGCGGCCTTGCCCGCCACCTTGGCCGTCGACGGCGATGGCGTAGGTGTCGTTTGCGCTCGCAGCGAAGACGACGCCGCTCCCCAGCGTGCCCTGCGCGTTGTCGTTCTCGGCGACGGACGTCAGCGCATCGACCCGATCGCCCCGATAGACGGCGAGCAGCGTATTGAGCTGCCCCTGGGCCGTGATCGAGAAGTCGCCCGTACTCGGCGCCGTCCAACTCCACCAGACCGAGCGCCCACCACGATCACCGGCGTGTACGGGCTCGCCCGGCTCCTTGGTCGCCCAGTAGTTGTCGGCGGACACCCACTCGTGCAGGCCGGGAATCGGGAGGCGGCGCGCGAAGGCGTCGTTCTCGGGTGGTTCGAGTGGGCGCACCCAATCCGCGTGCCATGAGCAGCTGTACGCGGGGCCCGAGTTGTCTCCATACACGCGGAGGAAGTGGGGGCGCGCGCTTGGGACGTCCATCTGGATCTGGTCGAGCGGAGTGCCTTCCGAAGAGCTCAGGACGGTGCCGACGGCATCGAGCAGCTGAATGTTCAGGAACGGAGCCGGGGGATAGTGCCCGCACTGGATCGTCAGTCTGCGGCGGTCACGCGGGACGTCGATTCGGTAGTAGTCGTCGTCCGACTGGTAGGGGCCGCCGAGCAGGGTGGACAACGATCGCCCCTCCCACGCAGTGAAATCCCAGGCGGTCGCTAGCGAATCGTTCTCCTCGTATGCGTCGTCACCGCCATACGGGACGCCTCGCACCTCCAGCGTGAGTTCGTACTTTGACTCCGCATCGCTGCCGACCTCGCCCACGACGACGTAGTAGCTCCCGGGCGCGAGCCAGTCTCGATCGACGCGCGTGCGGTCGATGCGCGCTGTGCCCAACGCTCCAGCCGCGTGCTCGACGATCGAACCGTCGCTCGCGAGGAGCCACATCTCGAGGTCGGAGGAGGGCCCGCCGGCGGAGTGCGCCTCGACCCAAACCTCGCTGAGCTCGCTGACGGTGAACACCGAGTAGTCCGCGTCGCTGGCCGGCGAGATCGTGTGGGCCTGCCGCCAGGGAGGTGGCGTGAGCGGGTTTGCCTGCGCGCGCGAGTCGTCCGGCTCGTACGGGTCAGGCCCCGGGTAGGGGACGGTATGCAGGCTCAGCACGTAAGCGCCGATCTCCGCATCTCGCCCGCTTTCCTCGACGGAGACGAAGTAGGTGCCCGCCGGCAGGGGATCTCCCCCGGCGCGCGATCGCTCGATCTGGGAGTGTTTCGTACCGCCGAAGTCGTCGTTCACTTCGAGCGCGATGCCCTGTGCGTCGTAGAGCGTGAGGAGCGTGTCGTCGGCAGCCGTCGCTGCGGATGCCGTGAGGATCACGTCGGCAGGCAAGGCCAAGCTGAATGTCGTGAAGTCGACGTCGGTTTCCGGTGCGATCGAGTGCGTCTCGGGCGGCCCTAGGGCGCGCGCCCGACTCGACGTGTCATCCGGCTCGTAGACATCACCGAGCGATGGGCCGACGCGCGCGTAGATCGAACGGATCGCGGCCACGTCGTCGGGTGCGAGTCCATTCACCGGCCCGCTGTAGTGCGTGTACATCACTGCCGACGGGTCGGCGGAGTGGCCGATGCCGAGGGCGTGACCGATCTCGTGCAGGGCGACGGTGTACATGTCGACGTTCGCGCCGACTCGCCAAGTCTCGTCGTCGTCGAAGTGAACGTTCCCGGCCTCGGGCTCCGCGTTCGGGGGTGAAGGCATGTACGCGTGCGCGAGCAATTGACCGGGCCCGTCGAAGGCATTGCCGTCGCCGTGACTGCCTCTCGCCCAGAGGAAATCGACGGCTCGCGGCTGGCGCGCCGACGGCGCGGGCGACCACGTGATCGACGCGTACTGGCTCCAGGTCAAGAGCGCGCGTTCGACTTCGCTCCGTTCGTCCGGAATGTCGGGCGTCCCGTTCTCGAAGAAGTACTGGAGCGCGGCGCTCCCGAGCCCGGCGCCGTCCCAGCCGTCCGCGCCGACGGCGTAGTTCGGGACTGCACCGTTCTGCGTGAGCGCGCCGACGCAGCTGGCGACCGGGAGGTTCTCCTCGATCGCCTCGGACGGCGCATAGATGAAGCTGACCTCGTCCTGAGCTGCGAGCGCGCCGAGATCGCTCGCCTTGATCTCGAC